>JAJDNC010000156.1 GCA_022340865.1 Gemmatimonadota bacterium
AGACCTTCGCACGCACCGCGTTCGAGAACGGAAGGCCCCTGGGTCACCTCGTGCACCTGGGACGGGAGTCCGGCCCCTGGTACGAGGTGGTGGGGGTGGTGGAGGACGCCGCCCCGGCCGCGGTGGGCCGTGACGACCTCGCCCGCCCGCAGATATGGGTCGATGCCCTGCAGCAGCCGATCCGGCATGCGGACGTGCTCCTCCGGGACGACTCGGGAACCGTGAGCGCGGCGGTGGCCCTGCTCGGCGGCGCCGGATACGCACCCGGGGAGGTCCGCACCCTGCCCGGCGTCCGCAGAGCGGCGGCGGCACCGCTGGCCTGGATGAGGTGGGTGGCGGTCGCGCTGGGACTCCTGACCCTTCTCCTCGCCGTCCACGGTGCCCGCGCCACGGCGCTGCAGATCTCCGGGCGGCGTCTCCGCGAGCTGGCGATCCGTCGGGTCCTGGGCGCCACCGACGCGCGCATTCTCCTGTTCGTCCTGGTAGGGAGTGCCCGGGGGGCGCTCTGGGGCTCCGCACTGGCGGTCTTCTTCGGTTCCCTCTTCGTGGCCTTCCTGCAGAAGGCGGCGGGGGGCATTCTCTCTCCGGGCCCCGGCGTCTACGTGGCGGTGGTGGCGTTGCTGGTAGCCGCCTCGGTGCTGGCGTCGCTGAAGGCCGCCCGAGAGGCCGTCGCCGTCGAGCCGGCGGTGGCGGTGGCGTAGGCGCGTCGCCGGAGGGCGGAAGGCCCTCTCACCCGGGCGGCCGGAGGCGGAAAAGTCCCGGCGGGGGGAACCGTGCCCCCGAGGTATGGGTTTGAGGAGCAGGTCGCCGTAGGCACTCGGCGGCCCGCGACACCCCACCTCCCTGGGAGCGCTCGACATGATCATCCGGGTGAAGAGACCCTCCGACGTCCCCTCCTCCGAGATCACTCCGGAAGACGTGTACCTGAACCGCCGGCGCTTCATCCGGCAGGCCGCCGCCGGCGCCGCCGGCCTGGCCCTGGCGCCGTCGGCCCTGGCCGCCATGGAGTGGCCCTCCCCGGCCGGACCCGGCCAGCAGGTCGACTACTCCAAGCTCAAGTCCGAGCTGGGCGAGCCGGTGAACTCGTACAAGGACATCACGCACTACAACAACTTCTACGAGTTCGGTACCTCCAAGACGGATCCCGCCGAGAACTCCGGCGACTTCCACCCCCGTCCGTGGACCGTGGCCGTCGAGGGCCATGTAAAGAACCCCGGCAGCTACCACCTCGAGGAGTTCCTCGCACCCTACAAGCTGGAAGACCGGGTCTACCGCATGCGGTGTGTGGAGGCGTGGTCCATCGTGGTGCCGTGGCGCGGCTTTCCCCTGGCCGACCTGGTGAAGCGCGTCGAGCCCACCGGCGACGCCAAGTTCGTGCAGTTCACCACCATCGTGCGGCCCTCCCAGATGCCCGGGCAGCGCACCGATGTCCTGCCGTGGCCCTACATCGAGGGGCTCCGTCTGGACGAGGCCACCAACCCCCTCACCCTCCTGGTGACGGGCCTCTACGGCAAGGATCTGCCCAATCAGGACGGCGCGCCGCTCCGGCTCATCGTCCCGTGGAAGTACGGCTTCAAGGGGATCAAGTCCATCGTGCGCATCCGCTTCGTCGAGGACATGCCCCACAACACCTGGTGGGTGGTGAACCCCCACGAGTACGGCTTCTACGCAAACGTGAACCCCAACGTGCCCCACCCCCGCTGGAGCCAGGCCACGGAGCGGCGTCTGGGAGAGTGGCGGCGGCGCAAGACGCTCATGTTCAACGGGTACGGAGACCAGGTCGCCCAGATGTACGCGGGCATGGACCTGCACCGTTGGTTCTGAGGGCACCGCGATCGCGAGGGGACGGGAGGTGGACGCGATGAGGACGAAGCGCGTGGTGCTGGCGCTCAAGGTGCTGCTGTGGGTGGGCGCCCTCACGCCGACGGTGTGGCTGGGAGCCGGCGCCTACTGGGGATGGTTGGGCGCCAACCCCGTCGAGAAGCTCGAGCACGTCACCGGGATGAGCGCGCTCATCGGACTGCTGGCCACGCTTCTGGTGACGCCTCTGCGCCGCGTCACCGGGTGGAACCCCCTCATCCGGCTCAGACGCCCCATCGGCCTGTTCGCGTTCTACTACGTCGCGCTCCACTTCAGCATCTGGATGGGACTGGACCTCGGTCTCAACCTTTCGTGGATTACGGATGATATCCGCAAGCGGCCCTACATCACGGTGGGGTTCACGGGCTTCCTTCTCCTGATTCCCCTGGCGCTCACGTCGACCAGGAAGTCGATCCGGCGGCTGGGCAAACGGTGGGTGACCCTCCACCGGCTCATATACGTGGTCCCGGCGCTGGGGGTTATCCACTACTACTGGTCGGTGAAGGCCGACGTGCGCATCCCCATTCTCATGGGCGTGATCTACGCAACGCTCATGTTGGTCCGTATCCCGGGCTGGGTGGAGAGCCGGGCACGGAGGTCGGCGCGCGCCGCCCGCGCCCGGCGGGAGCCGCGAGGGTCGCCCGCGTCCCGCGAGGGGTCCGGGACGGTTCCCGTGGGGGCCACGGACTGAGCGACCTGCACGCCCGTCGGTTGAAGACGGGCGCCTCCCGGGCGCGTACATCGACGCGCGTCGGTCCCGGCGGAGATCCCACCACACGCCGCCACCGGAGAATCCCGACAGGCGACCCGACGGCCCGGTGTGAGGTTGACTAGACCCCCGGGTGCCGTCAGAGTCCTCAGGGCCCCCTTCCCGCCTTGGACTGCCCATCCCCGTGGAGCGTGAGGAGTCACTCTATGGCAGGCATCGTCGGCTACGGCGCGTACATCCCGCGTAACCGCATCACCAGCGAAGAAATAGCCAAACAGTGGGGCAAGGATCCCGGCAGCATCCAGCGGGGACTCCTGCTCAAGGAGAAGTCCGTCCCCGGCCTGGACGAGGACACCATCACCATCTCCGTAGCGGCCGGGCGCGGGGCGTTGGAGCGCGCGGGCATCGAGCCGGGCCGCGTCGGCGCGCTGTACATCGGCTCGGAGTCCCACCCCTACGCGGTGAAGCCCTCGGGGACCATCGTCTCGGAGGCCCTGGGCGTCGGCCCGGACCTGCACGTGGCGGACTTCGAGTTCGCGTGCAAGGCCGGCACGGAGGCCATGTTCGTGGCCTTGGGGCTGGTGGAGGCCGGGCGCGTGGAGTACGCCATGGGGATCGGCGCCGACACCTCGCAGGGCGCGCCCAACGACGCGCTGGAGTACTCGGCATCCGCCGGCGGCGCGGCGTACATCTTCGGCAAGGAGCACCTCCTGGTGGACGTGCTGGAGACTTACTCCTTCACCACCGACACGCCGGACTTCTGGCGGCGGGAAGGCGAGTTCTACCCGCGTCACGGCGGTCGCTTCACCGGTGAGCCGGCGTACTTCAAGCACGTGATGACGGCCACCGAGAGGATCCTCGAGAAGACGGGGTTCAAGCCCAAGGACTTCCGCTACGTGGTCCTGCACATGCCCAACGGCAAGTTCCCGCTGAGCGCGGCCAAGCAGCTGGGCTTCACCAAGGAGCAGTGGGAGACGGGCTGGATCGTGCCCCAGATGGGCAACACCTATTCGGGCTCCTCACCGACGGGTCTGGCGGCGATCCTGGACGTGGCCGACCCCGACGACCTGATCCTCATCACGTCGTTCGGCTCCGGAGCCGGGAGCGACTCCTTCGTTCTCCGGGCCACCGAGCTGCTGCCCGAGCGGCGTGACCGCGCGCCCACGGTGCGCCAGATGCTGGACGGGACCAGGCGGTACCTCACATACGGCCAGTACGCGAAGTACCGCGAGAAGATCATCGTCAACGACTAGGAGCCGGGAGAGACCATCATGCGCGACGTAGCCATCGTCGGAGCGGGCATGACCCGGTTTGGCGAGCTGTGGGAATCCAGCCTCCGCGACCTCTTCGTGGAGGCCGCCGTGGAAGCCCTGACCTCAGCCGGGGCGGACCACCTGGACGACCTGTATGTCGGTAACATGTCCGGCGGCCAGTTCGTGGGGCAGGAGCACCTGGCTCCCCTCATGGCGGACCATCTGGGCATGGCGGGGATCCCGGCCACCCGCGTCGAGTCCGCGTGCGCGTCGGGGGGCGCCGCCCTGAGGCTCGGCTACATGTCCGTGGCCTCGGGGATGAGCGACGTGGCCATGGTTGCCGGCGTGGAGAAGATGACCGACGGCGCCGACGTGACCAACGTCCTCGCCACCGCCGCCGACCAGGAGAACGAGGTCTATCACGGCATCACGTTCCCGGGACTGTACGCCATGATCGCCCGGGCGCACATGGCGAAGTACGGCACCACCGACGAGGATCTGGCTTGGGTGTCGGTGAAGAGCCACCACCACGGCTCCATGAACGCCAAGGCCCAGTTCCACCGCGAGGTGACGGTCGAGGAAGTCATGAGCTCCACCATGGTGGCCGACCCCCTCACGCTGCTGGAGTGCTCCCCGGTGAGCGACGGCGCGGCGGCGGTCATCCTGGTTCCCCTGGATCAGGCCAAGAAGTACACGGACCGTCCGGTGCGCATCCGGGGTGTCGGTCAGGCGACCAGCGCCATGGCCCTGGCGGACCGGAGGGATCCCGCCGCCCTCGACGCCGTGGCGAAGGCCGCCGAGCGCGCCTACAAGGCCACCGGGCTCGCCCCCAAGGACATCGACGTGGCGGAGGTACACGACTGCTTCGCCATCGCCGAGATCGCGTGTATCGAGGCCGTGGGCTTCGCCTGCGAGGGCGAGGGCAAGGATGCCGCGCGCTCCGGGATGACCGCGCTGGGCGGGAAGATCCCGGTCAACACCAGCGGAGGCCTCAAGTCCAAGGGACACCCCGTGGGTGCCAGTGGCGTGGCCCAGGCCATCGAGATCTTCGAGCAGCTCCGCGGGGAAGCCGGCGAGCGCCAGGTGGAGGGCGCGCACACGGGTCTCACGCAGAACATGGGGGGCTCGGGAGCGAGCTCACTCGTCCACATCTTCGAGAGGGTGTGACCATGCCCAGCCCGAGATACTGGAGGGAGGTGCCCAACCGGTACCGCCTGGAAGGCGCCAAGTGTGCCGACTGCGGCAAGGTCACCTTCCCCGCCCGTCACGTGTGCCCCGACTGCCGCAGCGCGAACATGGAGGCGATGGCCTTGAGCCGGAGCGGCAAGGTGGTCACGTCCACCGTCGTGCGCACGCCGCCGGACGACCTTCTCATGGAGTCGCCCTACGCGGTGGCCGTCGTGGAGACGCCCGAGGGCGCTCGGCTCATGGTCCAGGTCGCCGACTGCGACCCCGAAGAGGTCCTGCCCGGCATGGAGGTATCGCTGGAGTTCCGGCTCATCCGCAAGGAGGGCCACGGTGGCATCCGGTGCTATGGACACAAGGCGGTGCCCGTAGTCTAGTGACGGGCGCGTGAAATCGGTGCAGGGCGTCGTCAGGCTCCGGGGAGTTCCCTGCGGCGTACCATCCAGGTACGCCTCGGTCACCCCTCCTCGCCTTCCTACCCCTCCATCCGATTTGACGCGCCCTCTTACGGGGAGTCGCGCGTCCATGGTCGCCGTTTCCCTGAGGAGGTGGTCGTGCCCAAGCTGACGATCGAGGTGGACTTGAGTGACCACCTGCTGCATGCCTACCAGCGCGAGGCCGAGCGCAGGGGCAAGAAGGTCGAGGAGCTGGTGGAGAAGCTCGTCACCGAGCTCGTGCGGGAGATGGAGCGGGAGATCAACGACCCCGAGGTGCTGATGTCCTGAGGGGTCGCGCTCCGGGCGCTTCGGTGGCCACAGCGGAGCCGTGGCCGAAACCCCTCCTCAGTACTCCACGAACGCCTCATCCGGATAGCAGTACATCCAGCGCTCGCCGGGCTCCGCCGACGCGACCACGGGATGCCCCGTGGCGTGGGCGTGCTTGCTCGCGTGGCGGTTCGGCGAGCTGTCGCAGCACAGCGTGACCCCGCACTCCTGGCACGTGCGCAGGTGCACCCAGCGGGATCCCATGGCCACGCACTCGGAGCACTCGTAGCGGTCGGCGGTCTTCACGGCGGTGATGGCTCGGAGGTGCGTGCAGACGTCCTGGGCGGGCATGAGACCTCTCTTCGGTGTTCAGGACACTTATCGGACGTGAGGGCCGGACCGGAGGGGCCCGGGTCGGGGCTCCACGGATCCCGCCCCGCTGTCCGTCGGGCCGATTCGAGGCTAATATTAAGAAGTGCTCTCCCGCCGTTCACCATCCGGCGTTCTCCCAGAACGCCGAAGGGCTTGGAGACACATATGTTCATGGTTCTGCTCGTGGCGTTCGTCCCCCTCATCATCGTTCCCCTCGGCCTCACCATCGCTTTCTCGTTCCGGCACGCCCATGGGTGCGACGCGTGCACGGCGGAGAGCTACTCGTGCGGGCGCCGTGAGGCGGGGAAGCTCTGCCCGTTCTTCGACTGAGCAACCGTCGGTGACGAGGATGCAGGGCCGTTCCCAATCCATGCGCTAGGGCTCGAGCCGGCGGCGATCGTCCTCCTCGGCCGGCCGATAATCCCGCTCGCCGGTGTCGGGATTGTAGTAGACGTCGGTGAGCTGGTAGGTGGTGGGATCCACGAACCGTTCCCCCGTGCGCTGCCAGCGCCCCTCCGGACTGGTCAGGGAGC
The DNA here is from genome assembly GCA_022340865.1 of Gemmatimonadota bacterium. GTDB lineage: Bacteria > Gemmatimonadota > Gemmatimonadetes > Longimicrobiales > Gaopeijiaceae > SZUA-318. Next base: position 6,617 of record JAJDNC010000156.1, read on the forward strand.
GGACGTAGCGCCAGCGCTCGAAGCCGACACCGACGGTGAGGACACCGGAGCCGAGGAGCATGTGGAGCCCGGGGTCGTACTGCCCCGCCACGAGAAGCGCGATCCCCACGACCACGCCCACGACGCCGCCGGCGAGCAGCACGTTGCGAAGCATCTCAACCTTCCCGCTCCACCACGACTCCCGTTCCGTACGCCACGATCTCGCTCATCGTCTGCCCGATCTCGGACGAGTCGAAGCGCATCATGATGATGGCGTTGGCGCCCATCGAATTGGCGTTCTCCACCATCCGGTCCACGGCGTGGCGGCGCGCCTCCTCGAGGAGCGACGTGTACTCCTTGATCTCTCCACCCACGATCGAACGGAGCCCCGCCATCAGGTTGCCACCCAGGCCTCGGCTGCGCACCACGACGCCGAAGACCTGACCCTTGGTCTCCGTGATCCTGTGGCCGATGACGTGCTCCGATGTCACGACGAACATGCAGTGTCTCCTTCCGATCGGCAGGACTGGCCTCGAGCGTGAATTGATACGGGTTGAAGCACGCTAGCCTTCAGCCGGACGGGCGGCAACGGCCGCCGCGCGCGACCGAAGAAGGCGTCAAAGGCCCCTGCCCCCCGGGACGGCCCGCGCACCCCGCTCGTGTCCACCGACGGAAAGAGGGGGTGACGATGGACTCGCCACCCCCTCGGTGCCCGACTCCGCCTACGCCGCGAAGTCGGCGATCAGGCCCGGCGTGGCGGCGTCGAAGCCTACCACGTCGAGCATTCCCGCGTCGTCGGGGTCCGCGATGCTGAACCCGTTGGACGCCATCGCGACCACGACCAGCTTGGCCGCGATGCCCATCCGCTCCCGGTACCGGCGGAGCGCCTGGACGGGATGGATCGCACCGGCCCACGTCTCCGAGTCCGTGTAGACGACGAAGACGTCGACCTTCCACCGGTACTTCAGCGCCTCGACCATCGGCAGGGCGCAGTCCGTCGCACCGAACGGCATGCGCTCGGTGCTACGGATCACGTCGTCCAGCCGCTGACGCGGCGAGATGGCGACCCGCTGGAGACCGGTGCTCCAGCTCCGGAACTCGTACTGACCGGCCGTGAAGGCCGTGAACATGTGGCGCGGCTCGGTCGCGGCGGTGACCAGCGCCATCGCGGCCGAAGCCTCACGGCAGGACAGGTACGGCATGCCTGCCACACCCACGGTCATCGATCCCGACACGTCCAGCGCCAGCATCGTCCGCTGCCCCGTGGTCGGAGCGTTGCGGAAGGCCAGGTAGAACGCACGGTCCAGCGCGTCGACGACCTTCGCCACCGGATCCCACGCACCCTTCCCGCGCATTCCGCGGCCCGACGCGTACGTCTTCAGGGCCGCCAGCACGGCGATGGGGTGCACCCGTGCCGCCTGCAGCGCATTACCGTCGGTGATGCGAGCCGCCACGGTCTCGGCCGCCTCCGCCATGGGCGTCAGCAGCCCGACCTTGGTCATTACACCCAGGTTCCGGATCAGCGCCGTCAGCGGCATCCGCTCGAGCAGCGCCTCCCAGACCACCGCGTGCCGCAGCAGCTCGGTCGGGACCATCTCGCGCACCAGACGGCGCTCCGAGATCGTCTGCGCCGCCTTCGCCGGCGACATATCCGCCAGCGAGCGTACCGCCTCCAGCGTCGCCATCACCCCGGGCTCCGCATTCTCGACGCCCTCCACGCCATCCCATCCCTTCACGGCGTACCGGAAGATCAGGTCGTGCGTCGTGGTCGGGGGCTTCGCGTGCGCCAGCCGCAGCGCGTCCCGGTGGGTCCACCCGTCACGGGACGGGTACTTCAGGACCTGGTACGCCACCTGCGCCGCATCCTTCCCCGTGTACCACTCGGCCACCGCACGGCGAACCGAACGGCCCCATCCACGGAACCCCTGGACGAACTGCAGCCAGTGGAACAGGTGCGTCGCCGTGCGCGCCACACGAGGCATGGCGACCAGCGCGGCCGCACGGGTACGCTCGTCACCCAGCCCCGCCGCCATGGCGAGGACGAACAGCGCCGGATCGTTCTTCGCTGCGCGCCCGGACGTGCTCATCTCGACGGCACGCTCTACCACGCGCAGGCCGTCCTCGTGGATCAGCTCGGCCACGACGTGGGCGTTCTCGACGGTCAGCCGACGCTCACCGATGTAGTAGGTCCCACCCTCGGACCCCAGGATCAGGAACCGGTCCAGCCGGCCCCACCCGTCGACCTCGAAGGCGAATCCGCCCGCCGAGTTCGCGACCTGGTCGGTCCCCGGGATCGCCTCGAACTGCGGCGTCACCAGCCGACGCAGCCGAGTTACGAAGTGCTTCGTGTAGTCCATAGCTCGCCTCCCGGTCGAGTGTGGATGGATGCGACGGCTCCAGGCCGCCGCGGATGGATCGGCGCGGATGAGTTGCCGCGCATCGGGATCAGGCTTGCGTAGCGGTAACCGATGCGCTTCGACCCGCGCCGAAGCCCACGCGCCGGAGGCCCACCGGCCTCCGACGCGGGCGTTCGAGGGTTCGGACGAGCGGATGAGTTGTTGCGGTCGGAACACCGACCCTCGAGGGGTCCGCGCCCGGAATCGAACCGGGAGTGCCTCCAGATAACCGACCTGCGGCGACCCGCCGTCCGGCAGATGTCGGCTCGGCGGCCCCTCGGGGCGGCACGAGCCGCGATGCATGCGCACTGACTTGTTGGCGCGTCGGGACGGAGCCCGACGCAGAGCCTCGAGTCGGATTCGAACCGACGGTCCCCCGAGTACGAAACGGGTGCATGGCCTCCATGCTCTCGAGGCGTGAGGTCGGCCCACCCGGACTCGAACCGGGATGCCCGGGGTAAGAGCCCGGTCCGTTCGCCGATTACGGTCATGGGCCAGTCGCCCCAGCCGGAGTCGAACCGGCCATCCAGGCTTCGGAGGCCCGGAGGAGAGTCCCTCCCTGGGGCAGCAGCGCCGGCGGGCTCGGGCCCACCTCCCCGGTCTCGTGGACGACGCCCGCCGGACGGGCGCCATCGAGTCTGAGAGGCTGGACTCGAACCAGCGACCCCCGGCGTCCGAAGCCGGTGCGCTTCCAACTGCGCCACTCCCAGATGGGCATTCCCGAGGAATCGAAGAACGGGTGAGGGGACTCGAACCCCTACCTCCGGCTTGGAGGGCCGTCGTGCTCGCCGTTGAACACCACACCCGCAGGATCCCGCACGAAGCGGGAAGTACGCCCGGTTGGGCTCGAACCAACGACCTCCCGCGTATCAGGCGGGTGCTCTACCTGCCGAGCTACGGACGCATCGAGGATATTCGCGGCCCGGCGGCCGCAGCGCGGAATGCCGCGCCACCGTGGGCACGACGAAGGAGTACCGAGGGCTGGACTCGAACCAGCGACTCCACGGATTTCACCCGCGAGCTCTACGCCTCTGAGCTACCTCGGCCTGATGGAGACGGTGGGACTCGAACCCACAATCCTCAGCTTGCAAAGCTGGAGCCTTACCCGATTCGGCCACGTCCCCGTGGATTCCCCCGGGTGGAGTCGAACCACCGACCCGCGGCTTCGTAGACCGCGGCCCCTCCAGGGCGGAGGATAGGGGCGGTGGGAATCGAACCCACGTCGGCCAGCTTGTAAGGCTGGAGCCCGGCCTCTGAGCGACACCCCTGTGAACATGGAACAACACGTCGGGAGGGACTCGAACCCCCGCGAGCCGGTTTTGGAGACCGGCCGGCCCATCCAAGCGCTCCGACGCAGCGGTCCTGACGGGATTCGAACCCGTGATCTCCGCGCTGACAACGCGGCGGGGACGGCCGGACTCCCCCACGGGACCTTCGAGCGTACAGGGTTGGATTCGAACCAACGACGGGGCCTCCGCCCGGCGGGTCAACAACCCGCTGCCATCGACCGCTCGGCCACCTGCACGTGACGCGCTCGAAAGCGAATGCCTGCACGGATGAGTTGGTGGGGTCGGAAGGGTGCGCGATAACCGAATTGTGGCCGCCGTCGCGTGGCGGCCCCCCGGCGACCCGTGCAGGTCGCGCAAGGACAGGGTGACCGACGGGAATCGAACCCGTGCCTCGAGGACCACGACCTCGCGTGCTGTCCGCTCACACCACAGCCACCATGGAGCTTCCATCCGACCTCGCCGGGCTATATGCCGGTACCTTCCCGGTCATGGGGAGAGCCCCGCCCCCGAACGAGAGACGGACGAAGCGTCGAGCGTCTCTGGAATGCTCCTCGCAGGAGTCGAACCTGCACCCCTCGATCGGGAGCCGGGCCTGAGCCGGCCGCGTATGCCGTTCCGCCAGAGGAGCTCGTGCGCCGCACCCGGCGCGGGCGGGACACCCCTCCACCCGGGGGTGCCCCGCCGACTCACATCGCAGGGGCGGGACTCGAACCCGCAGCTCCGGGGCCAGGGCCCGGCGAGGTGCCTCGTTCCTCCACCCTGCACTGCACAAGACCGATTGATGCCGCTCGCGGACGGACGTCACCGGGTGGGTGAGCCCGCCCGAGCGTGAGATCCGGCGGGTGGTCCGGGGCAGTAGGGCTGGCGGGATTCGAACCCGCGACCTGTCGATTAGAAGTCGATAACCCTCAGCCGGCGGCCCGCAGAGAGCGGGCGAGGGAATTGGCGAGGTAACTGCTCTACCGCTGAGCTACAGCCCTCCTGCCGACCGGACACGCCCCGAGCGCTGCCGACGGCGATCGGTGCGTTGGGGAGTCGCGTGTTCCTTCAACACCTCACGCCGCCGGCAGCCTCTGGTTCGCCGGTGCGCATGCATCGATTTCAAACAGCGATCGATGGGCGTCGGAACGAACAACGCCCCACCTGCCTGGTGCGCAGGTGGGGCGTCTGGAAGATCCAGGGGGTTTGCGTGCTAAGGCACGGACCCCTCCCATCCTACGCGGTTCTGTCGTGTCGGCCGCCGATACGCGGGTCGGCCGAGCTGTCTGTCGCTATGCAGCTGCCTCATTGGGCTCCTGCGCTGGTCTCGGTTCGTCGGTAGCCCACAGGCTCGCTCCTTCCATGAGCCGGACCCGAAATGGCGGGCTTTCGAGGCAGAGATGCCCCGGGCGGTGATGTCTCGCCGCCCCTTGCTCTCTCGCTCTTGAAGTCGCCTGCCCATGGAGTCCTGCCTCCTGGCTACCGTGTTGTCTCTTCCGTCTTCACGCCCGAGGGCGAAAAAAAATCGCGCCGCCGACGCCTTCGCCAACTCCTGTCCAACCGAGCTGACCGCATCGGGACGCGACTCCCAGTCGGGGTATTTAAAACCGCTTTACGAAATCGTCAAGGGGTGGGTTTCGGGTATTGCAGCCCTCGCCGACTCCGACCAGCGGCATAGCTCGAACGGATGCTCAGTATTGCAGTCGCAAGGTCTCCTTCCTAAGGTGGGCCTAGGTTTGAGGGGCGTGGCGGGTACCCCCACCCTTTCGACCAAAGACGTGAGGTCGTACCCATGCGTGTCTCTACTGCGCGGTTTCGTGGACTCACCCTCACGGTCCTTTCCCTCGCCCTCACCACGTGCGGTGATGATTCGTCCGAACCCACCGGAGCGAGCGACTCGGGTCCGGACAACACGGTGGCGAGCATCGCGCTCAGCCCTGCGACCGTCAGCATCGAGGCGGGGAATACGGCACAGTTCCAGGCGCAGGCGCGCAATGCGAGCGGCACCGTGCTCAGCGGAGTGTCCTTCACCTGGAGCTCCTCGGACACAACGGTGGCGACGGTCAGCGGCACGGGCCTCGCAACTGCCGGGAGTGCTGGCACCACCTCTATCACTGCTACGGCCGGCGGCGTGTCCGGCGCCGCCTCCGTTACGGTCACCGAGCGGGCACCCCAGTTCTCGGGCTTCAACTTCAGCTTGGCCGCGGGCTACTACTGGGATTTCTACTGGTCGTACGAGTACAACGCGGTGAGCGGGGCGGCGGCAAGCGTACACTCCGTGAAGGGAGGGTACTTCCGGATCACGCTGGGCAGCCCCATCACCGTGCAGGGCGTCCAGGTGTTCGAGCTGCTCATGTCCGGCGACCACGACGACGGTGACTGGGACTACACGCCCCGTTGGCGATACCTGGGCACCGACCGGCACAAGATCGTCGGTTCCCAGGACGGGCAAACTCTGGAAGTCGTGTTCGACGCCATGAACGGTGAATGGACCGGGGGCGGGTTCTGGGCGGAATACACGTCGGAGACACAGGTAACCGCGTCCGCCGGCAGCCTCGACAACGAGTTCATCACCACTGACGCGCTGACGGTCCATCGATCCGCCGGTCAGGACTTCTGCGAGACCATCGCCGGCCACACGATCTGCCCGAACGACCAGGCGTGGACGTTCTCCGAATCGGAGTACTACAAGGGCGGGATCGGTCCCATCGGGCTCTACTCCTACTCGGCCTACTCGTTCAACGGGGGAGGCTACTACGATTCTTTCTCCTATCTGAGACACGTGGGCCTGGTGGCAAGCTCTCTTCCGGGTGCTGCCGGGGTCGTCCCCACCTCGCCGCCGTGGACCACCAGATCTCCCATGCCCACGGCGAGGGCGAACGCCGCGGCCGCGGTGATCGACGGGAAGATCTACGTGCTGGGCGGTGAGCTCCGGACCGAGAGCGCCACCACCGTTCTGGCGTCGGTCGATGTCTACGACCCCGTCGCCGACACATGGACGTCCGCGGTACCGATGCCTGCCCCGCGCACGGGCCACACCGCCACCGCGCACGGAGGCCGGATCTACGTGCTGGGTGGACATGACGGCTCCGGGGGAGGCAAGGACAACGTTTGGGAGTACGATCCATCCTCCAACTCCTGGACCGTCCACACCGCCACCACGCTCGTGCTCGACGGGCACTCCGCCGTGCCCTTGGGATCCTACATCCTGGTGTATCCAGCGCAGATCGAAGAGGCCTATGCGTACGAGGTCGGGGCGGACACCTGGTGGACAATCACATCGGCGCCGGTCCGATATGCGGGCCATGCGTCCGTCGCGGTGGGCCCCTCGGTATACGTCATCGGAGGCAGCTACCAGGATCTCGGAATAGGGGGCTACTACACCAAATACACGGGCACCAACCTCGAATTCGACGCAGAGGAGTCCTACGGGTCTCCCAATGCGTGGACCTACCTTGCCTCGATGCCCACGGGGAGGGCGGAGCTGGCTCTGGCCGTGGTGGATGGCGAGATCTTCGCCATCGGTGGCACCAACGCAGACGGCCCGTCGAGAGCCGTGGAGAGGTACGACCCGGCAACCGACACGTGGACGCAACGCTTCCCCTTGCTGTCCGGAACAAAGGATCACGTTGCGGCTGTGCTGAACAACAAGGTCTACGTCATCGGGGGCAGCGGCTACTGGGACAGCTTCACCACCGTCCTGGAGTACGATCCGGCCAACGAATGGTAGCCGGCACTGTGCGCTGCGGCGCGGGTTGGTCCTGATGCCGTTGCCGGGGCTGGGACTCGGACCCGGATGGGACTGCTCCCCGGGGATTCCAGGTCTGGCGTACACGCATGTGCACAGGTCACCGATGCCGGCTGCACGGTTTGCAGCGCGGACCTCCATCTCCAGGCGGCGCCGCGGCTTCCTACGACCCTCCCGAGAGCCGCTTCACGATGCCCGCCAGGCTCGCGGGCATCCCGGGCAGCGATGCACCCAGATGCCCGCCGAAGCGGCGGGTGAGCGTGGCTGTGATGCAGTCGCGCTCGGTGACGTCGTGAGCCGCGTCGGCTTCGGCCTCCCCCATGCACGTCATCACGCCCTCGTCGTTGTTGAGCATGTGATCGTACACCGTCTCCAGCATCTCGCGCAGCACGACAGACGAGCGATCTTCGGACTGGATGGCCCAGCGGGGCGGCTTCTTCGGGCTCGCGGCACGCTCCAGGTAGGCGACGCGACGGACCGTCGAGTGACCGGCCTGGTCGGTCCTCCCGAAGCTGGCTTCCACGTCGCCGACGGCCAGCAGACGGCCCTCGCTCAGGAGCCTCGCCACGCCCGCGGGTAGGAAGAGACCGGAGCCCAGTTGCCGGGCCTGCCTTCCCAGCCACTGCACGAACGCGCTCCCGGAGTCGACGGGCAGGACCTGGACGCGCGTGAGGTCGAGCGTCCAGTGGTAGGCGCCGCCGAGCGCGGTGGGATCGGGAACCGTCACCGCCCAGCTCCGCTTGCCGGTGGCCTTGACCTGCGAGACCGTATCGAGGCTGGCGAGGCCATCGAGGAAGGGCATGCCGGGAGAGGTCCACGCCGTCTTCACCGCCTCGACGAGTTGATCCTCCGGCGGCTTCGTCACGATGTTCTGCGGGGAGCCGCACGCCGAGAGCATCGCGAGCGCGGCCACGGTGACCACACCGCTACCGGCCCCCACAGTCCCTCTACCGCCTCCTTGGGTGGACATGGGCAACCCCTCGCTGGAGTGTGTGGGACGGGGTGCGGGTCGCGGCATCCGGGACGGATGAGGCAGTGGGCACCGCCGCGGCGCGGCACGAGTCGGGGAATCTCTACTACGATGCAGCTTCGGCCAGAATCGTTGGATGCGCCCCCCTTCGCCGATGTCCCCTTGTGCCACCCGTGACCAGGGTTCCGGGGGCCGGAGCTCCCTGGGGGGCCTCACGCTGGCGGAGATCCGCGATGGAACCCGCCCCCATCATGGAGACGCCGTGCCGGCCAGGGAGCGAGCCCCCGGATGGCAAGCCGACCTTTCGTCGGAGGGAGTACCGCCGCGGAAAGGCCCGCGCGGACGGGGGTAGGTGACAGTGCGAAGAGACTCGTGCACGCTCATCAGGGAGGCCTTCGTGAGGATCGGAATCATCGGCGCCGGGCAGATCGGAGGGACGCTCACCCGCCGCCTTACGGAACTCGGACACGAGGTATGGGTCGCCAATTCCCGCGGACCGGAGACGCTCTCCGCGCTCGCCCGTGAGACCGGCGCGAGGGCGGTCACGGCGCGTGAAGCCGCACGCGCCGGTCGCGTCGTCGTGGTCACGATCCCGGAGGCCGCCGTGCGCGATCTCCCGACGGACCTCTTCGAGGGTGTCCCCGACGACGTCGTGGTCATTGACACGGGCAACTACTACCCGCGCCACCGCGACGGGCGCATCGACGGGATCGAGGAGGGAAAGGTGGAGAGTGGCTGGGTATCCGAGCAGCTCGGCCACCCGGTGGTCAAAGCGTTCAACAACATTCGGGCCAAGCACCTGCTGGAGAACGGGAAGCCGGCCGGGACCCGCGGGCGGAGAGCTCTGCCGGTGGCTGGGGATCGGCAGGCCGACAAGGAGGTCGTCTTCGCGCTCGTCGATGAGCTGGGCTTCGACGCCGTCGACGCGGGAAGCCTCGACGAGTCGTGGCGCCAGCAGCCCGGCTCTCCGGTCTACGTCACGGAGCTGGACGCCGACGGCGTGCGTAGCGCCCTGGCCGACGCTACCAGAGAGCGCAAGCCGGAGTGGCGGGCGACGGAGAGGAGCCCAGGCACGTTCGTGCATCCGGCGTAGGCCGTCTCCGGGAGCGTGGATGAAGCCCGGGCGAGCGTCGGTGCTGGCCGGGGGAAGGCCCCTGAGCAGAAGCGTAGGGTCAGGAGCTCCCTGAGGGTGATCCACAGAACCGGAGCACCGTCACGGCCAGCGTACGGGCCATGGCCACCAGATCACTCACGTCGACATACTCGTCAGGACGGTGTGCCCGGCGGATATCGCCGGCGCCGAAGAGAACCGTCGGCGTGTCCCCGACGTTGACGAGCAACCCCATGTCCGCACCGTAGGTCATCCCTTCCAGGGGCTCCGTGCGCCCCAGGACCGCCGTCGCCGCCCCGTGTACGCTCTTGACCAGGGGGTGGTCGAGCTCGGTGCGGGCCGACAGGAAGCGCCCGCCCCACCACTCCAGCGTCGGGGGGTGCTCCCGGAGCCACGGATCCCGGGACGCGGCGCGCTCCAGGGCCCGGGCCGTCTCGCGTCGAGCGTCCTCCGGCTCCTCGCCCGGGGCGATCCCGAGGCGCCCGTCCATCGTAACGTGGTCCGGCACCGAGGAGGCCCAGTCGCCTCCCCTGACCGTACCCACGCACAGGGCAAAGGGGAGCCGGTAGCGTGCGAACAGCGGGTCTCCTCCAAGCCGCCGGTTCCGCTCCTCTTCGAGTTCCTGTAGCGCCCGGTAGACCGGGAAGAGCTTCTCCAGCGCGCTGACGCCCTCCTCGCGGACCGCTCCGTGGGCCGCGCGCCCGGCGATGCGCACGCGGAAGTTGAGGCATCCGGCCTGGGCCGGCGCGACCCTGAGCTCGCTGGGCTCCAGTACGACGGCGCCGTCACCTCGATAGCCCCGCAGGATCGCAGCGAGCGTGCCCATGCCGCCGTCTTCCTCCCCCACGACGCTCAGGAGGTGGACGTCTCCGCGAGGGGACGCTCCGGCCCGGCGCACCGCGTCGAGGGCGTACAGGCCCGCCATGAGCGGGCCCTTCATGTCCAGAGCCCCTCTCCCCCACAGCCGCCCGTCCTCCACCACACCCTCGAAGGGTGGGTGCGTCCAGAGGGTGAGGTCGCCGGCGGGCACGACGTCCACGTGGCCATCGAGGAGGAGCCGACGGCCTCCTCCGCTTCCCCGGAGCGTTCCCACGACGCCCAGGGGGGCCTTGCGGTCGATCTCCGCGGCATAGTCCGGGTGGGCGCGGACCTCGCTCATGGGGATCTCCCAGGCGTCCACCTCGAGGCCGACGGCCTCCATGAGCTCGATCATGAGCTCCTGGGCGGGACGCTCCTCGCCGTTCCAGCTCGGGATCCTCACCAGCCGTTGGGCGCTTCGGACCAGGGCCTCGGCGTCGACGGCATCCGCGACGGAGGCCTCGAGGGACGAGAGCTCGCTCACTCGCCGCGCACCCGCGCCGCCGCCAGGGCCTGCTCCAGGTCGGCCAGCAGGTCCTCCGGGTCTTCAATCCCCACCGAGTAGCGCACGAGCCCCTCGGGAATGCCCAGCGCGGCACGCTCCTCCGGTGTGCACTCCACATGGCTGGTGGTGGCGGGCGTTCCCGCCACGGTCTCCACGGCACCCAGGTTCGCAGCCAGGTGGGCCCAGCGCAGGGCGGGCAGGAACCGCCGCACCGCCGCCATGCCGCCCTCCAGAGCGAAGCTCAGCACACCCCCGAAGCCCCTCATCTGTCGGGTCGCCACGTCGTGGGCCGGATGGGAGGGCAGTCCCGGGTAGTGCACCGCCGTGACCCCTTCCGCGCCCTCGAGCCAACGGGCGATCCGAAGGGCACTCTCGTTCTGGCGGCCTACACGTAGCGCAAGGGTCTTCAGCCCCCTGAGGAGCAGGTAGGCGGCCTCTGGATGCAGGCTCGCGCCGGTGATCTCTCGGAAGCGGAATACGCGCCGCAGAAGATCCGCGTCGCCGCAGACCACGCCTCCGAGGGCGTCGGCGTGGCCGCCCAGAAATTTCGTGGCAGAGTGGATCACCAGGTGGGCGCCCAGAGCAAGGGGGCTCTGGTTCATCGGTGTGGCGAAGGTGTTGTCCACCACGACCGTAGCTCCCACCCGGCGCCCCGCCTCGGCCAGCCGGGCCAGGTCCAGGACCTTCAGCGTGGGGTTGGTGGGTGACTCCAGGTACAGGAGGTCGCAGCCCCTCGCGATCTCGGCTTCGATCTCTTCCGTGGCCTCCGTTTCGCACAGGACCGTGTCCACGCCCCACCGCGGCAGGTGGTCGGTGAAGACCACGCTGGTGCCGCCGTAGGTGTCCCGAGTGGAGACCACCCGGCGGCCCGGCTCCAGAAGTGCCCAGAACGTCCCAGCGATGGCGGCCATTCCCGTGGCGAACGACGTGGCGGCGCCGGCCCCCTCGAGCTGCCGGACCTTCTCCTCGAAGGCGGCCACCGTGGGGTTGGTGTTGCGCCCGTATATGTGGCCGGGGCGCTCACCCCTGGCGACACTCGTCCAATCCTCGAGGTCCCGATACCCGAAGGACACCGAGCCCACCATGGGCACCTGGGTGGGTTCTCCCGCGCGCCGCTCCTCCTCGCCTGCCCAGACCGCTGTGGTTCCGGGACGCGGTCGTACGTGGTCGGTCATGTCGGCGGCTCCGCACGGGTAGAGAGGGACTCCTCGGCCTCGAAGATAGCCCGGTCGGCGCCGGTGCGCGGGCCGCGGACGCCGCGGCAGTCCGGGTGCTGGAGAAATGCGGGCTGCGTCTCGCACCGTCTTCGTACGGCCGTGTCGTACCAAGCCCGACGGGTCGGTGTGGCGCTCCGGAAGTCGACGGCCGGAGGGGATTGGCGCATGACACGGGTCACCACGAGTGCCGGGGCTGGGATTCGAACCCAGATGGCCGTTAAAGCCCGAGGATTTTAAGTTCGTCGCGCACCCGGGTGGAATGCGCATCCTATAGGTGCCACAAGGGGTTTCGGGCGAGCCTATGGGGGTCCTCACACCCTATGTGGGCGTGGGTTTGGCACCAGATGGCACCAGAACGACTCCGGCTTCACTCAGAGATCGACCCTCCTGTGAGGCCCATCGGCCCATGGCATCGCTCAGTGTCCTACGCCACGCTCGGCCATGGCGACTCCGGCCAAGCGAGTCTTCCGGCCTCCACCCTCACCTGCCCGGCCGTCCCGGTCGGCCGTCTCGCCCACGTATCGCCCGCGACGGCCGAAGTCCACGCCGCTCTACCCGGTCGTCCAGCACCATCTTGAGACCTTCCTCGCCCGGGCGGCGGAAACCGATCCCCTGGGCAGCGGCGTGTCCTGGTGGGTCGAGAAGGACTTCCGAGCCTACCTGCGGTGCGGCATCCTCGCCCACGGGTTCGCCAGGGCTCGCTGCGAGGACTGTGGCCACGAGCGACTGATCCCATTCTCCTGCAAGGGCCGGGGGATCTGCCCATCCTGCAACACACGCCGCATGGCTGAGCTCGCCGCCCATCTCACGGATCACGTGCTGCCCCATCTTCCCGCGAGACAGTGGGTGCTCTCGCTCCCCAAGCGCCTACGTCCCTTCCTTCACCACAACCCTGACATCGCAGGCGCCGTCCTTCGGATCTTCCTGCGCGCGATCCGCACGACCCTCCGTCGCGCCAGTCTCGATGCGCCCGCCGATGCGCAGCTCGGGGCCGTCAGCTTCCTGCACCGCTTCGGCTCCTCCCTGAACCCGCACCTCCACTTCCACGTGGTCGTCCTCGACGGCGTCTTCTCCCGAGCCGAGGATGGCGACCACGCTCGAGCTCGCTTCCACGAAGCGACGCTCCTCCAGCCCGGGCACTGGGTCCGGCTCCAGGGCGTCCTTCAGCGGCGCGTGCTTCGGTACTTCCGCACTCACGGGCTCCTCGATGAGCTCGACACCCGCGACATGCTCTCGTGGCAGGGATCCGGTGGGTTCAGCATCGACGCGGGGCCCCCGCGCGATGCATGCATCGCGTGGGGTAGGGCGCCTCCGTGCGCATCGAGGGTGACGACCGTGCCGGCCTCGAGCGCCTCCTGCGCTATTGTGCCCGCCCACCCTTCGCGCTCGAGCGACTCCATGCCCTTGCCGGTGTCGCCTCCCTCGCGTCTCCCGACGCGCGCCTGCTCTACCGCTTCCCCAAACCCAGGGCACCCACCGAAGGTGGGTCCGACGGGCGCACCGAGATCATCCTCTCGCCTCTCCAGCTCCTCGAGCGCCTCGTCGCTTTCGTGCCCCCGCCCCGGATGCACCGCCACCGCTACCACGGCGTTCTGGCGCCCCATGCCGGCCTGCGCGCCGCCGTCGTCGCCATCGGTAGAGCTGCGGCCGACACGCTCTGCATCGCCGACCCCAAGCCCGCATCTCTCGCCTCCGGCTCTCTGGACGAGCCGCCTCGCCCAGCCAGCCCCGCGCGTATCCGCTGGGCCGTGCTCCTCGCCCGAATCTACGAGGTCTTGCCGCTCCTCTGTCCGGCCTGCGGCGGCTCCATGAAGATCCTCGCCTTTCTCACTGACCCGCCCGTCGTCTCCGCCATCCTTGTGCACCTCGATCTTCCCCATCGGCCTCCGCTCCTCGCGCCCGCTCGCGGGCCACCTCAGCGGAAATTCCTACTCGACCAAACACCGAGGTTCGACCCCGCCGATCCAGACCCCGTGCCCGACTTCCAGTTCGACCAGTCTCTGCCCGGCGACTTCGACGACTGAAGACTCGATCCGCCCCCCCCACGGAAGTCGTCCTTCCGCTTCCGCCTCTCCCCGCCCATCATCCCATCCGACCGGCCCCCACGAGCATCCCCGCCCACTCGCGCCTCTTCGCACCGGTATGTTCTCCGCCCTCCCCCACCATCTTCCGCCTTGCCTCTCGTCGACCCGCAGCCTACCGTGCTTCCTAGGCCGACACGGCGGTTGCATTTCCTATACCTTTCCCGGTGTGCGGCCCTTCGCCCGATTTGCCTAGCGCAACACCGAGATTGGCTGGGTGGTCCCATTGAGACGGCGACGATCCCGCGGTGCGGCTCGCAACATCTCAGAGTTCATCGCCGCAGAACGATCGCGATCGTCACATTTGGTGTGCTCTGGACGTTTATATTGAGAAGTCTTTCCGCAATGCGATTCCTGGTCTGCGTCGCATCCGACTGAGCACGCCATGAACACCCTGCGAACAGTCTTTGTGGCCATCGCACTCGTCGCGTTCACCGCTTGTCAACTCATCACGGGCCCCACGAACAAACACATGGGCATCGTCGAATGGGCTGCGAGCGCGAATGCAACATCGTCCATGG
>JAJDNC010000158.1 GCA_022340865.1 Gemmatimonadota bacterium
CCAGGGGGACCTCGGCGCGAACATCTCGGCGCAGGTCCAGAAGCAGATCCAGGAGCAGATGAAGCAGCTCGACCAGGCATTGGCGAAGCTGGACGCGGGGACAGGGCGGTAAGGAAAGAAGGGCTGCAGCTTCGTCAGGCCCCGGGCGGCTCCCACCGCCCGGGGCCATTCTCCATCTCTCCGTCGTCGCCGTCGCGGCGGGTCGACCGATCCGGAGGGCGTTCCCCCTTCACTCGAACCTGAGCGCCTCCACCGGGTCCACCCGCGACGCCCGATACGCCGGCACCCAGCTCGCCACCAGGGCCACCAGCGAGAGCAGGACCCCCACCGCCGCGAACGTCGCCGGGTCCGACGGGCTCACGCCGTACAGCAGGGAGGCCATCAGCCGGGTCAGCCCCCAGGAGGCTGCCAGGCCGGCCACCACCCCCAGCCCGGCCAGAACCGCGGCCTCCCTGATCACCATGCGGCTCACGTCCGCGGACTCGGCGCCCATGGCCATGCGCACGCCGATCTCGCGGGTGCGCTGCGAGACCACGTAGGAGATCACGCCGTAGATTCCCACAACGCCCAGGAAGAGGGCGACGCCGGCGGCGATGCCCAGCATGATGAGGGTGAACGACGTGCTCGCCATGGAGCGCGCCTCCCACTGCGCCAGGGTGCGCACCCGCGCGACCGGGAGGTTCGGGTTCACGGCCCAGACCGCCTTGCGCAGCTCCGGCATGAGCGTGGTGGGGTCGCCGCTCTTCGCGCGCACCACGAAGGCCATGGAGCGTCTTGCGTACAGCGTGTCTCCGTAGGCGTCTCTGAGAACCTGTGGCCAGAACACGGTGGGCACCGAGGGCTTGTTGACGCCGTCGTCGTGGATGTCCCCCACGACCCCGACGATCTCGTACCAGGGCGTCTGTTGGCCGGTGACGAAGTCGCGCAGGCGCTTGCCCACCGCATCCCTGGGATCGGGCCAGTAGTCCCGCGCGAAGTCCTCGGTGACCACCACCACCCTGGCGCGGTCGTCGATGTCGGAGCGGGTGATGGAGCGGCCGGCCAGCAGGGGGTTGCCCACGGTGGCGAAGTAGTCCTCCCCGATCCACTTGTAGCGGCGGATGGGCGGGATCTGGTCCTTCTCCAACGGGAAGCCCTGCACTGCGATGGCATCGTTGCTCGTGTAGCCGTCCATCGTCGCCGAGGACGTCACCGCTGCTGACGCCACGCCCGGAACGGCCCTCACCCGGTCGACCATCTGCTGGTAGTCCAGGACGACCTGGGCGGGGTTCTTCTCCTCCGCGCTCGGGATGGTCACGCGGAACGTCACCACCTGCCGGGGATCGGTGAAGCCCGGCTGCACCGAACGCAGGGCGCGAAAGCTCCGGATCATAAGCCCGGATCCCACGAGGAGCACCAGGGCCAGGGCCATCTGCGTGACCACCAGCGCGTTGCGGGCCAGGTGTTGGCGCTTCCCGGCGCTCGAGCCCCGCCCTCCCTCCTTCAGGGCGGATACGGTGTCGGGCTCCCCGTGGCGCAGCGCGGGGAAGAGACCGAAGAGCACGCCCGCCAACAGCGAGATCCCGAGAGTGAAGCCCAACACCGTGGGATCGATGCCGATCTCCTGGAGACGGGGTAGGCTGGTGGGCCCCAGAGCCACCAGCAGCTTCAACCCCCCGAAGGCGAGAGCCAGCCCCACGAGCCCACCCGCCACGGCGAGGACCAGGCTCTCCAGGAGGAGCTCGCCGAAGATGGTGCCGCGGCTCGCCCCCATGGCCGTGCGCACCGCAAGCTCACGCTGCCGCCCCTCCCCCCGCACCAGGAAGAGGTTCGCCACGTTCGCGCACGCGATGAGGAGCACGATGCCCACGGTGCCCAGGAGCACCCACAGCACCTTGCCCACGTCGCCCACCACGTCCTGCTTCAGCGGATGCACGTCGGCGGCGAAGCGCGCCTGCTTCAGCATCCCCTGGGTGAACCCGCCGGGGTAGCGCTCCACCGCCAGCGGAATCATGCGCGCCACGTCGGCGTCGGCCTCGGCCACGGTGACGCCGGGCTTCAGGCGGCCTATGCCCGGGTAGCTGAAGTCGCCCATGCCCAGCGTCTTCTGGTTGAAGCGGAAGGGCAGGTAGAGGTCCGCGTCCGAGCCCAGGAGGTCCACGCCCTTCGGCATGACGCCGATGATCTCCCGGGCGACGGCATCCACCGTAAGGGTCCTGCCCAGCACCGTCCGATCGCCGCCGAAGCGCCGCTGCCAGTATCCGTAGCCGAGGATGACGGTCTGCGGGCCGTCCGGCGTGTCCTCTTCCTCGGTGAACGTGCGTCCGAGGAGCGGCCGGATGCCGAGGAGCGGGATCGTACGCCAGGTGACGCGCATCACGGGGACCTGCTCCGGATCCCCGACCCCTGTCACCGACGCGGTGCCGATCTTGTACATCCCCACGTCCTCGAACGTGTGGTTCGACGCCGCGATGGTGTAGTGCAAAGCCGGTGAATCGGGGACCCCGGTGGGAAAGCCGACTCCCGGCGCCTTGAACCAGATGCCCACGAGGCGAGCCGAGTCCTTGAACGGCAGGGGCTTCAGGAGCACGCCATCCACCACGCTGAAGATGGCGGTGTTGCTGCCGATGCCCACCGCCAGGGTGAGGACGGCGACGCCCGTGAAGAGGGGGGCGCGGGCGAGCCTGCGCACGATGTGCCGGAGCTGCCGAACGAGATGGTCCATGATCGACTTGTCGTTGAGTTGGCGGGGCAGGAGGTGGAGCACCGCCCCCAGTGTCTGGCCGAGGTACCAGAGGTTCGCGCTCAGCGCGCCGCGGCCGGCCCGGCGCTCGCGCCAGAGCTCCTCCATGTCGCCCAGCAAGGCGTCGCCGTCGGAGCCGGGCGGCAGCACCAGGCCCAGGAGTCCGGTCGCCAGGCGGGGCGGCGCCGGGGCCGCCCTGCGCCGTGGCCCGGACGGTCGCGGTGCGCCCCGACTCACCGGCCCCCCTCCAGGTCCGCCTCCAGGCCGTCCCATATGCGCAGCATCGCTTCGCGGTGGTCGGCGAGGGCGCGCACGCCGGCGGGCGTGGGGGTGACGAACCGCTTCGGGCGCCCGCCGCGGCCCTCGGTGGGCTCCCCCAGCGTGCACCGTACGAGCCCTTTTTCCTCCAGGCGCTGCACGGTGATGTAGACCGAGCCGGCCTGCACCGAGCGGCCGGTGCGCTCCTCGATCTCGCGCATGAGGGCGGCGCCGTAGGCACCTTCGCCCAAGCGCAGCGCCGCCGCGAGGACGAGGTGCTCGAACTCGCCGAGAAAGGTGCGGTCGCCCATGGGAAGTGTCTCTGCCGTTGTGGTGGGCCCTGCCGCCGACGTCGGGGCCGCTGATCGGGGATCCCAACCTAGAATTATTGAGTTGTCCAACCTAATGAAGCTGAGTTGACGTGTCGAGAGGTCCTACGCGGAGGGGTGGGGGGAGGTTTCGCGTCGCCACGCGTGCCCGCGTCAGCCCCGTGGGAACGCCGGACACGGCTGCGGCTGCGCCCTCCGGTTGCGGCGTGCTACCGCGGGCGGCGCCTCAGGTCGTCAGGCGGCGCGAGTGACCCGTGCCGGCGGTCGGGGGGGCGCGCCGGGCCGGCGGTGCGCCCTCGGTGTGCCGCGTCCGGAGGCTTCAGGGCGCCGGCTGGGAGACCGCCGTCACGTCCGCCGTGATGGTCTGGCTGGTTATGACGTAGAGGTGGAGGTGCTGCGGCACGCCGGCCGTGCCCATGGTCCACACCACCGATACGGTCCCGTCCCCCGGGCCCGGGAGGACCGCGCCGTCCCCCGACACGGTGCTGTCCCCCACCTGGATGGAGCCACCGCCGGACAGGATCTGGCAGTAGATCGTGTGCGACGTGTCCCGGGTCCCGTCGCTCATGACGGCATGCGCGGCGACGGGTGTGGCCAGGGGCTGTCCCTCGACGCCGGTCTGGCCGGCTCCCGAGTCGATGACGATGTCCTGCACCTGCAGGTGGATCAGAACCGGCTGGGACTGGCTCCCGAGACACGCCGTAGCCAGAACCGATGTCGCAATGGCGAAACGCCGCACCCACTTCGCCGCCGAATCGAGACGCATGGCTCCGACTCCTTGGTGTCCGTTCGTCCTGGGGGCCCCCCCGCCGTGCCGGAAATATACGATAACCCTGCGCGCGGTCTTTCGGAGCGCCTCATCCGGCCGTCGCGTCCAAGGCAGGGTACGCTCGCTGCTCCCCTCCCGCATCCGCCGGAGACTCCACCTCGCCTGCGGAGCGGCGATGCCCCATCGTTGTCCGGCGATTCTCTCGAACCACCTCGGTGTGGGGAGTGCTTGGCAGTTGAAGAAGGACGAGAGGGGGCAGGCGGATCCCGCTGCCGCCGCCGCCGGACGGCGACCGGTGCGGTACGAGCTCGTGCTCCGCGTGGGCGCGGACGACATCGACGATCTGGGCCACGTCAACAACCTGGTCTATGTGCGTTGGGTGCAGGAGGTGGCCAGGGCCCATTGGGAGTCCGCCGCGCGGGCCGAGGACCGGGCCTCCCTGGTCTGGGTGGTGGTACGGCACGAGATCGACTACCTGCACCCCGCCGTGGAAGGCGACGAGATCGTCGCCCGCACGTGGGTCGAGTCGTGGAAGGGCGCCACCTCCCACCGCCGCACCGAGATCGGCCGCCGTTCGGACGGGACGCCCCTGGCGCGGGCCCACACCGTGTGGTGCGCGCTGGACGCGCGCACGTGGCGTCCGAAGCGGCTGCCCACGGGGCTGAGCGCGCCGTTCCTGGAGGAGACGACGGAGGAGGGCTGAGCGCACCGTGGACGGACCCGCCGCGCCCCCCTTGTAGCGACGGCTGCCCGTCCCCGATGTTATGGGCGAGTCCAAGCGTCACAACCGCCACGGCCAGGTCATGTCGGATCGCAGAAAGCGTCTCATCGTCGTGGGTGACCGCGTCCTCATCTCACCCGAGGAGGGAGAGGAGCGCACCAAGGTCGGCCTCTACCTGCCGGCGTCCGCCGTCGACAAGCAGGCGGTGCAGGGGGGAAAGGTCGTGGCGACGGGACCCGGGACGGCAGTGTCCGCCCCCACGGAGCTCGACGACGAGCCGTGGAAGATCGGGGCGACGGAGCCGCGCTACATGCCCCTGCAGGCGCGCATCGGCGACTACGCCATCTTCTTCCGGCGCGCCGCCGTCGAGATCACCTTCGAGGGCTCACAGTACCTGGTGGTGCCCCAGGCCGCGATCCTCACGCTGGTCCGCGAAGAGGGCGAGGACGACATCGATCTGCCCTCCTTCTGAGGCGTCCACGTGAGCGGTCGCACTCCGGGGCGAGGCCCGGTGCCTCGCAACGCGCGCCGGTGGGACCGTGTCCCGTAGGCGCACACGCCGCCCGCCCCCCAGGCGCGAGCGGACGGTGGATCTCGGACGCTACCGCGCCGTCATCCCGGAGTGGTCGCGCTTCCTGGAGGCGGCCTCCCGAGCCGAGCCCACGGTGTTCCGCGTGCGCACGGGCAGGATCACCCCGGACGCTCTGGCGGACAGGATGCGCGCACAGGGCTACCGCCTGCGGGCTCTGGAGGGGATGCCGGCCTTCTTCCAGGTGGAGGAGGGCCCCCGCCCGGTGTCGCTCACCCTGGAGCACTGGCTGGGCCTGATCTACGTGCAGCAGGCATCCACCGGGGTGGCGGCACCCGCCCTGGCACCCCGCCCCGGCGAGCGCGTCCTCGACCTGTGCGCCGCGCCGGGGGGCAAGACCACGCACGCCACCGATCTCATGGATGATCGCGGCTGCGTGGTGGCGGCGGACGTCAGCGAGGGGCGGCTCCGCGGGCTGCTGGGCAACGTCTACCGCCTGGGCCACACGGGAGTCTTCGTGGTGTCCGGAGACGGACGGGACTTTCCCGACGGAGCCCTCTTCGACCGCGTGCTGGTCGACGCTCCGTGCTCCGGGGAGGGCACCCTCCGCCGCCGCGGCGGACGGCCTCCCGAGCAATCCGCGTCGTTCATGCGCTACGTCACCCGCGCGCAGGCAGCGCTCCTCCGCAGGGCGGTGCGCCTCACCCGTCCCGGGGGCACGATCCTGTACGTGACGTGCACCTTCGCCCCCGAGGAGAACGAGGGCGTGGTGAGCGAAGTCCTGGCCGACGAGCCGGTGGAGCTCGAGCCGCTGTCCCTGCCGGTACCCCACGCCCCCGGGCTCACCGCCTTCGAGGGTCGCCGCTTCGACCCGCGCCTGGAGGGCGCGGCGCGCATCTACCCCCACCACCTCGACTCCGGCGGTCTCTTCCTGGCGCGCCTCCGCCGCCTGGACGACGGCGGCACCCGCGGGGGCCGGGCCGCATCGGAGGCGGACGCCGGCGCATGGAGTCGCGTGCCGCCGGTCTTTCCCGGCGACGGCATGGAGAGTGCCGAGGCGGAGACCCTGGTGGCGCGTGCCCTGGAGGCCCTGGACGATCACTTCGGCGTCGGCGCCGGTGTCTTCGGAGGAATGGGGTGGACCGCCCGCGGCGGGCGCCTTTGGCTCCACTCCCTGGCGCAGTGGCCTCTCGAGGCGTGGGAGCCCGGCCGCTGGCGCCCCCTGTCCGTGGGATTCCGTGCCGTGGAGTTCGACACTCGGGGACGCTCACGCCCGACCAACGACCTCCTCCAGTGGCTCGGGCGGGTCGTGGTGCGGGGAGCCGTGGATCTCGAAACGTCGGAGCTCGTGGCGCTCCTGGACGGCGGCGCGGTGGAGCGCGCGGAGGAGCTCTACGGCCTGCTCGCCCTGCGGTGGTCCGGCGCGGTGGTGGGACGGGGGGTGGCCACTTCCGCAGGGGTGAGGAGCGAAGTGCCCCGCGCCCGCGCCGCGGACCTGCGGTCGGTGATCACCGGGAAGGGATCCGTGACGCCCACCCCCGACGACGACTGATGCCCGCACGTCGGCGCGCCGGGCCCTGCCGGCGTCTCACCGCATTTCCTGGAGCCGGCGCACGAAGCGGGCGTCGCCCGGTGCCATGGGCAGCGCCGCCATCTCGTCGGGGGTGAACCAGCCGACCTCCGAGTGCTCCCTGGGAAGGGGCGTACCCGCCACCTCCGTCTCCAGGAAGTGGATGATCCAGGGCGATCCCTCGTCGGCCTCGGAGCACACGAGCGCCCCCACCGACCGCGTCTCCAGGCCCAGCTCCTCGGCCAGCTCCCGACGAACCGCCGCCGCCGCGTCCTCGCCGTCCTGGACCTTGCCGCCGGGGAACTCCCAGAGGCCACCGTGCCTCTTGTGCTCCGGGCGGCGTCCGATGAGGTAGCGTCCCTCCCGCTCGATGACGGCGGCCACCACGTCACGCATGCGGCCCGCCACTCTCCTCCTCGGGACGCCCCGGGCGACCTCCGGGCACCAGCACCAGGAGCAGGACGGCGGCGAGCCCCGCCGCCACAGCGCCGAAGGCGAAGGGGGCCGCCGCGCCGAGGCCGTGCCATCTCCCGAAGCCCTGCCACAGGAGGCCGGCCAGGAGGGAAGCCGGCAGGCCCACGAAGCCGATGACCGCGTGATAGCTGCCGTAGGCGGTGCCGCGGAGCTCGGGGGTCACCAGGTCGGCGACCAGCGCCCGGGCCGCCCCGGAGGCGGCGCCGTAGTAGAGCCCGTAGACGATGAAGAGCGCAACCACCTGTCCGGTGCTTCGCGCCGTGGCGAAGCCCAGATACACGGCAGCGTAAACGCACCATGCCCCTACCACCACCCACTTGCGGGGGATGCGGTCGGCCAGCGCGCCTGCGGGAGCCGCCACCGCCGTGTAGACGACGTTGAACGCCACCAGCATCCAGAGCAGGTGCAGCACGCTCAGCCCGCGCTCCTGGGCGCGCAGTATGAGGAACGCGTCCGACGAGTTTCCGATACCGAAGATGGCGGAGCAGATCACGAACGCCGTGAACGGCCGGCCGAGCCCACGGAGCTGGATCTTCGGCCCCCGCGGCTCGCCGGCGGCGACGGGCACGTCCTTCGCACCCAGAGCCAGGACCAGCACCGCCAGGAAGGCCGGCGCCAGGCTCCACAGCACGAGCTTGTGGAAGGTCCCGGGGTCGAGGAGGTAGTCCCGGCCCTGCGCGAGGTAGACCACCAGGACCGTGAGCAGGAGCCCCACCACCGCCCCTCCCGTGTCGGCGGCGCGGTGGAGCCCGAAGGCCAGTCCCCGCCGCGACGGGTGCACCGAGTCCGCCAGGAGGGCGTCCCTGGGAGCCGTGCGCACTCCCTTGCCCACGCGGTCCGAGAAGCGGATGGCGGCCACCACGGGCCAGCTCCGGGCCAGCAGGTAAAAGGGCTTCGAGCTGGCGGAGATGGCGTACCCCACCACCGCCAGCCGCTTGCGCTGCCGCAGCCGGTCGGAGAGCCACCCCGACCAGAGCTTGAGGAGGGAGGCGGTGGACTCGGCCAGACCCTCCACCACGCCCACCGCCCAGGTGCGCACCCCCAGCACGTTGGCCAGGAAGAGAGGCAGGACGTTCTGCAGCATCTCGCTGGAGACGTCGGTGAGGAAGCTCGTCCCCGACGCCACCCAGACGTTGCGGTGCAGCGGTTGGCGCGCCTCCCGCGGCGCCCGGCCATCGCCGGAAGAGGGCTGCCGGATCACGACGCGGCCGCCGGCAGCGGGAGGGCCTGGTCCAGCGCCAGGAGCATCATCAGCGATGCGCGCAGGGCATTCATGTACTCTCCCGGGTCGATGCGTTCGAAGTCGTCGGTGGGCCGGTGGTAGTCGGGGTGGTCCTCCACGCCCAGGTAGACGAAGGGGATGCCGGCGTCATGGAAGGAGCCGTGGTCCCCCTGCTCCGTCCAGTCGTCGCCCTCGGGAGCCTCCGGCCGGTCATGCCCCAGACGGAGCGCCACGGGCGCGAGGGCCGCGACCTCTTCCAGGATCGGACGCAGGGCGGGCGTCTCGTGCGCTCCCGCCACCCACAGGACGCCCGCCGTGCGCGACACCATGTCGAGGTTCAGGTCCAGAGCGATACGCGCCAGCGGCACGGGAGGATCGGCGACGAAGGCCCGGGAGCCACGCAGCCCTTCCTCCTCGGCGTCGAACTCCACGAAGAGCAGCGTGTGTCGCAGCGGGTGGCCCCGCAGGGCTCGAGCCAGCGCCAGGAGCCCCACGGCTCCCGAAGCGTCGTCGTCGGCCCCGTTGTAGATCTGCCCGTTGCGGATCCCCAGGTGGTCGTAGTGCGCCGACACCACGATGAAGCGGCCGGCGGCCCCGTCCCCGGCGAGGCTGCCCACCAGGTTCACGCCGGGGTGCGGCGCCATCTCCGGAGGCCGCGTCCAAGTGAACGCTCGCTCGTGGCCGTCGCCCAGGGGGTGCACGCCGGCGGCCCGCAGGCGTGCCTCCAGGAACGCCCGCGCCCGCACTGCCCCTCGGGTCCCGGTGCGCCGTCCTTCCATGGCGTCGGAGGAAAGCGTGCGCAGGTCGTCGAGGATCACGGCGCTGTCCGCGGCGAGCGCCGAGAGGGGTTCGCGCGAGGGGAGGTCGAGGGTGGGGGCGTGGCCGGCCTGGAGCGTGCGGGGCCCTCGTGGCGGGGAACGGAGGTCGGACCTCCCGGTCTGCGGCGCCCTCGATGCCAGGACCGTCCGGGGTGCGGGAGGCCATCCGGCACAGGCGAGGGCCGCGAGGAGAGCGCCGGATCTCAGCGCGTGCGGGAAGGGGCGAGGTCGGGGCGCGATGGGCATGGCCGACGAAGCTACCATCCCGTGCGTCGCCGGGCACCCCGGGCGGGGACCCCCCCCCGGCGCCGGGTGGGCGCGGGGGCCGACCATGAGCTGCTCCGGTGGCGGAGCTGAGTCGCCTCCTGGCGGAAGACGGGTGGGTGAGCCAGACTCCCTCGGTGCCCGTGCTCGAAGGAGCGGCCACCTCCGTCGCCGACGGCCGTGATCGACATGACGGTCCACGAGCGGCGGCGGATCGCCATCAACGCAGAGAAGCTGGCATGACCGACGACATCTCGAATCCCGTGGATCCGGCGGGGTCGCCTGCCATGCCGACGCGCGACGCCACGCCGGCGAGCTCGGCCGGGGACGAGCTCCCGAAGCTGCCGGTCTTCGTCCGGGACGCGGCGATGACCCACGTCGGCGACGACCCCGAGGTCCTGCGTTCCATCGCGGAGATGTTCCTGGAGGAGGGCCCGAAGCGCCTCGCGAAGATCGGCGCCGCCGTGCAGGCCGGAGACGCCGGGGGGCTGGAGAGCTCGGCGCACTCCCTCAAGGGATCCGCCGCCATCCTTGGCCTGGAGCGGGTTCGCGCCCTCTCCCTGGCGCTGGAGGAGCTCGGCGAATCCGGCTCCGTGGCGGGCGCCGAGGCTCGGATGGAGGCGCTGAGCGGCGCTCTGGAGGACGGGATGGCGGCACTCCGGCGGGAGCTGAAGAGCCCGGCCTGAGCGACGACGCCCGCCGATTCCCACGGCGGCCCCGGGGTGGGGGCCACGCTGTCAGGCTCCGACACCCCTTCAGGGAGCCCGCCCCCTTGCGGTACCTTGTTGCGGCACCTCACACAAGTCCGATTCGACACGCCCGACGGCGGCGGCGGGGAGCACCGCTGCGGCTCGAAGGCGAGTTGGGGTTATTCGAGAGGAAAGGCGACATGAGCGCTCAGAAGGGCACCATCGGGATCCTCACCGGCGGAGGCGACGTCCCCGGTCTCAATCCAGCCATCCGCGCCGTGACCATTCGGGCCCGGCGGGAGGGCTTCAAGGTCCTGGGGATCCGCAGGGGGTGGCGGGGCCTGGTGGACTTCGTGCCCGACAAGGACGCCGACAACGCCCAGTGCGTGGTGGAGCTCACCGAGGAGATCGTCAATCGTGTGGGGCGCACGGGGGGCACGTTCCTGCACACGTCGCGCACCCGCCCCAGCCACCTGCCGAAGGCGTTCGTGCCGGAGCACCTGAAGGATACGTACCAGGACGACGTCAACGACATCACCACCGCGGTTCTCAAGAACCTGGACTTCCTCGACGTCGACTACCTCGTGCCCATCGGTGGGGACGACACGCTCTCCTACGCCCATCGGCTCCACGAAGAGGGCGTGAAGGTGGTCGCCATCCCGAAGACCATGGACAACGACGTCCCGGGCACCGACTACTGCATCGGCTTCAGCACGTGTGTTACTCGCACCATCGAGCTGACGCACCGCCTGCGCACGTCGGCGGGCTCCCACGAGCGCATCCTCATCATCGAGGTGTTCGGCCGGTATGCCGGGTTCACCGCGTTGTTGCCCACGATGGCGGGGGCGGCGGATCGGTGTGCGATCCCGGAGTACGGCTTCGACCCCGAGCACCTCACCGCGCTGCTCTCCAAGGACCGCAGCAAGAACCCCAGCGGGTACTCGGTGGCGTTGATCTCCGAGGGCGCGAAGATGGCACACCAGACCGACATGACCTTCGAGAACGAGGAGACGGACCAGTTCGGCCACAAGAAGCTCGGCGGGATCGGCGACCAGGTCTCCGAGTACATCAAGGAGTTCTCCCCGAAGTTCAACAACGGGCAGCATGTCAACGTGGTGAACCAGCGCCTGGGCTATCTGGTGCGCTCCGGTGACCCGGACGCCCTGGACTCCATCGTGCCCATGGCCTTCGGCAACCTCACGCTGGACCTCATCCTGGAAGGCCGGAGCGGGCTGCTGGTGGCGGTGCGCAACGGCGTGTACAGCCCGGTGCCCATGGAGGCGGTGATGGGCAAGAAGAAGGTCGTGAACGTCGAGCTGTACTATGACACCGAGCGCATGCGCCCTCGGTACGACACCTTCCGGTCACGGCCCCTGTTCATCATGACCAGCGAGATGTAGGGGGGGCGGCGAGCACAGGCGCACCCGCGCCTCCCCCACAGTGCAGCGCCAGAGAGGCGTGACGCTCACGCCCTGCACGGACTCCTCGGAGCCCTTCTCGGACTTGGATACGGTGCGGATCTCGTAGCGCCACGTGGCGTCGGGTGCGGGGGTCAGCTCCAGCTCGGGCACCGCGTCGGGCACGAAGGAGAGCTCGGGGGCGAAGCGGGCGTCGGGGGGGAAGGCCGACGCGTCCCACCGATACGTCACGGTGACGGTGCCATCCTCGGCGAGGGTGATGCTCTTCGTCAGCGCACCGTCGCCGGGGGCGGAGAGGGCGACCGTGACCCCTCCGTCCTCCCGGGTGACACGGTGCACCATGCGCTCCGAAGCCCAGGACCGGAGCGGCTCGTAGTCACCCCGGGCGTACGCATCGGGGTGAAGCTCCGCCGGCAGCACGCGGTCCACGAAGATGGCCCGATCCTCGCGGTCGAAGGGGGGCAGCTCATGGAAGCGCAGACCCTCCTCCAGCGCGTGGATGGAGGGCGTACCGGCGTCGGCGTCCCTCGAGAACGACCCGGCCGCTGCGCTCTGCGTCGTGGCGGTGGCAGCGGTGGCGTCGCCCCCCGCGTCGGCGCCGACCGTAGTGGATTCCGTGACCTCCGGGGTCCCCGTCGCCGCGTCTACCTCGCCCGCCCGCGCGCTTCCCCCGCTCGGCGGTGCGTCCACCCTCGCCTCCGCCCTGTGGTACGCCTCGCGCCTGCGCGTCAGCGTATCCGCCAGGTTCACGTGACGACGAAGGTCCGTGAGCTCCACGAGGGCACCGCCCCGGGACGGCGCGACCTGGGCGGAGAACGCCTGCGAGTGGATCCACACCTCGTCCGCCCCGTCGTCGTCCAGATCCACCACGTCCACGCCGAGGCCCTCGTCCCGGCGCAGCACCGCCTCGGCCCGGGCGAGGTTCGCCCACACGGTGTTCCTCAGGTGACGCAGGTACAGGCCGCCGAACACGCCGTGCCAGTATGCGTCGTTGCACTGCGCGCGGCCCAGCGCACGGCGGGCTTCCGGCGGGTCACCTCGCCGGCGGCACAGGTCCGAGAGCGCCGCGGCCTTCTTGTGCATCCGGTTCGACTCGGAGTAGCGCGCCAGGAAGTTCTTCCAGTGGCCGCCTCGCACCAGGCTGCGGGCGGCACCGCCGTTTCCCCCCTGGAGGCCGTTCTCCAGGGCACGCTCCAGCCGCTCGAGGCGGAGCGCGCCGGCCGCCGGAAGCGACCATGCCTCCATCTCGCGGTAAGAGGCGGTGGGCAGGTACGCGGGACCGGCGGCGGGCACCTCGTCCAGCGCCCGAGAGGGCGACAGCAGGCGCAGGGCGCCTTCGTTCCGGAGCGCCTCCAGGGTGTCCAGGAAGCGGTCCATCCACCCGTGCTGCCAGACCCACTCGGCCGTGCCGGGCCAGCCGCCGAACTTCTCACCGTCGTCGGCCAGCACGGCGAGCGCCTGTCCCTCGGCCTGGAGGGCACGCACATGATCCGCGAACTCCTCCGGGGGCCGAAACGGGATCAGATAGCGGAGGCGCTCCGAGATGGGGAGGATGGAGACGGCCTTGCCCGACGACTCGGTCCTCCACGGCCGGTGCAGCTCCCGGCTCTCGTACCCCGTGACCAGGAAGTGCCGGTCGTCCACCATCACGTAGCGCACCCCCGCGTCGGCGAGGTCCTCCGCGAGGCTCGGCTCCCATACGCGCTCGGTGAGCCACAGTCCCTTGGCGTCCACGCCGAAGCGGCTCCGCAGCCACTCCCTCATCCACGCGATCTGCTGTGCGCG
>JAJDNC010000160.1 GCA_022340865.1 Gemmatimonadota bacterium
CCATGCTGCGGAAGCGTCGCTCGTTTCGGTCCGCATCCCGTGCGGCGCGCCGCCCCGCCGCCCCGCGTCGGGCGCGGAGCTCAGCGGCCGCGAATCCCAGCAGGGCGCCCACGGCTCCGCCCATGGAGGCGGCAAGGGGGAGACTCACCCGGCGTACCTCCAACCCGGTGCGTGGCCACACTCATCCCGCGGGGCAGGATGAGGCCGCCCGGAGCGACCAGAGTGAATGAGCCGTCTGTTCAGGAGAGCCGGCTGCGTTGTCGAGGCGTGTTGTGGGGATATTGAACCAATAATGCCGATCGCGCCTCGAGCGAAAGCTCCTTCTGCTCAATGAAGCACCGCGAAGACACTGCCGACGAGCCAGGCGGCGCCGATGAGACCCAGCAGAACGTACTCGACGGACGGCGCGCGCTGGTGTCCCCGCTCGCCGTGGAACCACGCGATGACCGCCGAGGCCGCCACCGCCGCCACCACGAGGATCACGCTGAGGAGCTCGCTCTTGGGCGGCAGCAGGTTCCCGAGATTGGACACGAGCTCGATGAGGCCGTAGCCGGCGCCTACGGTGATGAGGACGACCTGCGGCACGCGCTTCTGCAGGAGCTTGGTCAGGTCGGTGCTGCCTTCTTCGACAGCGGCGGTGCCCGCGCCGGACGGGCTCGCTTCGGCTTGGAGCGCGCGCGCCGCGTCCTTGGCCGAGGGCCGATGCATAGGCTCGCGGGCGAGGCAGCGACGCAGAAGGTCGGCTACGCGCGCGGGCACGTCCGGGCGAAGCTCCCGGAGATCCCGGGGCTCCTGCTGAAGGTGGGCCTTGATCCACTCGGTGGCGGTTCGGGCCTCGTACGGCCCCTCTCCGGACAGGAGCTCGTAGCCCAACACCCCGAAGAGGTACACGTCCGTCAGCTCAGTGGCCTGGCCGTCCATGAGCTGCTCGGGGCTCAGGTAGTGCGGATCCCCGAGAAGCTGGCCCGTCTTGGTCAGGCGGGTGGTCTCGGGTCCCGTGGGATCGATGACCGCGGCGATTCCGAAGTCGGTGAGGCGCGCGCAGCCCTTCTCCTCGTCCCAGAGCACGTTCCCCGCCCGGACATCGCGGTGCACGATACCCTTGGAGTGGGCCAGGGCCAGAGCGGACGCCACCTGGCTCAAGACGGTGACTGCCTCGGGCACGGAGAGGCGCCCTTCCGCCTTGAGGCGCTCCTCCATCGTCCGCCCCTTCACATATTGCATGACCAGATAGGGCGTCTGGTCCGTGAGCCGGCCGAAGCGTGTGACGGCCACGGTGTACGGGTGGTCGGCCAGGGAAGCCGCGGCTCGGGCCTCCCGCTCGAAGCGGCGTCGGGCGGTCTCGTCGGCCGCCTTTCCCGGGCGCAGGACCTTCACCGCCACGAGGACTCCGAGGGCCCGGTCCTTGGCCAGGTACACGGTGGCCATCGCGCCGTGTCCCAGCGGCCGCACGATCTCGAAGTCCGAGTCCAGCGAGGCCCGAACGTCGTTCAAGGCGTGGCGGTCGCTGTCCGCGGACTCGGATGTGGGAGAAGGATCCTTTTCCATGACGAGGCAGATTAGGGCCGTGAGGCCGAGCTTGAAAGACCCCCCTATCTTCCGATAGTTGCCGGGCCGAGGCCCGCATTGTCCCCTACTCCTTCGCTCATGTTCCCCTGGCTCCTGCTGACGCTGCCGTGGCTGGCTCTCCTCGCGTTCCTGGCCCTGCGGGTGCGACCCCCCCGGGGACTGGGTGGGGAGGGGACCGCGGCGACGCCCTTCGTGAGCGTGGTGGTGCCCGCGCGCAACGAGGCCCACAACATCGGCAGGTGCTTGTCGTCGCTCACCGCTTCCCGGTATCCGGCGTTCGAGGTGGTGGTGGTGGACGACGGCAGCGAGGACGGGACGGGCGACATAGCCAGGGCGATGGAGCGGGGCGCGGCGCGGCGCGTGACGGTCGTCGACGGGTTGCCGTTGCCGGACGGCTGGCTGGGCAAGCCGTGGGCGTGCGCCCAGGGAGCGCAGGCGGCGGGAGGCGATCTGCTCCTGTTCACCGACGCCGACACCATCCATGGTCCCGAGCTTCTGGGCCGGGCGGTGGCGGCGCTGGAGGAAGACGGTGCGGAGGTGGTGACCGTCGCCGGCCGCCAGCTCATGGAGTCGTTCTGGGAGCGGCTCGTGCAGCCGCAGCTGTTCATGGTCCTGATCATGCGCTTCTTCGACATCGAGGGGGCTCTGCGGCGGGGGCGTTGGCGCGACGCCATCGCCAACGGACAGTTCCTCCTTTTCCGGCGTGACACGTACCAGGCCCTGGGCGGACACGGGGCGGTGCGGGGCGAGGTCGTCGAGGATCTCGTGCTGGCCCAGCTCCTCGTCCGGCGGGGACACCGCCTCTCGGTACGCATGGCCGAGGGTGAGCTGTCGACGCGCATGTACCGGTCGCTCCGCCAGGTGGTGGACGGGTGGTCGAAGAACCTGCTGGTGGGCGCCCGCCGGACCGTGGCGCCCTGGCTCCGGCCCCTCATCGCACCAGCCGCCGCCGTGGTGGGGGCGGGACTCTGGATCGCGCCGCCGGTGCTCCTGGCCGTGTCACTGGCCGGGGACGGCGGGAGGGGACTGACACTGTGGTCCGCGGTGGCCGTGGTCGTGAGCGTCGTGTGCTGGGCGGCGTTCATCCGTCGCATGGGAGGCCCGCCGTGGTACGGTCTCCTCTATCCCCTGGGTGCCGGGGTGGGGTTGTTCATCCTGTTCAGGTCGTGGCTCTGGGGAAGGCGTGTGGAGTGGAAGGGCAGGGCCTACGTCCTGGACGATCCGGCCCCCGGGGAGTGAGGCGACGCGGCGTGTCGAGCGTGGACGGTTCCTCCCTCGTGGCCGCCCTGCGCGAGCGGGGAGCGGCGCTGGGCCTGGCGATGGTGGGGGTCACGACGCCGGAGGCCAGCGACCACGTCGCACATGTCGGGCGATGGCTGGCACAGGGGTACCACGGCGGCATGGCGTACCTGGCGCGCGAGGACGCGGTGGCCCGGCGCGGCGATCTCCACCGCACCATGGAGACGGTTCGCTCCGTCGTGGTCGCCGCCGACGAGTACGCCCAGGGCGATCCGCCCGGGGTGCCCGACGACCCTTCCCGGGGAGTGATCGCACGGTATGCGCGGGGACGCGACTATCACAAGACGCTCAAGAAGAAGCTCGTCGCACTGGCGCGATGGTTGGATGGGCAGGTGGCCCGAGGCGTCGGGTTCCGCGCCTACGTGGACACCGGACCCATCCTCGAGCGGGAGCTGGCGCAACGGGCCGGACT
This sequence comes from Gemmatimonadota bacterium, assembly GCA_022340865.1. Lineage (GTDB taxonomy): Bacteria > Gemmatimonadota > Gemmatimonadetes > Longimicrobiales > Gaopeijiaceae > SZUA-318. The sequence goes on from JAJDNC010000160.1 coordinate 3,281, forward strand.
GGGGTGGTTCGGCAAGAACACCATGCTCATCCATCCCCGGCGGGGTTCGTACTTCTTCCTGGGCGTGCTCCTGGTGGACGTGGAGCTTCCCGCCGACAAGCCCTTCAAGGCCGATCACTGCGGATCGTGTCGGGCGTGCCTGGACGCCTGCCCGACGGGGGCACTACTGGGGCGCGACGAGCGTGGGGCCCCGGTGATGGATGCGCGGCGCTGCATCTCGTACCTGACCATCGAGCACCGCGGGCCGATTCCGGAGGAGCTCCGGCCGCTCACGGGCAATCGGGTGTTCGGGTGCGACATCTGCCAGGAGGTGTGTCCGTATACCCATAAATTCTCACGGCCCTCCCAGGAGCCTGACTATTCTCCGCGGCCGGCCTGGGAAGCGGAGTGGGACCGGGACGCGGACGATCCCGACGACGACGGGCCCACCGAGGCCGTCATCCCCACCACCGACGGCCCCGCCCTCGTCGCCCTCATGCGCATGAGCGAGGACGAATGGGACGCGTACACGCGGGGGTCGGCCATGCGACGGGCGGGGTACGCGGGGCTTCGGCGCAACGTGGCCATCGCGCTGGGGAACTGGCTGGCGGGGATGGATACGCCCGACCCGGAGGCCGTGGGCGAGCTGGTGGCGGCGCTGTCGGACGAGGATGATGTGGTCGCGGAGGCGGCGGCGTGGGCGTTGGGGCGGATCAAGCGCCCGTCGCCGTGACCATGGGCGGCGACGCGAACCCCGGTGTCTCCGGAATCCTCATGCCAGAATGGGCGGTTGAGTCCTGAGGCCCCGCCACCGGCTGCATTATGAGGCCCAGTTGAACCGAACCTCGAACGTACTCGGCGCGGTCGCCGGATCGGCAGATGTGGGGAACGGAAGATCTGCCGGGCCGACGTCGCCATAGCGAGGCGTCGGACGTCATGGGACCCGCGCTTCGCCGAAATGGCGCCGACAGGCCACGGGGACGACGCGCACCAGCAGCTTGCCGAAGTTGCGCCCCTCGAGCATGCGGTGGAGGGCCTCTGGCGCGTTCTCCAGGCCCTCGATTACGTCCTCGCGCCGATGCCGACCACTCGGCAGCCCCGCTGCTTGGCGACCTGCCCGACCACCGAGCCGACCGCGCCGGAGGCGGGCGCGACCGCCGCGGTTTCGCCGGCCCTGGTCTGGCCGATGTCGGTCAAGCCCATGTAGGCGGTGAAGCCAGGCATGCCGAGGATGCCCAGAGCCCACGACGGTTTCATCCGTTGATCGCTGTTGCGGCGGACAGGGTGCATATTCCGATTCAGCCTCAGGTCGTAGACACGGTGAGTTTCTTCGTTCGGTAGAGCAGCAAGGATGCATCCATGGAAGACGGTAGACTCCGACCGAGCCCAACGACGTCCCGAATCCCCGCCATCTTCCGGCGCCATCCCGTAAGCTGGACCCTGGGCCTCGGCGCTCTGCTCCTCATGGGAGGACTGATCCTGCGGACGCTTCTCCCTGCCAGCGCATCCGGCGTTGCCCTGGAGACCCGGGACGTGGTGCGCACCCTGGTGCTGGTGGGTCGCGTTCGTCCGCCTTCTCGCGCGCGCGTTGGAGCCACGGTGGCGGGAACCGTGGAGCGCGTGCTGGTGCGCGAGGGCGACCTGGTCGGGCGGGGCGATGTGCTGGTGACGCTGGACGACCGCGAAGCCCGGGCTGCGGTGGCCCAGGCTCGGGCTTCCCTGGCTGAAGTCACGGCCCAGGCCAAGGCCACGGTGGAGCAGGCGCAGAACGAAGCTGACCAGGCCGAGCGTGACCTGCAGCGCAGCCTCTCGGTGTTCAAGAAAGGGGCTTTGACCCAGCAACTGGTGGAGCAGGCACAGCAGAGGGCAGACGATGCGCGCAGCCGCCTGGAAGCGGCCCGCGCCCAGGCTGGAGGGGGGCGCAACGCCACCATCGTCCGGGCACAAGCGGCCCTGGAGGCGGGACGGGCGCGGCTCGATCTCACACGGGTGGTGGCCCCGGCCGACGGCGTGGTCCTCACCCGCGACGTGGAGCCCGGCGATGCCGTGCAGCCGGGCCGCACCTTCCTGGACCTGGCGCTGGACGGCCCCACCGAGCTCGTGGTCTTCCCCTCGGAGGAGAACCTGGGCCAGCTCCACGTGGGCGCGCCGGCCACGGCCTCCGCCGACGCCTATCCCGACTCGACCTTCCAGGCCCGCGTGTCCCTGGTGGCACCCTCGGTGGACCCGTCCCAGGGCACCGTGGAGGTCCGCCTCGCCGTCGATGCGCCGCCCCGATACCTGCGCCCCGAGATGACCGTGTCCGTGAACATCGAGGCCGGCAGGCGAGACCACGCGTCGGTCCTGCCCGAGAGCGTGGTCCGGGGGCTCGGCACCGACTCACCCTGGGTCGCCGTGGTCCGCGACGGCAGGCTGACCCGGCAGCCCGTGGACATCGGACTGCGCACGGACAGGTATGTCGAGATCCTCGCGGGCGTGGCCAGGGGGCAGTTGGTGGTACCGCCCCAGGACTCCCCGGCGCTGGGCGAGAAGGTACGCGTGCACGCTGCACCGGGGGGCTGAGCCATGCCCTTCGAGCTCTTCGTAGCTCTACGTTACCTGCGAGAGGGCCGTCTGCAGACGTGGCTCATCCTGGCCGGCATCGGCGTGGGAGTGGGTGTCATCATCTTCCTGTCGGCCCTCATCAACGGACTCCAGCAGAGCCTCATCGATCGCACCCTGGGCAGTCAGGCTCAGGTGGTGGTGCGGCCCCCCGAGGAGATGCCACGGATCCTGCCCCGTGCCGACTCGGCTCTGGTGTCCAGCGTGGTGCAGCGCCCACCCCAGCGAGTCCGCTCCATCGTGGAGTGGCAGCGAGTCATGAGCCTCCTCCGGCGCACGCCCGGCGTGGTGGCCGTGGCACCTACGGTGGCGGGCCCCGCCATGGCCGTCCGCGGCCCCGGCTCCACCGCTGTCACCATCCGGGGCGTGGACATCGACAGTTACGAGTCCATTGTGGACCTGCGCGGGCGACTGGTGGCCGGGACCTTCGACCTCGCGGGCTTCAAGGCCGTGGTGGGCACCGAGCTCGCCCGCGAGCTCGGTGTTGGCGTGGGCGGCAGGATTCGGATCCAGGCCGCCGGCGACCGGGGTGGCGTCTACACCGTTCCGGGCATCTTCGACCTGGGCAGCAAGGACCTCAACCAGCGATGGATCTTCGTGTCCCTGCGCGGCGCCCAGACCATGTTCGACCTGGACGGCGGGGTCTCCACCCTCGAGGTCAAAGGCGATCAGGTCTTCCAGGCCGAGGAGCTGGCGGGCCGCATCCGGGATCGCACGGGACTGGACGCCGAGAGCTGGATGGCCCGCAACGGGGACCTGCTTGTGGGCCTCCGCTCCCAGAGCCAGTCCAGCGTCATGATCCAGGTCTTCGTGATCCTGGCCGTGGCCCTCGGCATCGCCAGCGTGCTGGCAGTGTCGGTGGTGCAGAAATCCCGGGAGATCGGCATCCTCAAAGCCACGGGCACCCGCACCGGCTCGGTGACCCGCATCTTCCTGCTCCAGGGCGCCGTCCTGGGCGCGGTGGGATCCCTCGTAGGCATCGCCATAGGCACGACGCTGGCGCTCTTCTTCGCCAACCTGGCCAGGAACCCCGACGGCTCGCCCACATTTCCCGTGGACCTGAACCTGTGGCTCTTCGGGCGCTCCGTGGCCGTGGCCCTGACGGTGGGTCTGCTGGCCGCCATCCTGCCGGCACGAAGGGCGGCGCGGATGGACCCCGCCACCGTGATCCGCAATGGATGACACCATATCCCTGCTCAGGGTCGAGGCGCTGACCAAGACGTACGGCGAGCGGGTGGTGACCCACGTACTCAAGGGCATCGACCTGGAGATCCGCAGCGGTGAGCTCTGTGCTCTCACAGGGCCGTCGGGCTCGGGAAAGACCACGCTCCTGAACCTCATGGGGCTTCTGGACCGCCCCACGAGCGGACGCATCCTGCTCAGGGGCCAGGACACGACGCCCCTGGACGACGCCTCCCGCACCAGGCTGCGCGCCCGGAGCCTGGGCTTCGTCTTCCAGTTCCACCACTTGCTCACCGCCTTCACGGCCGCAGAGAACGTGCTCCTGCCCCTCCTGTCCCTTCACGGGAACAAGGAGCCGTGGATGCGGGAGAGGGCTCTGACTCTCCTGGCCGAGGTGGGTCTGTCGGACCGAGCCGACTATCGGGTGACCGATCTCTCCGGAGGCCAGCAGCAACGGGTGGCCGTGGCGCGCTCGCTGGTCATGGACCCGCCCCTGGTCCTGGCCGACGAGCCCACGGGCAACCTGGACACCCAGGCCGGCGAGCAGGTGCTGCGCCTCATGCGGTCGTTCAACGAGCGCCGGGGCACGGCCTTCCTCATCGTGACCCACGACGAGAGCGTCGCCGACCTTTGCCACCGGGTCGTCCACATGGTGGACGGCCGCGTGGATTCGGACACGCGCAACGGTGTGGAGGGATGGGAGCAGGACGGTGGGACGTCGGTCCAGACCCACGAGCCCCTGTCCTGAACTCTTCCGACACGTGTGCCGTCGGGTTCATTCATGTCGATGGCGACACTGCCAGGGTCGGCGATGCGCCGGGCGGGCTACGGAGGACTGCGGCGCAACGTCGCCATCGCGCTGGAGAACTGGCTGGCGCGGATGGATACACCGGACCCGGATGCCGTCGGCCGCCCTGTGGAGGCGCAGGAGAACCTGCTCCACGATGGCATCGGCCGTCCGGAGCCCAGCTCTTCCCGGTTGCCCCAACAAGAGACCCGTTGGTCCCTGGTGATGCCGAAGGTGTAGTCCCTGCCGGCGCTGACGGCCGTGAATCGCAGCGGGTCCGACACCGCGTTCGGTTGCAGCACGCACAGTGGGAAGGGTTGCGAGCAGGTGTCGCTGTCCTCCAGCGCTGCTCCCGCGGCGCCGGACGTATTGTCTCCCCAGCAATAGGCCGTGCCGTCGGAGGTCCAACCGCAGACCGCGTATGCGCCCGCGCTGATTCCCACGAACGTGTGGCCCCCGGTGACGGGCGTCGGGGTGCCGACATCCCCAACGTCACACTGGCCCGTCCCCAATCGGCCGGCGACGTCCCGGCCCCAGTGGGACGTCCGCCGGACGTCGGCAACAAGCGCGCGCAATGGCACGATTGCCCACGGACTTCCGGGACGTCGGCTACCAGTGCCACTTTGTGGAAGTCTTTCGCGCTGACTTGTCTACCGGCGCGAGGCCCTGGCGCGCGTCGCAGACACACGAGTGCCCTCCGCTGCAGTGTCCGCGCACGGTAGCCGTGCACCCACATCAGGTAATCGAGGATTGCCATGGATCTCGCGGGTATGGTCGCGTTCGTCACTGGTGGTTCTGGAGATGTCGGCGCCGCGGTCAGTCGGTCGTTGGCCTCTGCAGGAGCCGACGTCGCCCTCTCATATGTCGGCAACGCGGACGGGGCCATGAGGACGGCCGATGCCGTCCAGGCGCTGGGGAAACGAGCCGTGGCGGTGCAGATCGACCAACGCGACCCCGCAGCCATCGATGCGGCAGCCCGACAGGTCGTCGAGGGATTCGGGCGAGTCGACGTCCTCGTGAACAACGCGGCGTGGAACATCGGCATTCCCTTCAAGGATCTCGACGCGCTCACGGCCGACGTGTGGGACCGGGTGCTGGAGACCAATCTGCGCGGTCCGTTCCTGTTGTCCCGGGCGCTCGCGCCTCACCTGCGCGCGCACGGGTGCGGGCGCATCGTGAACATCGCCTCCATCGGCGGGCTGTATCCCATGAGCAGCAGCATCGCGTACTCGGCGAGCAAGGCGGGGCTGATCCACCTCACGCGGTGTCTTGCGGTCGCCCTCGCGCCGGACGTGACCGTCAACTGCGTGGCACCCGGATTGATCGAAGGCACCCGCATGGCGAAGCGTCTGCCGCCCGAGGTGGTGGATGCGGTGCGGGAGCAGGTCGTGCTGGGACGGACAGCCAGCATCGCGGACATCGCGGCGCAGGTGGTGGCCTTCTGCCGTGCCGAGTCCGTCACCGGCCAGGTGCTGGTGGTCGACGGCGGCGGGCCGGGCTGCATGCGCTGACGCTGCTCCGCCCTGGACCGTCCCTCGGAGGACCCGGAGTACACGAGGGGCCGGCCCGGGAGGTCGAGGAGGATCAGGACCCCGAGCCCCTCGAGCCCACGGGCCCGAACACCCGGTCCAGGAAATGGTCGATGGCGGGAACCCGCTCGTCGGCGGGCGGGAGGTGTCCCCCGTCCTTCACCAGGACGAGCTTCCTGGGCGGCCGGAGCAGGTTCCAGAGCGGCAGGCCGTGCGTCAGCCATGGCTCCTCCTCGTCGTGCCGCCCGTTCAGGAGGAGCTTGGGCTCGGAGATGTACGGGGCGAAGTTCACGTCGTTGACCGCAGGGAGCTCGAGCGTGAACGCCTTGTCGATGCCCCCGCCGATGAGGACCGCCGCCTTGAAGCGCGGATCCACGGCCGCGAACAGAAGGCGATTGGAGGCGCCCCAGCTGAGCCCCGCGTAACCGAGGCGCTCCATGTCGATGTCGCTCCGGCTCTGAAGGTAGTCGAGGCCGAGGCGGAGCTCCCTGGCCTGCAGGACGACCTCGTCGCGGAAGCGGACGCTGGACGCATCGGGGGGCTTGTAGCCGGGACCCCACGGCCGGCCGGTCATCCCCTTCATCACGATCGAGAAGACGGCCCGGCCGGAACGGATGAGCGGGCCCACGATGGTCTCTGCATCCTGGAACACGCTTTCCCCGTAGAACACGTCCACGCCGGGCACGTAGACGAGCGTCTGGTAGGGCGGAGCCGAGGACTTCGGGAGCCACAGGTAGGCGAGGACGCGCTCGTTTCCGGCGCCCGCGTAGCTCACGTGGAGGCGTAGCCAGTCCGGCGTCTGCACGCTGTCCAGGACCGCCGCCTTCAGCGGGTGGCGGTCGTAGCGGTAGTAGGACAGGAGCCGGCGGAACGTCTTCTTGTCCACCGGCTTGTAGGTGGGAGTCCGGTCGGCGATGTCGATGGCGAACGTGCCCTGGTCCCTGTGCGCCCGCGCGTCCCGGGCGCGCACGCGGGCGCACCGGAAGCCCAGATCGTTGGAGGCGTAGAAGGGATCGAACGCCCCGACGTCCGAGAACGTGTACATCGGGTCCTCCCACGACCCTCCCATCACCGTGCGGCCGTCGCCGATGGGGTTGGCCGTCCATTCTCTGACGTTGCCGCCCATGGCGTACGCGCCGAACGGGCTGATGCCGAACGGGTGGGCGTCGACGGGAACCGTGCCTGCGCTGGAGAAGTTCCCCTGGTCGTGATAGTCGTGCTCCGGGCCGGCGAAGCCCCACGGCATGACGACACCCGTGAGGGCGGTCCGACCGTCTCGGGCCGCCTTCTCCCACTGGAAGACCGAGGGGAGCGCTTCGCCCCGGTAGGCGCAGTACGCCGCGGCCTCGTACCACGAGACGCCGGTCACGGGATAGTCACCCCTGCCGGGGGGGAACTGCTGGGAAGTCCAGCCGCGGGGGCCGGGCAGGCCGGTCCGGTCCACGAGCCGCTTCACGGCCTGCCCGAACGTCAGGGTGTCGCCACCGTCGACGATGGGGCTGGGCCACAGGCTCCGGTCCCGGTAGCCGCCGGAGGTGACGAACTCGCGATACTCCGCGTTGTCGACCTCGTAGCGGTCGAAGAAGTATCCGTCCAGGTGGGCCTCGAGCCCGGCCGGAAGGTCCGGTGTCACCGTGTGGTAGTCGCCGCCGAGCACGAAGACCGCGTCCTTCGGCTCCGAGTCGGCGGGCACCAGCGACACGTGGAGGGTGATACCAGGAGGCACGCCCCCGCCGCCGAAGAGTCGAGCATGGGCGCGCTCCAGCTCCCCGGAGGCGAGCCGCTGGACGGGAGCGTAGCCGGGCTTGTCGATGCGCAGCAGATGGGGCGTCCGGGGGAGGCGCAGCGTGTCGATGGGGGTCGTGCCCAGCGGCTCGAAGCCCGTCGAGTCGCCGACGCCAACCGTCGCCGACCCGTCGCTGCGGGCCAGGGCGGTGGGCGAGTCGGTGGGGAGCGGTCTCTCGTACACGCGGGCGCCCGGGGGGGTGGTGGTGAGGGTGAGGCGGTCGGAGATCACGCTCCACAGACGCGCCAGCGTCGTGTCGCCCTCCAGGGTCGGCTCCGCCTGGCGAGCCATCCGATACGCTTGCGGGTAGCGACCGTCGTCGGCCAGCCGCTCGATCTGCGGCAGAAGGAGGCGCGCACGGTCCACGGCCATGCGGTGCAGCCAGCGCGGGACGAGCACGATCCCCACCGCCGCCGCCGCCAACACCGCGAGCGTGCCCGCGGCGACGAGCACGGGGTGCCGCCACCGTCGCCTCGGCCCCCTGCCGATCACGGGGGTTCGCGCCACCGTCGTCCCCCCGCTCTCCGTTGCCAGCGGCTCGAGCTGGGCCAGCATCTCGTCGGCGGTCTGCCAGCGATCTGCCGGACGCTTCTCCAGCGCGCGCATGATCACCGACTCCAGCGCCGCCGAGACGGTGGGCCGGCGCTCCGTGAGCGGCTCGGGCGTCTTCGTCACCTGCGCCGCCAGGATCTGCTGCGGCGTTCTCCCGGTGAACGGCGGACTCCCGCTCAGCAGCTCGTAACCGAGCACCCCGAGCGCGTAGATGTCCACACGCTGGTCGAGGTTGGGATCGGCACCCGCCTGCTCGGGTGCCATGTAGGCGGGTGTGCCCAGGGCCATCCCGGCCGTGGTCAGCCGGTCCCGGTCGGCTACCTCGCTCAACGCCTTGGCCACGCCGAAATCCATCACCAGCGCGTGCCGGCCGGAGACCATGATGTTCTCCGGCTTGATGTCGCGGTGCACCACGCCGTGGGCGTGCGCGTAGGCCAGCGCGTCCGCGACCTCGATGAGGAGTCGCACCGCCTCGTGGATCGGCAGCTCGCCGTGCTTCGTCAGCCGCTCACGGAGCGATTCGCCCTCGACGTACGGCATCACGTAGAAGAGGAACCCGCCCGCCTCGCCCGAGTCGTGCATGGGCATGATGTGCGGATGCTGGAGGCGTGCGGCGATCTCGATCTCCCGCCCGAACCGCTCAGGCCCCAGCGTCGCCGCCAGATCCTGCCGCAGCACCTTGATCGCCACCGGGCGGTGGTGGCGAGAGTCCTCGGCCAGGTAGACCGTGGCCATACCACCCTCGCCGAGCTCGCGCTCGACGCGGTAGCGGTCGGCAAGGGCGGCTGTCAGTCGAGAGGGCAGGTCGGACATCAAGGGTCAACATGCGCCGCAGGCTCGGATTGGGCCAGCATCTCTCGTATGGGAATCGAGAGGCTCTGTTCCATGCGTGAGGCCGCCGGGTCCGTGCCCCCTCACCGAGGAGTCGCTACGCGGCAGCCGCCTTCCGCCTCCGCTTCGAGGCCACGACCGCCACGACGAGCAGGCCCGTAGCGAGGAGGATCCAGCTCGAGGGCTCCGGCGTCACCGTGGAGCTCTGCGCTACGATCTCGAACGTCGTTCCCTGGAACTGATCGAAGTCGAGCGCGAACTGGCGGCTGTCCAGGTTGATGGCCACGGGGTTCGTCTGGAAATCGTCCTCGTAGAGGGGGCCGAGGTCACCGATGGGCGTGTGGATCCCCAGGACCTCGAGGCTCAGGGCCAGCCTCGAAAGAAGATCCGTGGTGACGTAGAAGGTGTTCTGGAGCCAGTAGGTGGGCGTCACGCTCAAGGAGAGCGCCTCGGGGAAGATGAAGTCGAGCTGGGTGCCGAGCGCCGCGTCGAGCTGGGTCACGGGCGTGCCCACGACACCGTCCACCACCGGGCTCACAGGCTCGTCGAACCTCAGGGTGGTCATGGGTGTCGACGTGAACGTGAAATCCTGGCCGACGCCGAAGCGCGGGCCCAAGGAGGCGCTGAGCACCGAGTAGTCCACGCCGAGGAGAGACCCGCTCAGAAGGTATCCCGATCCGGGGATGACGGCGTCGGCGATCAGCGAGGGGACGTCCACGCCGAGATCGAGGACGTTGGCCTCCCCCGATGAGGTCAGCGTCGAGACGTCGCTCGTGGCGTCGGTCTCGATGTTGGGGAAGTCGAGCTGCCCGGACACGGGACCTGCGTCGAAGCTCACTCCGTCGCTCACGGTCGCTCCGAGCACCCTGAACTCGTTGCTGCCGTCCCGGTTCACCGACGCGAGCTCGAAGGTCTTGTCGACGTCGAAGAGGGTCCCGGTATCCATCGCACAGCCTACGCCGATGAAGCACGCCTCGCCGGTACCGGTGGCGTTCACGTCGAAGACGAAGTCGGCGTACGCCTCCATGCTCGGGAAGAGCGTGTGCAGGGAGGCGGAGGGATCCACGGCGTAGTCGGTGCCGATGGAGAAGAGACCCCCCGGCGCGATGGTGCTGAAG
>JAJDNC010000162.1 GCA_022340865.1 Gemmatimonadota bacterium
AAGCGCCTCGAGCCCGACACGAAGCGAATCGAGGACGAGGCCCGCCGGCGCCTGTTCGTCCTGCAGGTCGTCCAGCCGGGACTCGCGGGCCTGATGGACGGCTCGGTGTCGACGCTGGCCCCGGTGTTCGCCGCGGCAGTGGCGACTCAGCAGACCCACGACGCCCTGGTGGTGGGCCTGGCGGCGTCCATCGGGGCGGGGATCAGCATGGGCTTCGCCGAGGCGCTGTCCGACGACGGTAGTCTCACGGGGCGGGGGCACCCGTGGGTGCGGGGGCTGATCTGCGGGCTCATGACCTTCCTGGGGGGCCTGGGCCACACCCTGCCGTTCCTCGTGCCCGACTTCCGGGTCGCCCTGATCGCCGCCATCGCGGTGGTCGTGGTGGAGCTGGCGGTGATCACCTGGGTCCGCCACCGATATATGGACACGCCGACGCTTTCCGCCGCCCTGCAGGTCGGGCTGGGGGGTGCCCTGGTCTTCGCGACGGGGGTGCTTCTGGGCGGGTTCTGAGGCCTCCGGCCTCCCCGCGCCTTCACCATCGGGCCGGACCTGTCCATATTCGTCGGGTGGGCAGTGCATCAGCGCCCCGCTGCGCCTGACGGATACGCGCAAACGATCACGATTCAGCTGTAATGACTGCATCGTCTGCGGTGCCGGCTCGACAACGCTCACGAGCGAGGGTCGCGCGCGCGAAACGCGTGCGCTCGGGTATGAGGAGCAGCCGGGCCGGCGCCGGCGCATGGTGCGAAGAGGATGAATGGACCAGTCGAATACGCTGGAAGAATTCATAGATAGGCTGCAAAGCGAGGGTGTCGAGGCCGGACTCAAAGAAGCAGAGGAGGTGCGCAGCGCCGCGGCCAGGGAAGCCGCGGGGCTCATCAAGGAGGCCAGGGAGACAGCGCGGGAGGTAGTGGAGCAGGCCGAGGTGGAGGCCAGGGAGATCCTGGCCGACGCCAGGCGTGAGCTCGCCCTGGTCGTGCGAGACGTGCATCTCGGGCTGCGTGTCGGCCTCGAGCGGGTCCTGACATCGCTTCTGGAGCGCGGCCTCGAGCATCATCTCGAGGATCCCGAGCTGCTGGCGCGTCTGCTGAGCGAGGTCGTGAGCGCCTACGCGCGCGGCGACGCGGAAGGCCGCACCATCGAGCTCAAGGTACGCCCCGAGCTCGTGGAAGAGCTCACGGCCGCGGTGCCGGGCATCCTGGGTCGAGCCCTGGCCGACGGGTCGCGCGTGGACGTGAAGGCCGGCCTGGAAGCCGCCGGCTTCGAGTATCGCATAGAGGACGCCGTCGTCGAGGTCACGCCCGCATCGGTGGCGGACGCCCTGGTGCAGTATGTCTCGCCCCATCTGCGAGCGCTCCTGCGTGAGGCATCCGGCGAAGAAGGGATGGTGGTGACCGCTTGATGGCCTCCGGCGCGAACTACTATCTGTTGACGTCGCTGCCACCGCTCGACGAGCCGGGCACGCCGCCTCCGTTGTCGGCCGCGGAGCTGCGCGCGCGCGCCGCCCACAGCAACGCGGCTCCGCTGGTGGACGCAATCCTGCTCGCGGATGACCTGCGCCAGCGCCAGGCCCTTCTCGCGGGAGAGATCTCGGACGTCGACGGTGCCGTTCTAACCTCCGGTCAGATGGCGGGTGACGAGCCCCTGCCACCCCCCCTCGCCTTCGCGGAGGCACCCCCGCCACCACGCCTCGCCGACGATCTCGTGTGGGAGGCGTACTGGCGTCATGCCGCGCACGTGGCGCGCCGGCGCCACAGCCGCTTCCTGAGCGGCTGGGTACGTGCGGAGGTCGCGCTGCGCAACCGCCTGGCGGCAGCGCGCGCACGGGCTCTCGGCGAGTCGGTCGAGGGACGCGAGGTGGCGCTGGAGCTCGGTGGAGCCGATGGGGTCGTCGAAGACGGCGTCGCCGCATGGATGGATGCCGACGACCCACTGACGGGGTGGCGGTCGCTGCTCATGACACGCTGGCAGTGGGCCACGAGTGAGGAGCACCGCTTCAGCTTCAGCCACGACGAGGTCGCCGCGTACGCGGTGAAGCTCCTGCTCCTGAGGGATTGGCACCGGACCATGAGGGATGCGGCATGAGAGGGAGGATCGTCGCGGTATTCGGCAACCTGGTGGTCGCGGAATGCGAGGGACCGGTCATGCAGAACGCCGTCGCGCGCTGCCATCGTGCCGACGGAGCCCAGCTGCTGTCCGAGGTCATCCGGGTGCATGACAACCGGGCCGACCTGCAGGTCTTCGAGGAGACCCGCGGTCTCAAGGTCGGCGATCCGGTCGAGGTGAGCACGGACCTGCTGTCGGTCCAGCTCGGTCCGGGGCTGCTGGGCCAGATCTTCGACGGCCTGCAGAACCCGCTCCCCGAGCTGGCGGAGCGCCACGGCTACTTCCTTCCCACCGGCGGCTCGACGCCCGGCCTGCGGGAGGACCGGGTGTGGCAGTTCGAGCCGGCGGGTCGCGTCGGCGACGTGATGCAGGCGGGTGACACCCTGGGCTATGTGCCCGAGGGGATCTTCAAGCACCACATCATGGTGCCCTTCGGCTGGCGTGGCCGCTTCACCGTCCAATACATCGCATACGCGGGCAAACGGCAGGCCGACGAGGTCATCGCCGAGATGACCGACGAGTCCGGGGCCACCCGGAACGTGACCATGCTGCAGCGCTGGCCGGTGAAGGTGCCCCTGAACGTGAGCCGAGAGCGCCTGCTGCCCAGCTCACCGCTGGTAACGCGCGTGCGCATGATCGACTCGCTCCTGCCGGTGATGCGCGGCGGCACCTATTGCATCCCGGGTCCCTTCGGGGCGGGCAAGACGGTGCTCCAGCAGATCACCTCGCGCAACGCCGACGTCGACGTCGTCGTGGTCGCTGCGTGCGGCGAGCGCGCCGGCGAGGTGGTGGAGACGATCCAGGAGTTCCCCAGGCTGAGCGATCCGCGCACGGGTCGCAGCCTCATGGAGCGGACGGTGATCGTGTGCAACACCTCGGCGATGCCGGTAGCCGCACGGGAGGCCTCGGTCTACACCGCGGTCACCCTGGGCGAGTACTATCGCCAGATGGGGTTGCACGTGCTCCTCCTGGCCGACTCCACATCGCGCTGGGCGCAGGCCATGCGAGAGCTCTCCGGCCGGCTGGAGGAGATCCCCGGAGAGGAGGCCTTCCCCGCGTACCTGGAGAGCCGCATCGCGGCGTTCTACGAGCGCGCGGGCGCGGTCCGGCTGCGCACCGGGCACGTGGGCACCCTGACCATCGGCGGCACGGTCAGCCCCGCGGGCGGGAACTTCGAGGAGCCCGTCACCCAGGCCACCCTCAAGGTGGTGGGCGCGTTCCACGGCCTCTCCACCGCCCGCGCGCACGCGCGCCGCTATCCCGCCATCGATCCGCTGGACTCGTGGAGCCGTTACGCGGGCATCATCGAGGCGAAGAAGGTCGCGCAGGTGCAGCGCCTGCTGCGGCGCGGTAACGAGATCCGACAGATGACCGCGGTTGTGGGCGAGGAGGGGGTCTCGGTGCACGACTATGCGACCATGCTCAAGGCCGAGTTCGTCGACGCCGCCTATCTGCAGCAGAACGCCTTCGACGACGTCGACGGGTCCACCAACGCGGAGCGGCAGGAGCTCGTCTTCGACCGCCTGCTCGCCGTGCTCGACATGGAGCTGGAGGTCACGGAGAAGGAGCAGGCGCGAGCCGTCATGGTGAAGTTCACCGACCTGTTCCGCAACTGGAACTACGTGGCCATGGGCACGCCCGAGTTCGAGGCCATGGCCGGGGAGATCAACGATCTCGTCGCCCTTGGTGGACGTGATCCGGTGCTCGAGGACGTGGCATGAGGAAGTACTTCGATCGCATCGCGCGCATCGCCGGGAACGTGCTCACGGTTCACGCCGAGGGCGTGACCTACGAGGAGCTCGCGGTGGTGGTGGGTGAGGAGCGCAGCGCGCCCGCGCAGGTCATCAAGCTCGAGGGCGATCAGGTGAGCCTCCAGGTATTCGCCGGGACACAGGGCCTGTCCACGCGCGATCGGGTCCGGTTCCTCGGCCATCCCATGGAGTTCCCGTACGGGGACGGGCTGCTCGGCCGTGTATTCGACGGCGCCGGCCGACCACGCGACGAGCGCCCCGACCCGGAGGGGACGCTGGTGCGGCTCGGCTCCCCCCCGGTCAACCCCGTGAAGCGGCGGCTCCCGGATCGCATGATCCGCACCGGCATTCCGATGATCGACGTGTTCAACTCCCTCGTCGAATCACAGAAGCTGCCCATCTTCTCCGTGGCCGGCGAGCCGTACAACGCCCTGCTGGCGCGCATCGGACTGCAGGCGGACGCGGACGTCATCATCTTCGGTGGCATGGGCCTGCGGCACGATGACTACCTGGAGTTCCGCGCCGCATTCGAGAAGGGGGGCGTGCTCACCCACTCCGTGATGTTCGTGCACACGGCTTCCGACCCGGTCGTGGAATGCCTGCTGGTTCCGGATCTCTGCCTCGCCGTCGGCGAGCAGTTCGCCCTCGCCGGAAAGCGCGTGCTGGTGCTGCTCACGGACATGACGGCCTTCTCCGATGCGCTCAAGGAGATCGCCATCACCATGGAGCAGATCCCGTCGAACCGCGGCTATCCGGGTGATCTGTACACGCAGCTGGCACGCCGTTACGAGAAGGCGGTGGACTTCGAGGGTGCCGGCTCCATGACCGTCCTCGCGTGCGTCACCATGCCCGGCGACGACGTGACCCACCCGGTGCCGGACAACACGGGCTACATCACGGAGGGTCAGTTCTACCTGCGCAACGGCCGCATCGAGCCGTTCGGCTCGCTGTCACGGTTGCGCCAGCACGTGAACGGCGACACGCGTGACGATCACCGGGCCATCATGGACGGCTGCATCCAGCTCTACGCCGACTGCATGGCCAGCCGCGAGAAGCGGGACATGGGATTCGAGGTGACGCCCTGGGATGAGAAGCTGCTCAGATACGGTGAGATGTTCGAGGGCCGCATCATGGACCTGGCCGTGGACATCTCCCTGGAGGATGCGCTGGACCGCTGCTGGCTCCTCCTCGGCGAGTGCTTCGACCCCGCCGAAACGGGCCTCCGACGTGCGCTCATCGACGAGCATTGGCCGTCGGGAGCGGCGAGGTGACATGGCACGCAAGCTGGCACTCACCCGACTCGAGCTGAAGCGGCAGCGTGAGGCGCTGAGCCGCTACCGGCGCTTCCTGCCGGCGCTGCAACGGCGACAGCAGCAGCTTCAGCTCGAAGTGCAGCGCACCGACAAGCAGCTCGCTCGGGAGAAGGCCGAGCTCGAGTCCACCCGACAGCGCTTCGAGCGCTACAGCGGCGTGCTGGAGGACGTGGCGGGAGTGGACGTCCGCGCGGCCGGGCGTGCCGCCCGTGTGGACGTGAGAACCGTGAACGTCGTGGGGGTACACGTGCCGGACTTCGTGGACGTGACCTTCACGGATCCTGTATACAGCTTGTTTGCCACGGCCCCCTGGGTGGAGACCGTGCTGACCGCCCTGCGCGAACAGAGCCGGCTGAGCGCGCGGCTCGGCGTGCTCGAGGAGCGGCGTGCCATTCTGCGACACGAGCTGACCCGCGTCGTGCAGCGCGTCAACCTCTTCGAGAAGGTGAAGATCCCGGAGGCACGGGCCGCGATTCAGAGGATTCGCGTGCACCTCGGCGACGAGATGGCGGCGGCCGTCGGCCTCGCCAAGATGGCCAAGGGTCGATCGGGAGGGGCGGCATGATCGAGCCCATGGCCAAGGCCTTCGTCGTGGTGCGTCGGGAGCAACGGCAGGCGCTGGTGGCCGCCCTCGGCGGGCTGGGCGTGCTGCACCTGGTGCCGACACGCACGGAAAACGGCCGCGACGAGGGTGAGCTCGCGGACGCACTGGCGAGGACGCGGCAGGCGCTGCAGGTGCTCCAGGAGAGGACGCCCGCCGGCGCGGTGCCTCCCGGCACGGTGGCGGACATCGTCGAGGAGACCCTCGATCTGCGAAGGAGCGAGCAGGAGCTGCGCTCGCGTCTCGTGTCGCTGGAGCGCGAGGCCCGCGAGGCGACGGCGTGGGGGCGCGTCACCAGGGCACGCATCGAGGAGCTCGCACGACACGATGTGCCTCTCCGCGTGCTCACGGTGGCGGACGACGACATCGCGTCGCTTACCGGAAGGGTGATCCCCGTGCGAACGCTCGGCAAGAATCGCTCCCTGGTGATCCTCGTCGGCGACGTCGAGGCTCCGTTGCCGCCGCGCGCGGTGGTGGTCGCGCCTCCGGAGCGGGATCTTTCCAGCGTCGAAGCGGAGGTCGCCGACACCCGTGCGGCGTTGGCGGCGGTGCCGGTTCGGCTCGCCCAGCTCTCGCAGCGCAGTGCCGATCTCTCCGGCGAGGTCGTCCTGTTGGAGGACAGGCTGAGCTTGAGTCGCGCCCGCCGGAGCGGGCTGGACGGCGGGAGCCTCTTCGGCGTCCAGGGCTGGTTGCCGATGGCACGGGCCGGATCCCTCGCCGCCGAGCTGGACGAGGCGGGCATCCACGCCGCCGTCCGGGTGCGGCCCCCTGCGCCGGGCGAGCACCCCCCGACGCTGGTGCGGTACCCGCGCCTGTTGCGCCCCATCCGGTCCCTGTTCGATCTGTTGGGGGTTCGGCCGGGCTACGACGAGATCGATCCGACGGCCTTCTTCATGGTGGCCGTGCCGGTCTTCGCGGGAATGCTCATCGCCGATGCCGGGTACGGCATGGTCTTCCTGTTTGCGTCCCTGTACGCGCGCCACCGCCTGCGCGACAAGATGGGAACCGACGCCATCGATCTCGTCACGCTGTTCGGTGTGACCGCGTTGATCTGGGGTGCCATCAGCGGGTCGTGGTTCGGCGTGACCCCCGGGAACATGGCGGGCGCGGGTGGCTGGATCGCCGGGCTGGGGGGCATGCTCTACCACCTGCAGCTGATCCGCGGGTCCGATGTGCAGATGCGCGACACGCTCATCAAGGTGTGCTTTCTGCTGGGCAGCGTGCATCTGATTCTCGCGCACCTGCGTCGGGTCGTCGCGCTGGCTCCGAGCGCGAGCGCGCTGGCCGAGCTCGGCTGGTGTGGGGTGCTGGCGGCGATGCTGGGCGTGATCTGGAACCTGTTCTTCCGGGAGGCACCGCTGCCCGGAACCCTGACGCACGTCTCGTACGGGGCGGGGGCCCTCGGCTTCGCGCTCGTCGCGCTCTTCGGCGCGCCGGATCCCAACCTTCTCGTGCGTGTGGCCAAGGGCTTCGGGGGAGGGCTCTTCCCGCTCATCGGCGCATTCGGCGACACGCTCAGCTACATCCGGCTCGCCGCCGTCGGGCTGGCCAGCTTCTACCTCGCCGTCGCCATCGACACGCTCGCGGGTCAGGCGGCGGCCGCCGGAACATGGGTGGCCGGGCTGCCCATCCTGCTCGTGGGCCATTCCCTGAATATGACCCTGTCGCTCGTCGCCATTCTCGCGCACGGCGTGCGACTCAACCTCCTCGAGTTCTCGAACCATTCCGGCCTGCAGTGGGCCGGTTATCCCTATCGGCCTTTCGAGGCACGGACGGTAAAGGAGCACTGAACCATGGAATTCTGGGGGATGTTCGCCCTGGCGCTTCCCCTCCTCGGGGGAGCCATCGGGAGCGCGCTGGGCATCAGCGCGGCAGGGCAAGCGGCCGCCGGTGCGTGGGCCCGTGAAGGCAAGGAGGGCAAGCAGCCCAGCTTCACGTACATCATCATGGTGGCGGCGCCCCTCTCGCAGACGATCTACGGGGCGATGCTCATGTTGATCGGCCTGCGATCTCCGGTCTACGCTGCGGGGGCGGCGGCCATGAACGCCGGCGCCCTGGTGAGCATCGCCCTGGCAGGTGGCGTGGCGGAGCTGGCCAGCGCCTGGATGCAGGGGAGGATCGGTGCGGGATTCATCCGCGCTCTCCTCGACAATGAGGGCCAGGGCCTGGCGTTCATGATCATCGCCCTGGGCATCGTGGAGACCGTCGGACTCTTCGCCTTCGTCTTCCTGCTCATGGTGCTGCCGGTGCTGAAGTAGTGGGTGGGGCTGTTGCGACGGCGCAGGGGATGCCGCCGGCCGCCGCCGACCTCGAAGGACGAAAAAAGAGGCGGGCCCCCCGGTTCCGGGGGGCCCGCCTTCCCGTCTGGCGAACGTTCCCGCAGTCAGTCAGTCCTGGGGCGGAACGTACTCGTCGTCACGGAGCTTGAGACGCTGAGCCCGGGTGAGGACCTTGGTGTCGGTCTTCTCCTGGGCGAGCCTCTCGGCGGCGGTCTTCTCGAGCTGCTTGCGCTGCCGCTCCAACGACGCCTTGCGCTCCTTCGCCAGTTGCTCTGGTGTCACGGATCCCGGCACTCCTGAAGTCGTGGATACACCCCCGCAGGGCGAATTCCGCGGTGTGCGGCGGGTAATTTCGCTACAAATATCCGTTTCGCCCAGGGGTAAGGCCGTCCCGCGACGCGAGATTGGCCTCTTTCGGGCACTTTCGGGCTGCGGGAGAAGGCTTCCGGCGGCGGCGGCGTCACCCGCCCGCGGGTCGCGGGAGGCCGCGCGCCGCCGGAGCGGAGCCCGAGCTACTGCATCCCGCCCACCCCCGAGGTCCTGTCGATGAAGGCGTCCAGCGTCTTCTTCCACTCGGGGAGGACGTCCGGGTTGACGTAGACCATGTGTCCGGACTCGAAGTCCACCTCCCGGATGTTCTTCCGGAGGTCCGGGGTGAGGCCGAGGTGGTCCATGGTCCAGCGGGCCGCGAAGTAGGGCGTCGCCAGGTCGTAGAATCCGGTCAGGAGCAGCACCTGCAGCTTGGGGTTGTGGCGGATGGCTTCCGCCAGGTCGCCTTCCACGTTGGGGGCGCCGGTTCCGAGGCCGCCACCGAACATCCCGCCCCGCATGCGGCTCCAGTCCCACGGCTGCACGTTGCCGCTGGCCACGTACTCACGATTGCCGGTATAGCCCAGCTCGGTCCGCAGGTACGTGTTCCACGCGCCGGCGTAGGCGGCGCTGATGGCGGAGGACTGGGGATCCTGGTCGGGATACTGCGCCAGCAGATCTCCGGAGGGGCCGAGGAAGCGGGCGTCGAGGCGTCCCAGGATCTCCTTGTGGCTCCGCAGGAGCTCCTTCTCGAACTCCGGTGCGTTCACCCGCAGGTTGGCCTCGTCGAGGTACTCCTTCGAGAGCCCCGTGTATTCGTGGAGCTTGTCGATGACCTGGCTGCGCTCCGTGGCGCTCAGCGCCCCGCCCTCGAGGAGGGCGCTGGCGTATTCGTTCATGGCGAAGTGCTCGACCTCGCTCAGGAAGGGCTTCAGCTCCGGAGGCTGGTTGGGCAGCGCCTTGTGATACCACGCCACGGCCGCGTAGGAGGGCAGGTTCAGGACGTAGGGCAGATCGTCCCCCGGCAGGAACAGGATGGTGCGGAAGTCAAGCACGGTGGAGAGCAACACCACGCCGTTCAGGTCGATGTTCGCGCCCTGGAGCATGTCGGACAGCACCGCCGAGCGGGTCGTGCCGTAGCTCTCACCCAGGAGGTACTTCGGGGAGTTCCAGCGGTCGTTCTCGCTCAGGTACCGGCTGATGAACTGCGTGATGGAGCGCGCGTCCTCGTCGATGCCCCAGAAGTGCTTGCCGGGGGTGTCGCCCAGCGGGTGGCTGAAGCCCGTACCGATGGGATCGATCATGACGATGTCGGTCTTGTCCAGGAGTGTGTACTGGTTGTCCACGATCTTGTACGGCGCGGGGTTCGCGTGCCCGGTGCCGGACAGCGAGATGCGCCGCGGGCCCATGACGCCCATGTGCAGCCAGAACGACGAGGAGCCTGGCCCACCGTTGTAGGAGAACATGACCGGGCGCTGCGACTTGTCGGTGACGCCGCTCTTCGTGTACGCCGTGTAGTACATCTCCCCGATGGGCTTCTCCTCTTCGTCACGCAGGATGATGCTGCCCACCCGGGCGTCGTACTCGAGCGTCCGACCGCCGAGCTTGATGGAGTGGTGCGTGTCGTACCTGGCTGGGGTCGGCTCGGAAGACGATGCGGCGGCGCTCTTCTCGGCGGCGGGGGGAGCGGGCCTGTTCTGGGCGGAGAGGCCGGCGGGCAGCGTCAACGACAGGGCCAGCAGAACGGCTGCGGCTGATCTCTTCATTCGAGTCTCTCTCGACGGCAGGAGGGTGCGGGTTTCACGCGCCGATGCGCGAGTGAGGCAACATGGATCCCGACATCGCGGCCGGCAACCGGGACCACGCTTTCCCACGCGACCCTCAGGCGGTAGGATCGTCACGGCTCAACTTCGAGCACGATCACGATTTCGTCGTCGTTGGAGAACCTCATGAGCAAGCTCGACCGCCGCGACTTCATCCGTCATTCCATCGCCGCCGGGGCCGGTGCAGCCGCCCTGGGCCGGTTCCCGGAGGTGTCGGCCGCGCCGGTCTCCGGCCGCAAGGTGAACCCCATCGTCATCACCAGCCACACGAACCAGACTGGACAGGAAGCGATCCGTCAGGCCTGGGATATCCTGTCCTCCGGTGGCACGGCCATGGACGCCGTGGAGAAGGGCGCCAACATCGTGGAGGTGGACCCCAACGACCACAGCGTCGGTTACGGGGGCCTCCCCAACGCCGCGGGGGTGGTGCAGCTCGACGCCTCGTGCATGGATGGCAAGACCTACAACGCCGGCGCCGTGGGGTGCCTGGAGAACATCAAGACCCCATCCTCCGTGGCGCGCGCGATCATGGAGCACACGCAGCACATCATGCTCGTGGGAAAGGGCGCCCTGGAGTTCGCCGTCTCCATGGGCTTCAAGGAGGAGAACCTCCTCACCCCGCAGTCCCGGGAGATGTGGATCCGGTGGCGGGAGCAGCTCTCTCCCGACGACGACTACGGCCCCAAGAGCTATCTGAAGACGCTCAAGGGCGGCGGCGGCTCGAAGGGGTCCGAGACCCTTCCCGTGGAGTACCACCATGGCACCGTGAACGTGCTGGCGGTGGACTCCCAGGGTGACATCGCCGGCATCACCACCACCAGTGGGGTTTCCTGGAAGGTGCCGGGCCGGGTGGGGGACTCGCCCATCATCGGAGACGGCCTCTACGTGGACAACCTGGTGGGAGCCGCCGGAGCCACCGGGTGGGGCGAGGACGTCATGAAGTCGTGCGCCACGTACTTCATCGTGGGGCGCATGCGCGACGGCCGCTCCCCCCAGCAGGCGTGCGAGGACGCCTGCGACATGATCGTGCAGCGCTACCGCGGCATCGGCAGCGACTACGTGCCGGGCGAGAAGTTCGTCGCTCTGAGCAAGGACGGTGAGGTGGGATGCGCCTACATGGGCGGTGGCGGCGGCCCTCCGGCGCTGACCCTGCACACGCCCGAGGGCCAGAAGCTCTACCACGGCAGGTCGCTCTACCCTGCCAAGGGATGACGAGATGCACGACCTGACATCCGCCGGGGCGGGGGTCGAGAGGGGCGACGACGCGACTCCGCACGAGGAGCCGGCCCGGACCAGGGAGCAGGAGGCCCTGCTCTCCCTGCTGCGCGCCGCCGACCTGGCCAAGCATCGGTTCTCCGGGCTCTTCGAGACCCAGGGGATCACCTTCCAGCAATACAACGTGCTGCGCATCCTCAGGCGTTCCGGACCCAGGGGACTCCCCACCCTCGAGGTGGGCCAGCGCATGATCGAGCGCACGCCGGGGGTGACGCGCATCATCGACCGCCTGGAGGCCAAGGGGCTGGTGGCGCGCGAGCGGTGTACGCAGGACCGCCGGCGGGTGTGGTGCCGGATCTCCTCCGAGGGCCTGGAGCTCCTGCAGCGCCTGGACGGCCCCGTGGGCCGGTCCGACGTGGCGATCTTCCAGGACATGAACCCTGAGGAGCTCGACCGCTTCAACGGGCTCTTGGAGCGGCTGCACGCTCGTCTTTCCACGGTGGAAGAGGGTCCCTGAGCAACCCGGCGGGCGCTCCGGGCGTCTCATGGTCAGGTGGAACGAGAAACGGGTCCCCCGAGCCGTCGTACATAACGGCAGCGGGAGAGAAGTCGGAGGCGGCTGCTCTGACCTGGGAAGGGTGAGGGACGACGATGACCGTGGACGAGAGGGTCCGGTTCCTGCTCCGGGCGGCGACCCGGGCGGAGGACGAGGGAAACGAGCGGGTGGCCCGCAACTTCCGACGGATGGCCGAGGATGCGCGCCCGGTGGACGGTGACGGCGCGCTTCCGGTTGGGCCTTCCGGTATCGGGGGCTCTGCGGGATAGTCCGCGGCGAGGTGAGGGACAGAAGGCCGCCGGGGCCCGGTCACCGAGAGGTGGCCGGGCCTTCGTGTTCGCGGCACCGCGCCCGCGCCCACGATCTCTCCAACTGGCCCACGTGACACTCTCCCCATTCCCCCGCTTCCGCCGCCGGGAAACCGCGGTCATCGAAGCTCCGTAGGGCCTGCATCGACGGGGGCGCTTCCGCCACCGCACGACCCGTACGGGACCGCGGGATGACGGGATTCCTGAAAGACCTTCGCTACGCCGGGCGGATGCTGTTCAAGAGCCCGGGCGTCTCGCTGATGGCGGTGGTGGCCCTCGCTCTGGGGATCGGCGTGACCGCCACCATGTTCAGCATCGTGTACGGCGCGCTGATGCGAGGCCTGCCCTTCCCGGGGGGCGACCGCATCATGGTGCTGCAGCGCACGCAGCTCTCGCAGAGCGACTCGCGCATGTCGGTGCCCATCCACGACTACCGGGACTGGCGGGCCCAGCAGAAGTCCTTCGAGAGCCTGGCGGCCCTCTACGAGGGCACGGTCAACGTGACGTGGTCGGACAGGCCCGAGCGCTTCGACGGTGCGTTCATCACCGCCAACGGGTTCTCGACCCTGGGCGTTCAGCCCATTCTGGGCCGGGCGTTTCGTGACTCCGAAGAGCGCCCGGGGGGCGGCGTCATGCCGGTGATCCTGTCCTACCACCTGTGGCAGGATCGATTCCACGGTGACCACACCGCGCTGGGTCGGATCGTCAAGGTGAACAGCGAGACGGCCGAGATCGTCGGGGTCATGCCCGAGGGCTTCCTCTTTCCCAACCGCGAGGACATCTGGGTTCCCCTGCGCGAGGATCCCCTCCAGCTGCCCCGGGGAGGCGGTACGCCGTTGGTGGTCTACGGGAAGCTGAGGCCGGGGGTGACGATGGATCAGGCCTCGGCCGAGTTCTCCGGGATCGCGCAGCGACTGGCCATGGCTTATCCCGACGCGAACAAGGGCATGGGCGTCGTAATCCGGCCCTTCGCCAAGGAGGCCGTCGGAGATGAGGCGGGTAGGCTGCTCGGATCCATGCTCGCGGTGGTCTCGCTGGTGCTTCTCATCGCGTGTGCGAACGTCGCCAACCTGCTCCTGGCGCGGGCCACCGTGCGCAGCAAGGAGGTGGGGATCCGCACGGCGCTCGGCGCGCACCGGGGGCGCGTGATCTCCCAGATGGTGGCCGAGGCCCTCGCCCTCGCCCTTGTGGGCGGCGCCCTCGGGGCAGGGCTCGCGTGGGTGGGCATCACGCTCTTCTCCCGCGCCATCGTGAACACGCAACCGCCCTTCTTCCTGGTGTTCAAGCTGGACGCACCCATTCTGCTCTTCATCCTGGCCATCTCCGTCGCGTCGGCCGTCATCGCCGGCGGCCTTCCGGCGCTGAAGGCCTCGCGCCTCGACGTCAGCACCATCCTCAAAGACGAGTCGCGTGGCTCCTCGAGCCTGAACATGGGGCGTACGAGCAAGGTGCTGGTGGTGGGGGAGATCGCCATGTCCCTGGCCCTCCTGGTGGCGGCGGGCCTGACGGCGAGGAGCATCACCACGCTGCGCGACGTCGACTATGGGTTCGACACCGATGCGGTCTTCACCGCACGCCTCGGGCTCTTCGACGCCGAGTTCCCGGATACGCTGTCTCGCCGCCGCTTCTTCGACGAGCTGCGCCGGCGCCTCGCCGACATCCCCGGGGCTAGGTTCACCGGTCTGGGCACGACCCTCCCGGGCGGATTCGGCAGGGGGTACACGCGCCTCGCCGTGGAGGGGAAGTCCTACGCCGAAGACCGGGACTATCCCGGCGCCTTCACCGGGTCGGTGACTCCGGGGTACTTCGGGGCCCTGGGGGTGCGTGTCGCGGCGGGGCGGGCGTTCGAGGACGGGGACGTCGAGGGATCGCTGCCGGTGGCCGTGGTGAACGAGAGCTTCGCAAGGAAGTTCTTCCCCGAAGAGGCGGCCGTCGGCGGACACTTCCGCGTCGGAGCTTCGCACAGCGATGCCCCCTGGCTCACCGTCGTGGGGGTGGTGCCCGACCTGTGGATGCAGGGGATGCAGAACGCGGAGGCCTCGCCGGCCGGCTTCTACGTGCCGGTGGCGCAGAGCGACGCGCACTTCATGAGCATCCTGGCGCGGGGGCCCGCCGACCCCATGTCCCTCACCGCCGCGGTGCGCAGGGCCGTGGAGGCGGTGAACGCCGACACCCCCATCTACTTCGTGGACACCGCCGCCGGTCGCATCGCCGAGAACACCTGGGTCTACAACGTGTTCGGTGTCCTCTTCGTGGTCTTCGGCATGGTGGCGCTCTTCCTGGCTTCCGTCGGCCTGTACGCCGTGATGGCGTTCACGGTGAGCCGGCGCACGCCGGAGGTGGGTATCCGCATGGCCCTGGGGGCGGCATCCGGGCAGGTGCTCAGGCTCGTCCTCCGCCAGGGCCTCGTGCAGATCGCCATGGGGGTGGGCCTCGGGTTGGGCCTGTCGATTCTGGTGGCCCGGGCGCTGCGCATCGTTCTGTTCCAGGTGAGCGCCGTGGACCCGTTCACCTTCATCGTCGTTCCCCTGGTGCTGGCCGCCACGGGGGTGGCGGCGTCCCTCGTGCCGGCCCTCCGCGCCACGCGCGTGGACCCCATGATCGCCCTCAGGAGCGAATGAGCTGACCGGCCGACGACTACGGCGACGCCCGGCCTACCCTCGTCGTGTGGCGCGACTTCCGGGATCGTCGCGCCCGCAATGGGAGTGCGGTCTTCTCCAGCATCCTGCTGGCCCGGGGCCCGTCCGGCCCATCGCAGTGCCTCGCGTCCTTTCACCGCCGGGGAGCCACCGCGATCTTGGGTGCCTCGGCCACCCACGCCCGACGACACCAGCTCCCATGACCTTCCACACGCCCCCACGCCTGCCCCGGGGCTTCCGGTGCGCCGCGGTGCACTGCGGGATCAAGACCGAGGGCAGGGATCTGGCCCTCTTCGCGTCCGAGGTGCCCGCCGCCGCCGCCGCCGTCTTCACCCGCAACCAGGTGCCGGGTGCACCGGTGCTGGTGGGTCGCGAGCTGATCCGCCGGGGGCGGCTCCAGGCCGTGGTGGTGAACAGCCGCGTAGCCAACGTCGGCACCGGGGAGGAGGGCGTCGCGCGGGCAAGGCGCATGGGGGCGGCCACCGCCGCCGCCCTGGGGATCGAGCCGGACCTCGTCCTCATGAGCTCCACCGGCGTCATCGGCGTGCCATTGCCCCTCGACAGGATCGAGGCGGGGCTCCCGGAGCTGGTGGTGGGCCTCCAGGACGACCCGCTGGTGGGGGCCCAGGGGATCATGACCACCGACACCCGCCCCAAGGCGATATCCATGAGCGTGGGTCCCGCGACCCTGGCGGTGGTGGCGAAGGGCTCGGGCATGATCGAGCCCAACATGGCGACCATGCTCGCGTTCGCGTTCACCGACGCCGCACTGGAGTCGCCGGTTCTCGACGGCGCGCTCAGGGACGTGGTGGCCGAAACGTTCAACATGCTCTCGGTGGACACCGACACCAGCACCTCGGATACGTGCGCGCTGATGGCCAACGGTCTCGCGGGTCCCGTTCCGGAGGGGGACTTCCGGGAGGCGCTCCTGCAGGCGTTCACGCGGACGACGGAGCTGCTGGCGCGGGACGGCGAGGGCGCCACCATCCTGCTTCGCGTCACCGTCACCGGCGCCGCGAGTCGGGCCGACGCCCGCACGGTGGCCAAGTCCCTGGTGAGCTCCCCGCTGGTGAAGACCATGGTCTTCGGTGGAGACCCCAACGTCGGCCGCATCCTGATGGCGGTGGGGAAGTGCTTCGAGTGCGCGGTGTCGCCCGAGCGCGTCGCCGCCGGGATCTGCGGCGTGCAGGTTCTCGCCGGCGGCCTCCGTGTCGATTTCGACGAGGCGGCGGTGCGCGATCTCCTGCGTGCCGATCCCGTGGACCTGGAGGTGGATCTCGGCGTCGGGGACGCGCGTGCGCGCGCCTGGGGATGCGATCTCACCCACGGGTACATCGACGAGAACGCCGCGTACTACTCGAGCTGAGGGCGTACCCGCCGCACGCGGGACCGCCGGGACGGCATGGCTCTTGCGACCTCGTGACGGGGCCTGCCGCGGGTACCGGACCTCCGGTGCTCTGCACGGGCGCACGGGCTTCGGCGGCTGGCCACAGTCGTTGAGGTCATTAGGTTCCTGGTCCGTGACCTCCCCGGAGGCGCGCTCCGGGAGCGTCGCATATGCGCCGGACGCTGTGGGTGGCCAATGCCCGGCCGCAGAAACCCAGCCACCGAAGACAGGATTTGCGATGATGAAGCGCTTCGCGACCCTCTCGCTGGTCGTTGCCGTTGCCGCATGCAGTGGCGGAAAGAGCTCCTCGAACCAGGCCTCGGAAACCCAGCCGGACACCCAGGCCACCCAGCCTGCGGCGCAGGCCACCCAGCCTGCGGCACCCTCGGGTCCAATGACCACACCGGCCTGGTACAAGAAGGACGATGCCACCAAGACGGTGTCCCTCGACATCACCGCCGGAGCCACGGACGCGAACAACCACTGGAACTTCAACGGCGGCACCCACGGGGACATCGCCATCACGGTACCCGAGGGTTACACGGTGAAGATCCACTTCGAGAATCATGATCCTGCCATGGCCCACAGCCTGGGCATCGTCGCCCAGACCAGCGGATTCGGCGCCACGATGACGCCGACGCCGGCCTTCCCCGGCGCCGTCACCTCGAACCCGACGTCCATGACGGCCGCCACCCTGCCGGGCAAGAGCGAGGACATCAGCTTCACCGCCGACAAGGCGGGCAACTACGCGATGGTGTGCTTCATTCCGGGCCATGCCGCGACGGGCATGTACCTGCTCTTCAACGTGTCCTCCGACGGGTCTGCCGGCGTGCAGATGTAGGAAACGGACGCGGTCCACGCCTGAAGCGGCGTCGTCCCCCCGGGGCGACGCCGCTCTCGTTCCCACGTTTCTCGCTTCCGCGCTCTCGCCTATACTTCAACGCCGCAGACGTTCGTGAACCCCACCTTCGGGTCGCCATGGAAGCCGATGCCCTGAGAGAGCGCTTCGACGCGCTCCGCTCCTCCGAGTTCCGCCGCCTGGACGAGGGCGGGCACGTCTATCTGGACTACACCGGGAGTGGCCTGTACGGCGAGTCCCAGCTCCGCAGCGAGCAGGAGCTTCTCAGGCATCATGTCCTGGGGAACCCGCACTCCGAGAACCCCACTTCCTCCGAGGCGACGCGCATCGTGCAGCGCACGCGCCACGACGTCCTGGACTTCTTCGGTGCCGATCCGTCCGACTACACGGTGGTGTTCACCGCGAACGCCTCGGGGGCTCTCAAGCTGGTGGGCGAGGCGTTCCCCTTCGGTCCGGGATCCCGGTTCGTGCTGCCGCGCGACAACCACAACTCGGTGAACGGGATCCGCGTCTTCGCCGAGGCCCGTGGGGCGGAGGTCGTCTATCTGCCCCTGGATGACGAGCTGCGCCTGGCAGCGGGGACGGTCATCCCGCCCTCGGGTTCGGAGCCGGGACTGTTCGCCTTTCCTGCGCAGTCGAACTTCTCCGGGGTGCAGCATCCCCTGGACCTCGTGGAGAAGGCCAGGAGCCTGGGGTACGTCGTGGCTCTGGACGCCGCCGCGTTCGTGCCCACGAACCCCCTGGACCTGAGCGCCGTGAGCCCGGACTTCGTGTGCGTCTCCTTCTACAAGATGTTCGGCCTGCCCACGGGCGTGGGGGCGCTCATCGCCCGCCGCCAGGCTCTGGCCGGGCTGCAGCGCCCGTGGTTCGCCGGCGGAACGGTGGAATACGTATCCGTGCAGAACCGCATCCATCAGCTGCAACCGGGAGCCGCGGGCTTCGAGGACGGCACTCCGAACTTCCTGGGCATCGCCGCCGTATCCGCGGGCCTCGGCTTCCTGCGCGAGGTGGGAATGGAGCGGATCCACGAGCGTGTGGCCGGTCTCACCGAGCGGCTGCTGGACGTACTGAGCACCCCGCGTCACCCCGACGGGAACCCTCTCGTGACCGTGTACGGGCCCCCCACGACGGACGCACGCGGTGGGACCGTGGCGTTCAACCTCGTGGACGCCGAAGGGGGCGTGGTGCCCTACGGCGTGGTGGAGCGGGCCGCCAGCACGGCCGGCATCTCGCTGCGGGGAGGCTGCTTCTGCAATCCCGGAGCGTCGGAGGCGGCGTTTCACCTGCCGGCCGCCGACGCCCTGAGGTGCTTCCAGTCCATGCGTCAGGGCAGCTTCACGCTGAAGAAGGTTGCCGAGTGCCTCGGTCACGAGTATGCGGTGGGCGCCATGCGGGCTTCGCTGGGCATCGCCACCAACGAGGCCGATCTGGACCGCCTCGAGGAGTTCCTGGTGAGGTTCGCCGCCGGTGAGGTGCCCGTCGAGAGGGCGGCGGCCGCGGGCTGAGCCGCGGGCCGGGACACTCCGACGGCCGCTAGCGCCCGGTCGGCCGAGGGCGGGCCGGGACGTCTCCCTCCGCTATGAGCCGCCGGCCTCCTGAGCCCCGAGGCTGGGACCGCGCAGGTGCACGGGGCCGCCCTTGGCCCGACGAGCGCGCAGGTTCAGCGTCTCCACGAAGATCGAGAAGCCCATGGCGAAGTAGATGTATCCCTTGGGGACATCCTGGTGCATGCCCTGGGCCACGAGCACCATGCCGATGAGCAGCAGGAACGAGAGCGCGAGCATCTTCACCGTGGGATGCCCGTTCAGGAAGCGCGCCACCTGATTCGCCGAGATCATCATGAAGCCCACCGCCACCACCACGGCGATGATCATCACGCTCAGATGCTCCGCGACGCCCACGGCGGTGATGACCGAATCCAGCGAGAACACGATGTCCAGCAGCGCGATCTGCACCACCACCGTCAGGAGCCGGCTCGGCCGGGCCCCGCGGCCGTCGCCCTCGCTGCCCTCGAGCTTGTGGTGGATCTCCCGCGTGGACTTCATGATGAGGAACATCCCGCCCGCCAGGAGGATCACGTCGTGCAGCGACACCGTGTGCCCCAGCACGGAGAAGAGCGGTCGGGTGAGCTTCATCATCCACACGATGGACACCAGCAGGGCGATCCGGGTGAACATGGCCGCCAGGAGGCCCATCTGCCGGGCCCGGGCGCGCAGCTCGGGAGCCACCTTGTCCGACAGGATGGCGATGAAGACGATGTTGTCGATGCCCAGGACGGTCTCCAGGACGGTGAGCGTCGCCAGGGAGATCCACGCCTGGGGGCTGGTGATCCACTCCATGATCGTCCAATCGCGCGGGTGAGGTCCGGGGCCAGCGAGAAGCCCGCCAGAGGGTCGCTAAGGTAGGGAAGCCCCCCACGGATCTGGTAGGCCTCACCCTGGACGCATCTCCCGAAGGGCGGGCCGCTTCCCCCGGAAACCGCGGACGGTCGACGCGCGTAGGGCGAGGAGATTCAGAGACGCGCGGCCGCCCGTGCGGCCCCCGCCGACGTGGACGACCCAGGGGAGGAGGAGGAGATGTCGACGCTGCTCCAGGATCTGCGCTACGGACTCAGGATGCTCGCCCGCGCACCGGTGGTGTCCGCCGTGGCCGTGCTCTCCCTGGGGGTCGGAATCGCGGCCAACGCCATGGTCTTCTCCATGCTGAACGCGTTCATGCTCAAGCCCCTGCCGTATCATGAACCCGACCGCCTGGTCCTCATCGGCGAGCGCCGCCCCGGCCAGAGCGTGGAGGACTTCACGGGCGCCTCGGTGGGGAACTTCCGCGACTACGAGGCCGCCGCGAAGAGCTTGAACGGCGCCATGCTCTACACCATCGAGCCCGACAACCTCACGGGCCTCGACGTTCCCGAGCAGCTGCGCGTGGTGGTGGGCACCCCCAACATCTTCGACGTGCTGGGAGTCCAGCCGGCCCTGGGGCGTGGGTTCAGGCCCTCCGAGGGGACGGCGGGCGCGGGCGACGTGCTGGTCCTCACCCACGACTTCTGGGAGCGCCGCTTCCTGGGGGATCCCAACGTCCTCGGCCGGTCCGTGACGCTGGACGGCACGCCGTACACGGTGGTGGGGGTCATGCCCGAGACCTTCGACATGATCCCCGCGAACGTGCAGGCCTTCCGGCCCTCGGACTTCGCCGCCCAGAGGGAGAACCGTGCCTCCCGGGGCTATATCGCCTTCGGGCGCCTGGCCCCGGGTGCCACTCCGGAGCAGGCCCAGCGGGAGATAGACCCCGTGGCGCAGAGGCTCGCCGATCAGTACCCGGACGCGAACCGCGGCTGGTCGGTGTCGGTGATCCGGGCCCGCGACTTCTTCCCCGGACCCACCGACGAGAAGCTGGTCCTGATCCTGACCGTGGTGGCGCTCTTCGGGCTCCTCATCGCGTGCGCCAACGTCGCGAACCTGCTTCTCTCTCGCGCCGAGGAGCGACAGAAGGAGGTGGCGGTGCGCACGGCCCTGGGTGCCGGTCGCGGCCGGATCCTCCGGCAGCTTCTCACGGAAAGCGTGGCCCTCGGTGTAGCCGCCGGTGTGCTGGGAATCCTCATCACCCTGTGGGGAATGCCCTGGTTGCAGGGGGCCATGCCGGCGGAGCTGCCAAAGGCCATGATCCCTCGCCTCGACCCCGTCGTCCTGGCCGCCACGGTGGCCGTTTCGATTCTCGCGGGCATCGCCTTCGGCCTCGCGCCGGCGCTGCACTCGGCGCGCGCGGAGCTGCGCGAGTCCCTGGGGGAGGGGAGCAGGGGCGGCACCGCGAGCCGCACGCGCCGGCGGATGCGCAACGCCTTCGTGGTGGGGGAGTTCGCCGTCGCCCTGGCCCTTCTCACGGGTGCCCGGCTCCTCACACGGGCCTTCGACACGCTCACCGAGACGTATCCCGGATTCCACCAGGCGGGGTTGCTCACCTTCACCGTCACCGCCGAGGACGACCGCTACCCGAAATCCGACGACCTGCGCCGGTACGAGGACGAGCTGCTGCTGTCCTTGAAGCGGGTGCCCGGGCTCCGGGGCGTGGCTGCCATGTCCAGCCTGCCCAGGGGGCGATCGAACCCCAGCGCGCGCTATACGGTGGACGGGCGTCCGGCGCCGGAGCCCACCCAGCAGCACACCGCGTCGCTGCAGACCGTGAATCCGGAGTACTTCACAACCATGGGGATCCCGCTGCTGCAGGGGCGCGGCATCGGGGACACGGACCGCGAGGGTGGGCAGAAGGTGGCGGTGGTGAGCAAGGCTCTCGTGGCCCGCGAATTCCCCGGCGAGGATCCTCTGGGCAAGAGCATCACGGTCCGCGGCTCGTCACGGATGATCGTGGGTGTCGCGGGGGACATCCTCCAGGACCGCATTGCCATCGCGGGGCGGGGGGGAGAGGCGATCTACCTCCCCCTGGCGCAGGAGCCTTCGCGCATGGTGAGCTTCGCGCTGCGGTTCGCCGGAGATCCCGCGCTACGCTCCGCCGACGTCCGCAGGGCGGTCTGGGCCGTGAATCCGGATCAGCCGGTGGCAGAGCTGCGCACTCTGGACGCCTACGTGGCCGAGTCGTTGGCGGGCCCGCGGGCCATCGCGACGTTCCTCAACGCCATGGTGGTCATCGCGCTGGCGCTGGCGGCCATGGGTATCTATGGGGTGCTCTCGCACGCGGTGGCGCAACAGCGCCGGGAGATCGGCATCCGCATGGCGCTGGGTGCCGGACGCCGGTCGGTGGTGGGCATGGTGACCAGGAGCGGCGTCACGCTGGCGGGCCTGGGCATGGTGCTGGGCCTTCCTCTCGCCTGGCTCATGTCCCGGGCCGTGGAGAGCGCGCTGAGCATCTTCGACAGCGGGGCGACCCTGGCCCAGGCCGCGGGCGTCGCGGCGATGCTGGCGGTGGTGGCCCTGGTATCCACCTGGATTCCGGCCCGACGCGCCAGCGGGGTGGATCCGCAGACGGCGCTCCGGCAGGAATAGCCGGGGCCGGAGGCTCCCGGCGCAGGCAGGTTCCGCGCCATGGGGAGCGAGGCCATCGGTCGAGCCGGGAAACACGACATCGAAACGTAGAGATTGGTTAGACCCCGCGGACCGGCGCGCCATGAACGTGCGTCTGACGGAGGCCGGCGCGCGCATGAGGGAGGCGAGCACGATGCTCGATCCCGAGCGGTGTCCGCCATGCTCGGTATGCTGAGCCCGGGGGATCGTCTGGATGCGGTCAGGGGGCTGAGACTCCTGGCCGACGCAGCCGACGCGCTCCTGAGCCGGCCCGGCACCGCCATCTGGGCGGAGGTGCCCGGGCAGGACAGGTGAGGGGAGCATCTTCTGCAACTATTCAACTCCGCCTCTCGTCTATATAGTCATATGATGTCCCGGGGCCCTCACAGGGGCCCGAGGCTCCCACCGTGCAGACACCCGAGCGAGGGGGACTTCGATGGCCGGACAAGCGCTGATTCATCTGCAGGACCTGAGCAAGGTCTTCTACACGGAGGAAGTGGAGACCCACGCGCTGTCGAACGTCACGCTGGAGCTCCAGACGGGGGAGTTCGTGTCCATCGCGGGCCCGTCGGGGTGCGGGAAGACGACGCTGCTGTCGATCCTGGGGCTCTTGGACTCACCCACCGCAGGCAAGTACGTGCTGGACTCGGAGCCGGTAGAGAACCTGAGCGCGAGCCAGCGCGCGAAGATCCGGAACCAGGCCATCGGGTTCATCTTCCAGGCGTTCAACCTGATCGGGGACCTGACGGTCTACGAGAACGTGGAGCTGCCGCTGACGTACCGGGGGATGCCGGGGAGCGAGCGGAAGGAGCGGGTGCAGGCGGCGCTGGAGCGGGTGGGGATG
>JAJDNC010000008.1 GCA_022340865.1 Gemmatimonadota bacterium
CGTCGTCACGGTCATCTACATCATCCTGGCCGTGTTCCCGATCATCGACGTGAAGAGCTGGGGCAGCTTCGCCGCCAAGATCATCACGGTGGTGGTCGGCGCGAACCTGATCGGGGTGGCCATCTACCGGGCCGAGAAGCGCCGCCGCGCCGAGCGCGAATCGGCGGAAGCGAATCCGGGCGCGGGAACCGCGTAGGAGTCGCTGTGCTCGCCCGGCTTCGGCGGCCCGGCCGTCGGGCCGCTCGTGTTGGTGATGAGCTTGGGAATCGCGGTCGCTACGCAGCGGCCGGGCGTCGTCAGGTGCGCCGACGGAGCTCGGCCAGGAGCTCTCGCTCCCGCTCGGGACCGAGCTGCAGGCCGGCCAGGTGTGTGCCCGCGCTGTCGAGGCGGGGAGCCTCCCGTCCGAGCCACGCCAGGGTATCCGCGATGGTATTCTCCAGGGGCGTATGGGCGAGCCCGCGGGCGAGAGCACGGCTCGCGTCCACGCGCATGAGGGGATCCGCCACGGAGGGCACCCAGTAGGCCAGGCCTTCCACCGGGGCCACCTGGTGCTCCACGAGGAATTCGTCCGGAGCCCACACCACACCCCCGTCGTGGCCCGTGGCGTCGCGCACCGTATCCAGAAGCCGCTCCATGGAGAGGACGGAGCCGACCAGGTTGAAGGTCCCACGGGCGCCCTCCTCGGCGGCCCGGACCATCCACGCCCCCAGGTCCCTCGCGTCGATGAGCTGAACCGGCTGCCCGGAACGGCCCGCCAGCCGCTCGCCGGGCGATCGGAAGCGCTCGAGGAGATGGGGGAGGCGGGGGATGGTGTCGTGGGGGCCTACGACGAAGCCTGGGCGCACCACCAGCACGTCATCGCCGAAGACGTCACCGACGACGCGCTCGCAGCCCACCTTCAGTGGCCCATAGTTGGGGAGTATGTCCTCCACCTCCGGAGGTGGAGGCTCGTGGACGGGGTCGTCCTCCCCGGTGGCGGACAGCTGCGGATACACGGAGACACTGGACACGAAGACGTACGCCCCCGTGGACGGTCGCAGCGCCTCGGCAGAGCGCCGCACGAGGCGCGGCAGATAGCCCGCCGTGTCGAAGACCACGTCGAAGCGATGACCCTTCAGGTCTTCGAGAGAGCCTTCCCGATCGCCCAGGATCTCCTCGGCGGCGGGGAAGAGGCCTCGCCCGCTGCGGCCGCGATGGAACAGGGTCACCCTGTGGCCGTTGGCCAGGGCCGCCTCTACAAGATGTCGGCCCACGAATCGCGTTCCCCCCAGCACCAGCATGTCCATCCGTCGCCCCCGGTCGGCGGGTCCCGTCTTCCCGCGGGAAGATAGCTCGTGCGCCGATCCTCCGTATCGTGAAGGGGCAGGCGGGTCTTCGAGCTTCCCAACGGGCGCCGCCTCACCACTCCAGCCGTTTGCCGTCCTTCCAGCTCAAGAACTCTCCCGTCTGTTCCATCGTCAGGCCATCGATCACCCCCAGCATGCCGGCCACCGATTCCGCCGGTGCCAGCGGCGCCTGGCTCCCGCCCATGTCCGTCCTCACCCAGCCGGGGCTGAAGGCGACGGATACGATGTCTTCGCCGCGCAGGTCGATGGAGAGCATGCGGGTGGCCATGTTCAGAGCCGCCTTGCTCATGTTGTAGGCGTAGCCACCCCCGCCGGCGTGCGTGATCGAGCCGAGACCGGACGAGATGCCGGCGATCCGCGGGCGACGGCCCCTGCGCAGCAGGTCCAGGAATGCCTGCGCCACCATGAGCGGACCGACGGTGTTCACGTGCAGCACGCGCAACGTGTCGGGTGCGGAGAGCGACCCGAGTCGCACATACAGGCGGCGGCCTCCGGCGTCGTGGCTCCCCTCGTTGATTCCGGCGTTGTTCACCAGCAGGTCGAGGCCGTCCACGCGGGTCAGCGCGCTCCGGTGCGCCCCGGCGATGGAGGTGTCGTCGGTCACGTCGAGCGGGAGGATATGCAGCATCTCACCGAAACGGCGCTCGAGCTCGTCCAATTCCCTGGCCTCGTCGGGACGGCGTGCGCCGGCCAGGACCGTGTCGCCGCGCGCGAGGCACTGCCGGACGAACTCCAACCCGATCCCGCGGTTGGCTCCGGTGATGAGAACGCGTTCCATGTGAGCTCCACGGGAAGCGGTTCGCGGGTACTCGAGTAGATATAATCGCGCCGGGCGATGAACGTGGCTTCAGCCGGGCCAAAACCGGCACCCCTGTCGGTGGTGAGAGCCCGTCCGCACGAGCCCGTCGCCTGGGGCCAGGGGCAAAAGCGAAGGCCGACCGGCGTCACTCGCCGATCGGCCTCCTTCGCTCGACCATCCGGTCTGTGCGGCTTACTGCGTCACTCGACTAGAGCATGACGTTGCCGGGATCGGCGGTCGAACGTCTGCTCAGCGGCTCAGCGCTCCGTGGGCCGCGGCGACGTCGGCCTTCAGCCGCGAGACGCCCGCCGCCGCGTCGTGGATATAGCCGTCCGCCACTTGCACCATCGCGGGTGTGGGCGGCACGAACGCCATGTCCACCTGGCTCGCGATGGAGGTCAGCCAGGCACGCAGCCGGCCGGGATACACCAGCGCGCCCTCACCGGACTGGATCTTGAGGTCCACCAGACTGTCGATGTCCCTGTTCAGGTCGTCCAGCGCCTTCCGTGCCTGGCTGCCCGTCGCCCCTGCCTTCCGGAGCGCATCGCGGGCGTCGATGGCGTGGTTCAGGTTGGTGTCGAGCTCGTTCAGGGCGTCGTGGATCCGCATCAACAGGTCGAAGCGCTGCCGCAGCTCGGCCTGCGTGGTCTTGAGTCTCGGGTCCAGCTTGACCTGGAACGCCTGCTTCTGCGTCGCGCCATTGTAGGTCAGCGTCGCGGAGTAGGTGCCCGGCACCACCTCCGGACCCACGGGCGTGGCCGCCGCGAAACCCGAATTGAAGATGCCCTTCACGTCCGCCGCGTCCGGATACCGCAGATCCCACTGGAAGCGGTTCATGCCGGCCTCTACCGCCGTCGCCCTCTCCTCCGCGCGTGCCCGCGCCACCGAGGGGATGCGCGGCGCCGGGCCTGCCTTGGCCTTCGTCTTCATGTGCAGCGTGAAGCTGCGAATCAACGTGCCGTCCGCGGTGGTGAAGCTGAGCGTGGCCGGCTTGCTGCCGTCGTAGTCGGCCGGGAGGTGGAAGAACACCGTGACGCCGGGTGCCAGGTTGGCGCCGCCCGTTCCGCCTCCGCCGAACCCGCCCACGCGGCGCGTCACCAGCCAGGCCTGCTGGGGCTTGAACAGATAGGACGACTGGCTGGCCACCTGGGCGGTCCCCACCTGCTCGAGGAACTGGAGGTCGTCCAGCACCCAGAAGCCACGGCCGAAGGTGGAGAGCACGACCGCGTGCTGCTGGGGCTGGATCTCCACGTCGCTCACCCGGACCGCCGGCAGGTTCAGCCTCAGCTTCTGCCAGTGCTGGCCCGTATCCGTGCTGAAGAAGACCGTTCTGCTGGTGCCGGCGAAGAGCAGGTTGGGCTGGTTCGGGTCCTCCCGAACGCTCTGGACGTACTGGTCGGCGGGCAGCCCGGTGGTGAGCGCCGTCCAGTGCTTCCCATAGTCGGTGGTCTTGTACACGTACGGCTGGAAGTCATCCCAATCGTATCGGTTCGCCGACAGATAGGCGGTGCCCTGGTCGGTGTGTGAAGGCTCGATGCACGTGATGACGGCCCACGTCGGCAGCGTCGGCGGGCGCACCTGGGTCCAGTGGCCACCGGCATCGGTGCTCACGTGCACCAGCCCGTCGTCGGACCCGGTCCAGATCACGTCGTCCGACAGGGGCGAGAACGCGATGGTGGAGATCGTGCCGTACATCTCCTCGCCGGTCACGTCCGCGCTGATGGGGCCGCCCGGCCGGGCCTCCTTGGTCTTGTCGTCCCGCGTGAGGTCCGGGCTGATGACCTTCCAGTGGATGCCCTCGTCGAGGGTCTCGAACAGCACGTTCGCTCCCATCAACAGCTCGTTGGGGTTGCCGGGGGCGAACACCACCGGGTGGTGGTTCCAGCCGTAACGGTACTTGATCTTGGCCCCCGCCAGCCCGAACTGATACGAGGGCCAGGGGCTCACGTTCGTGACCAGGCCGGCCCTGCGGTCGTCCTTCCACTCCATGCTGTAGTACCCGCTGCCGTACGTGACCCAGGGGCGCCCGGGGGTCGGCACCACCCAGCTCATCTCTCCGCCCTGCACGTCTGTCCAGACCGGCGGGATGTTCCCGGCGGGCACGGCGCTCGGTCCGTCCACCGAGCCACGGTCCTGCTGGGCGCCGTAGATGTGGAAGGGGAACTGTTCGTCGAGGTTGGCGTGATAGAACTGCCCCGTCGGCTGGTTGCTCTCCGAGCTCCAGGACTCTCCGCCGGTCAGGCTTACCGTCGCGCCACCGTCGTTGCCTTCGATGAAGGTCTTGGTGTGGTTGGGGTTGATCCACAGCACGTGGTTGTCGCCATGGGGTGGGTGCAGGCCCTTCAGCGTCTTGCCCCCGTCATGCGACACGTACAGCCCCACGTTGGGCAGGTAGATCGTGTTGGCGTCCTTGGGGTCGACGTACACGTAGCCGTAGTAGAACGCGCGCTGCGTGATATCCATGCTGTTGTTGATGAGCTTCCAGTTCTGGCCGCCGTCCTCCGACCGGAACAGGCCCCCTGCCTGACCCTTGTACTCCGCCTGGATCAGCGCGTACACGACGTTGGGGCTGCTGGGCGCCACCGCGATGCCCACCTTTCCGAAGATCCCCGTGGGCAGCCCAGGATTGTGGGAGATGTTGCTCCAGTTCGCACCGCCGTCGGTGGTCTTGTAGATGCCGCTTCCGGGTCCGCCGCTGGAGAACGTCCAGTGGCTCCGGGACATCTGCCACATGGTGGCGTACACGACGTCCGGATTGGACGGGTCCATGGCCATGGTGATGGCCCCGGTCCCGTTATCGACGTAGAGGACCTTCTTCCAGGTCTTGCCTCCGTCGGTGGTCTTGAAGACCCCCCGGTCGGGATTGGGCGCCCACAGGTGGCCCAACGCCGCCGCGTACACGACGTCGGGATTCTCGGGGTCGACGAGGATCCAGCTGATGATGTGGGTCTTGTCCAGCCCGAGGAACGTCCACGTCTTGCCGCCGTCGGTGGACTTGTACATCCCCCCTTCATCGATCATGACGGTGTTCCGGGGACCGGAGTCGCCGGTGCCGACATAGATGACGTTCGGGTCGGAGGGCGCGATGGCCAGAGCGCCGATGTTTCCGGTCTTGAAGTCCTTGTCGGAGATGCTCTTCCAGCTGTGGCCGTAATCGTCGGTCTTCCAGACGCCCCCGCCCGCAGTGCCCATGTAGTAGACGTTGGGCTTGGCGGCGATGCCGGCGACTGCGGTGACGCGCCCGCCGCTGTAGGGGCCGACGCTGCGCCATCGCAGGGCGCTGGTGAGGTGGCCCGGTGACACGGGAGCCTCGGACGCCGCCGGGAGGGCCAGGGTCACACAGGCAAGCAGGAGGACGCGGCGTGCTTTGAACATGGCAGGTATCCCTCTCTCAATAAGCCTTTCGCGGGCAGGCGATCCGAGCGATCCGGAGGGTCTCGGCCCAAACCGGGCAAGGTGGGGATCGGAATATGGCGGGGCAAGCGGGGCGGGTCAGAGGGACCGGCACCGCCGGGACCGGGGCGGATCAGCGCGTCCCTTTGAATCGAGGTCGCGGCACGGCTCCCCCGGGGCGCTCGCCAATCCGGCGGCACGGCAGTATTGTCGCTCACGCCCACCCCTGCCGGGTGGGCCCGGCTCCATCCCGCCGAGTCGTTCCTGCCACTTCATCAGAAGCTCTACCATGCGCTGCTATCCGTTTCTCCCCATCCTCGCCGGAGCTCTCCTGGTCGGCACCGCGGTCCCCGCCGCAGGCCAGAGTCTGGACTCCGCGACCATCGCCGGCTTGAGCTGGCGGAATCTCGGACCGGCCAACTTCGACGGCCGTGTCAACGCCATTGCCGGCATCGGGTCCCCCTCCGGGACGTTCTACGTAGGTGCCGCCGGCGGCGGCGTCTGGAAGACGACCAACAACGGCACCACCTTCCGGCCCCTCTTCACCGACGAGCCGGTCGCATCCATCGGCGCCATCGCCATCGCCCGCTCGGATTCCAACGTGGTATGGGTGGGCACGGGTGACCCGAACAGCCGCAACACCATCGAGCCCGGGGACGGGGTCTACAAATCCACCGACGGCGGCATGACGTGGAAGATGATGGGGTTCA
The DNA here is from genome assembly GCA_022340865.1 of Gemmatimonadota bacterium. Taxonomy (GTDB): domain Bacteria; phylum Gemmatimonadota; class Gemmatimonadetes; order Longimicrobiales; family Gaopeijiaceae; genus SZUA-318. Next base: position 6,249 of record JAJDNC010000008.1, read on the forward strand.
AGGACGGGCAGATGATCGGCAACATCGCCATCGACCCGACGAACGCCAACGTCGTGTACGTCGCCGAGCTGGGCCACGCCTGGGACTACAAGGGCGAGCGCGGGCTGTACAAGACCACCGACGGCGGCAACACGTGGAAGCGCATCAAATACATCGACGCCAAGACCGGCTTCGTCGACGTGAAGATCGACCCGTCGAACCCGAACAACATCTTCGCGGCCGCATGGCAGCGTATCCGTGGCCCGTACTACCTCAAGTCGGGCGGGCCCGGCTCCGGCCTGTGGCACAGCACCGACGGCGGCAACACGTGGAGCGAGGTCAAAGGCGGTGGGTTCCCGCCCACCGAGAAGGGCCGCATCACCGTCGCTTTCGCGCCCAGCAAGACGAGCATCGTGTACGCGCTCGTCGAGGCCGACTCGATGCGGGGCAAGAACCACCCGATCCTGGCGCCCGCCAGCGACTCCATCGGTGACCATCCGCGGAAGCCCGTCGCCCAACGCCTCCTGAGTGGGCTCTACCGCTCGGACGACGGGGGTCAAACCTGGCACTGGATGAACGACCAGGATACCCGCCCCTTCTATTACTCACGCCTCGCCGTCGATCCGCAGAATCCCAACCGTGTGTACTTCTCGTCCACGCCGTTCCTGTTCTCGGACGACGGCGGCAAGACCGCACGCACGGCCACCGGCAACGTGCACGTGGACGACCACGCCATCTGGATCGATCCCAACAACGGCCAGCACTGGCTCATCGGCAACGACGGCGGTGTGGCCCAGACCTGGGACCAGGGCGGCAACTTCGACTACCTGAACACCCTGCCCATCGCGCAGTTCTACGACCTGAGCTACGACTACGCGGTGCCGTACAACGTATGTGCCGGCGCCCAGGACAACGGTGGCTGGTGCGGGCCGAGCGCGCGCAAGCAGGGTCCGGTGACCAACGCCTACTGGTTCACGATCTCGGGCGGCGACGGGTTCTACACCGCGCAGGACCCCAACGACCCCAACATCGTCTGGGGTGAGTCTCAGGAGGGGGGCATCGTTCGCCGGAATCTGAAGACCGGCGCCAACGATCGCCTGCAGAAGCCGAGCTGGCAGCAATCCCATCGGGCATACGAGGACTCCATCTATGCCGTGTGGCCCGACACGACCAAGGCCGAGACGAGAGAGCAGAAGCGTGAGATCGCGCGGCTGCGCGAGGCGCAGAAGAAGGACTCCATCGCCCTCGACATGCGCTACAACTGGGAGACGCCGTTCGTGGTCTCCCCCTTCGACCCGAACGTGTTCTACGCGGCGGGCAACCGTGTGCTCAAGTCGGTGAACCGCGGCGACGATCTCTATCCGATCTCGCCCGACCTCACGACGGACGACACGGCAAAGATCCATGTGAGCCTCGTGACCACCGGGGGCATCACCAACGACGCCACGGGCGCGGAGAACTACTGCACCATCGTGTCGCTCGCCGAGTCGTATCTCCACCCCGGCTGGCTCTACGCCGGCACGGATGACGGCAACGTGTGGATGACGCACAACGACGGCGCCACGTGGGAAAAGCTCAACGGCCGATTCCCCGGCGTTCCCGCGGGCACGTACGTGAGCCGCATCGAGCCGTCGCATTTCGACGCCAACACGTTCTACGTGGCGTTCGACAACCACCGGAACAACGACTTCGGCGTCTACCTCTACAAGACGAGTGACGGCGGGAAGACCTTCCAGTCGATCGCGAACGATCTGCCCACCGGCGGCTCCGACTACGTGCACGTGATCCGCGAGGATCCGCACAACGAGAACTTGCTCTTCGTCGGCACGTCGCGGGCGGCGTACGTCTCCATCGACGACGGCGCGCACTGGTCGCGGTTCATGTCGGGGATGCCCACCGTGCCGGTCTACGATCTCAAGATCCAGCCTCGCGACCACGACCTCATCGCGGCGACGTTCGGCCGTGGCATCTGGATCGCGGACGTGGCGCCGCTCGAGCAGCTCAACAGCAAGACGCTCGCCGCCAGCGCGCACCTGTTCAAGCCGGTGACGGCGTACCAATACGGTCAGGGGCCCGCCGTCGGCGCGTCGGCCAACGGGCAGGGGCAGAAGGTGTACGAGGCCCCGAGCCCCGAGTACGGCGCCCAGATCAGCTACCGGTTGGCGAGCGCCGTGCGAGGGGGAGTGAGCCTGGCGGTCACCGGCGCTGACGGCGACACGCTCGCCACCCTGCGCGGACCGGGCTCGGCCGGCATCCACACCGTGACCTGGAACTACCAGTCGCAGGTGAGGCCGCCGGCGCCTGCCCCCTCACCTTCCGAGGTACGGGACAGCATCCGGCAGGCGCAGAGGACCGCGCACGTCATCGACTCGCTGGCCGCGTCGGGCATGGACCCGAAGGTGGTCTCGGAGCTGCGCCGAGTGGCCAAGACCGGCGACATGTCCGCCCTGTTCGGTCGGCGTGGGGGCGGCGGGGGCCGTGGCGGTCGCGGCGCTCCCGGCGGATTCGTCGAGCGTCCGGCCGAGGGGCCGATGCCGGGGGCCAGTGGCGGTCGCGGTGGCCGCGGTGGCGGAGCTCCCGACATTGCCGCTGCCTTCCCCGGTGGCTTCCGGCAGATGTTCGAGTTGCTGGGGCTCCGGCGGCGCGGTGGGTTCTTCGGCGGTGGCCGCGGGAACCGCTCCGTCGGCCCCGGGGACTACCTGGTGACGCTCTCCATCGATGGCACCACGCAGCATCAGGTGCTGCACGTGGAGCAGTACGACGGGTTCAGCGAACCCGGTATAGGCGCCGGTTCCGGGAGCGGCGGGCACCGATGAGGAAGTAGCCTACCGGAGGCCACCGGTACGGTGGTGGTCCCGGAGCGGTACGAGAGGGTCCGTCGACAGCGATGTCGGCGGGCCCTCGGTGCTTGGGCGGTGACGAACCACCTGGGGAGTGCGCCCCGTCGGCGCCCTTGCCCGCTGCACGGCAGTCTCATATTGATGGGCCTCCGAGCATCCAGGGTTCTCGCCCTCCCACCCCTGCCCGAGAACACCATGTGCGGAGTGACCGCAGTCCTCTCCCGCCGGTCGCCCATCGACCCCGCCACCATGAAGGCCGGCATCGCCTCGCTCCACCACCGCGGCCCCGACGGGCATGCGTTCTGGATGTCGGCGGACGCACGGGCGGCGCTCGGCCATACGCGCTTGTCCATCATCGACCTCGTCACGGGCGATCAGCCGATCTCGAATGAGGACGGGACGATTCACATCGTGGTGAACGGGGAGTTCTACGACTTCGAACGCACGCGATCACGCCTCGAGGCGCGTGGGCATCGGTTCCGCACGAAGTCCGACAGCGAGATCGCACTGCACCTGTACGAGGACTACGGTCCCGAGTGCCTGCATCACCTGCGCGGCGAGTACGCGTTCGTCATCTGGGACGAGCGAAACCAGCGCCTCATCGCCGGCCGCGACCGGTTCGGCGTGAAGCCGCTCTTCTACGCTGAGCACAGCGGCGCGCTCTATCTGGCCTCGGAGGCGAAGGCGCTGTTCGCCATGGGGGTGCCCGCGCGCTGGAGCACGGAGGCTGTGTATGCGGGCGGGTTCGTCCTGCCCGGGGAGCGGACCCTGTTCGCGGGCGTGTACGCGGTGCCGCCGGGGCACTATCTCCGCGCGACGCGCGAATCGCGCCGGATCCACCAGTACTGGGACGTCGACTATCCGCGCGACGACGAGGCGCCGGCTCCCAGGAGCGATGCCGAGTACATCGAGGGGTTCCGGGCGGTGCTCGAGGATGCGGTGAAGACGCGGCTGCGCGCCGACGTGCCGGTGGGCTGCTACCTGAGCGGCGGCATCGACTCGTGCACGGTGCTGGGCCTCGCCGCACTGCACCACGACGGTGCCGTACGCGCCTACACGCTCACCTTCGACCACCAGCAGTATGACGAGAGCGTGATCGCCGAAGAGATGGCACGACACGTGGGCGCCGAGTATCAGCCGATTCCAATGACGCAGGCCGACCTCGCCGCCAACTTCCGTGCCGCCGTGGTTCAGTCGGAGATCCCGTTCATCAACGGTCACACGGTGGCGAAGTTCATGCTGAGCCGCGCGGTGCGCGAGAGCGGGTACAAGGTGGTGATCACCGGCGAGGGGTCGGACGAGATCCTGGCCGGCTACCCCCACTTCCGACGGGACATGCTCCTGCACCACACGGTGGGGCAGGAGCCGGCGGAGACCGAGCGGCTGCTGGAGCAGCTCGTGGAGAGCAACCAGGTGTCCCGGGGACTGCTGCTGCCGGAGGGTGACGCCGACACCGGTGCTCTTTGCACCACGCTGCTCGGGAGCGTTCCGTCATGGCTGGAAGCCATGGCGGGAACCGCGAGCCGGACCCGCAGCCTGATGCGTGACGACTTCCTGGAACCGAATCGTGGGTCGGACGTGATCGGCACGCTGCTCTCGTCGCTCGATGTCGAGCGACGCCTCAAGGGACGCAATGCGGTGCACCAAGCGCTCTACCTGTGGGCGAAGACCATCCTGCCGCACTACATCCTGTCGAACCTCGGCGATCGCATGGAGATGGGGCATTCCATCGAAGGGCGAGTGCCGTTCATGGACCATCACGTGGCCGAGTATCTGCACAACGTGCCCGTGTCACTCAAGATTCGGGGGATGACGGAGAAGTACATCCTCCGCGAATCGGTGAAGGACGTGATCACGAAGACGGTGTACGAGCGGCAGAAGCATCCCTTCCTCAGCCCGCCGGCGACGCTCAACCCCGACCAGCCGCTTCACGCGCTGATGCAGGACACGCTGCGCAGCTCGGCCGCGACGGACGTGCCCTTCCTGGATCAACAGAAGGTGATCGCCGCGCTCGACGGTACGAACGCGCCGGACACGGACGCGGGATACAAGACGGTCATGGACCAGGTGTTGACCCTCGCGCTGAGCTTCGTGTTCATGCACGAGGGGCTGGGGATGGAGACGTAGCGGCGGTCGGCCCCCTATGGAGGAGTTGGCCAGGGGGGAGGGGGCTCACGGACGGTCGCCCATCACGTCAGGGCTTCTCGTCGGACCCGTCCCGGAGCGCCCGGTAACGGCGCGCCTCGCGGAGCAGCGCCTCCTCGTCGTCCGGAGGAGGGCGGATGCGGGCCTCCTCTCCCTCGGGAACCAGCAAGAAGGTGACGAACGTGAGGGGCAGGCCCATCCAGAAGGAGACGAAGCGCGCCAGGCCCCCGCCGCCCGTGCGCTTCTTGCCGAAGTACACGAGGTTCGCAGCGCCCCATACCAGGAGCCCGGTGATGCCGCGGACGACGGCGGCAACGGTGTGCAGATCCACCTGGCTTCCCTCAGCGCGAGTCGGCCATGGCCGCGGGAGCCGCGTCGTAGCGGTCCCACGGGGCGGGCGCAGGCGTCTGGATCGATCTCAGGGGGTGGCTCCGGAAGCGGTGCCGCTCCCGCAGTATACCCGTTGCCGATCAGGCCGACCAGCCGCTACGCAGTGCGCTGCCCTCGGCCGCATGCACGCCCCCCCCGTCCGAGCCGGGCCGTTGGCATGGAGGCGCTCAGCGCATATATTCATGCCGTGAGGTGCTGAGATGGTCACACAGACAGGTCGCTACGCCTTCCGAATCCTGGGCTTCCTCGCGGCGCACCGAGGGGAGCGAGTGAGTGGCGAGCGCATCGCCGCCGCCACCGGAATCCCCTCCAACTACCTCTCCAAGATCTTGAACCAGCTGTCCAAGAGGGGGCTGGTGACGTCGCAGAAAGGCTGGGGGGGCGGGTTCACGCTGAAGGAAGCCGCACTGAAGCGCCCGATCGGGGAGGTGCTGGCCGTCTTCGAGGGACCCGACCGGGTCGCCGACGAGAGCTGTGTGTTCGGGCTCCCGGCGTGCGACGAGCGGAACCCCTGCCCCCTGCACCACGACTGGATGGGGGTCCGGGAGCGCTACCGGGCCATGCTCGAACAGAGGACCATCGCCGATCTCACGTTGAAGCGCGGGTGAGCAATACAGACCAGGTGGCTGCCGCTGCGTCATGCGGAGTCAAAGGATACCGACATGTGTAAAGCCATTGAGATGTTGATGCGTGAGCACCGGTTCATCGAGACGATGCTGAACACGCTGGAGGTCTTCGCGGAGAGGCTCGAGCCGGGCACGGCGTCCGACCGCGTCGTGGTCAGGGACTTCGGCGACTTCTTCGCCGAGTTCGCCGACCGCTGCCACCACGGCAAGGAGGAGGAAGGCCTGTTCCGGAAGATGGAGGAGCACGGGATCCCGAACGACCACGGCCCCATCGCGGTCATGCTGAGCGATCACCGCGAGGGCCGGGAGCACGTGGCGGTGTTCCACGAGGTCGGCGCCGGCGATGGGCCGCTTTCCCCGGAAGAATGCGAGGCCGTGAAGCGTCACGCGACGCAGTATGCAGATCACCTTCGGGCGCACATCCAGAAGGAGGACAACGTCCTCTACCCCATGTCCGAGCAGCTCATCCCGGACGAAGAGATGGACCGGCTCGCGCGGGATTTCGAGCGATTCGAAGAGGATGTGATGGGTGCGGGAGCCCACGAGCGCTATCACGAGATGGGACGCCGCCTCGCGCGACAATATCCACGCGCAGCCGAGAGCGGAGCGGCGTCCGGGCTCCGGCGATGAGGGGGGGACATGTCGACGATGTCCGACGAGCCGCCCGAATCGCTTTCACCGTGGTGGCGGCACGCAGCGATTCTCGTTGCGATCGTGGCGTTTGCCGTGCTCGGCATGGTGACCGGCATGGCCTACGAAAACAAGCCTCCGATTCCCGGGGAGGTGGTCGATACGGGGGGGAGCGTCCTGTTCACCAAGGCCGACATTCTGAATGGGCAGTCGGTCTTCCTGAAGTACGACCTGATGGAGCATGGCACGCTCTGGGGACACGGCGCCTATCTGGGGCCCGACTACAGTGCCGAGTACCTCCACAGTGAGACGGACGACGTACGCGACTACCTGGCCGAGCATGAGCACGGCAAGCCGTACGCGGAGCTGGACCCGGCGGATCAGGAGGTCGTGGCGCACGAGACGCGACTGACGCTGAAGAAGAACCGGTACGTCGCGGCCACCGGGACCCTTGTCGTGACTCCGGGCGAGGCCGCCTCCTTCGAGCGGCAGGTCGGGATGTGGACCCGCTTCTTCGACCAGGGCAAGGCGCCGGGTCTCCCTCGGCACTACATCAAGGATCCCCGGGAGCTGAGGGACCTGACGGCCTACTTTGCCTGGGCCGGCTGGGCCACCGTCACCGACCGCCCGGGCAAAGACTACAGCTACACCAACAACTGGCCCTTCGACCCCGCCGCCGGCAATCATCCCAGCGCAGCGGCCTATGTCTGGAGCGCTCTCAGCCTGGTGACGCTGCTGGGCGGGCTCGGACTGGTTCTCTTCCTCTTCGGCAAGTTCGACTTCCTGGGATGGAAGGAAGGCGACCCGGCAAGGCACGAGCTGCACCCACCCGTGGCAGCGCTCACTCCGAGCCAGTGGGCAACGGGCCGGTACTTCGTCGTGGTGGCCGTGCTCTTCCTGCTGCAGACGCTCATCGGCGGAGCGGTGGCGCACTACGACGTGGAGCCGTTCGGCTTCTTTGGCTTACATCTCGCGAACATCCTGCCCTACAGCCTTCTCAGGACCTGGCACCTGCAATTGGCGATCTTCTGGATCGCCACTGCCTGGGTGGGCGGGGGCTTGTTCCTTGCGCCCATGGTCGGCGGTCGCGAGCCGAAGCATCAAGCGTTCTGGGTCGACGTCCTGCTGGGCGCCCTCGCCTTCGTCGTGGTCGGCAGCCTTCTCGGCGAGTATCTCGGGATCAACGACAAGCTCGGAGCACTCTGGTTCTGGCTCGGCGACCAGGGCTCGGAGTACCTGGATCTCGGACGGGCCTGGCAGTATCTGCTGGCTGCCGGGCTCGGGTTGTGGCTCGTGCTGATGTACCGCGCTCTCAAGCCCGCCATCAGGCACGGCAGCAAGAAGCACCTCGCGTCGCTCTTCCTCTACGCCGCGGTCGCGATCCCGGTGTTCTACGTGCCGGCGCTGTTCTACGGACCGCACACGAACTTCACCGTCATCGACACCTGGCGGTTCTGGATCATCCACCTCTGGGTGGAGGGCTTCTTCGAGCTGTTCGCCACGGTTCTGGTCGGGATCATGTTCACCAAGATGGGCGTGGTGAGCACGAAGACGGCGACGCGGCTCGTCTACCTGGACGCGATCCTGTATCTCGGGGCGGGCGTCATCGGGACGGGTCACCACTGGTACTTCACGGGACAGACGACGGTGAACATGGCCCTCGCGGCCTGCTTCTCGGCCATGGAGATCGTGCCGCTGACGCTGCTGACTCTGGATGCGTGGGATTTCATCAAGCTGTCCCGGGTGCGCTGCGCGGAGTGCGGCGAGGACCTCGCCGCCGGGCAGAAGTGGAGCATCTACTTCTTGATCGCCGTGGGCGTGTGGAATTTCGTGGGAGCCGGCGTATTCGGCTTCCTCATCAACCTCCCCATCATCTCCTACTTCGAGATCGGCACTACGCTGACCGCGAACCACGCCCACGCGGCGATGTTCGGGGTGTTCGGCATGCTGGCTCTCGGCGTCCTGGTGTTCTGCATGAGGGAGATGCAGTCCGACAAGGTCTGGGAGAGGACGGCGCGGCTGGTGAAGGTCGGCTTCTGGGGCCTCAACGTCGGGCTCGGCCTGATGGTGCTCCTGGACCTGTTCCCCGCCGGCCTCCTTCAGCTGTGGGATTCGGTGACGCACGGGTACTGGCACGCCCGGGAGCTCACCTATCTGATGAGCGGACCATTTCATCAGCTTCAGTGGCTGCGCATCGTCGCCGACGTCACGTTCATCGCCGTCGGCGTGGTACCCGTGGTTCTGGCGGCGCTGAGGTCCTACGCGCGGCGGGATGTGGCGCATGACGCGGCGTGATCCAGGTGGCCGCGGCGGGCGAAAGCGGCCCGCGCCCGCGGCGCGCACGAGTGGAGGCGGTCACGTGTACCGCAAGGCCCTCAAGTGGACCTGGCTGGAGCACGGCACGTGGGCGGTCCTGTGGACCGCATTCGCGTGTGGCGCGCTGGTCGCCTGGCCGCCGACCCCGACGACGGCCGCCACACTCGTGGGCCTCAGCGCCTTTGCCGCCGCGAAGGTCCTCGTGGTTCGAGTTCACAGGGGCCAGCTCGCGCCGCGCGTGCTCGCAGCCCTCGTTCTCGCGGGAGGTGCCGCCCTGAGTCCCCTGCTGCGCGCCGCGCCGCTGGCCGTCATCGGCGTGGGCGCGGCGGGTGGGCCATTCCTCTGGATCTACTTCCGCGGAGCGCGCTCCTTCCGGTGGACGCGCTCGCTCCTCGTCGAGCTGTCGGGAGTGCTCCTGATGTCGTCGGCCGCCGGTCTCGCGGTTCTCTCCTCGAGGCCGCACGCTCTTGCCACGGCCGGCTTCGCGTCGCTGCTGGTCGCGGCTCTGTTCGTCCCGGCCATCCCCCGGGCCAAGCTGCTGAAGTCGCGGGAAGCCGCAATGCGCTGGCTTTTGCTGGGTGGGGCACTGGCCGGGGCAACGATATACGGGATGGCCGCCGTGCACGGCCTGCTGCCGTGGTGGGGAGCTCTGGCCGGCCTGGTGTTTCTCGACGATGCGCGGGCCGGCCTGAGGCCGGAGCACGGCACGACCCGACGCCTGGGCCTGGCTTTGACGCTGCGAAACGCCGGCGTCGTGCTGTTGGTCGCGCTCGCATGGAAGCCGCTCTGAGCACCCGGGCCGGGACCTGTTCCGAGCGACCGAGTGCACCGTCGCACACACGTCTTCGGCGTCGATGGCCTAACGCGCGGTCCTTCACTTCCCGTGCCTGGTGCTTCGCCCCACAGGAGCTACACTATGGTCGCGGCAAAGTCACCCTGTCCCGACGTTGGCCATGGACTCTGCTGAACAGGAATCGCACACCTGCCTGAACTGCGGCGCCGCCCTCACCGGCCCGTACTGCGCCGCGTGCGGGCAACCGGACTCGGAGACCAACATCACGCTGCGGGGGATGGTGGTGGAGCTGGCCGAGGAGGTGCTGAACTGGGACTCCCGCTTCCTGACCAGCGTGCGGCATCTCCTGCTGAAACCAGGCTTCCTCACAACGGAGTACTTCGCGGGTCACCGGGCCCGCCACGCGTCGCCGTTCCGGCTCTTCCTGCTGGGCAGCGTCCTGTTCCTGGCTGCCGTGGGCATCACGGGAAGGCACCTCGTGGTGGCGGCCAGCTTCAACGTTCCGTGGGCCGCGGCGGACAGCGCCGGCGGCGCGTCGTCTTCGATGGGCTCGGTGGTGGCTGCGGGCAGTGGCAGGATCGAGGTGGACACCGCCGGGGCGGTGACGCACGGCGGACTGCTGGGCCGGATCGAGCGTGGCGCGCAGGTGCTCAACCGCGACCCGGAGCGGACCAAGCGCCTCTGGTTCCACAGCTTCGTATGGGCGCTCTTTCTGCTCGTCCCCGTCTTCGCCCTGTTGCTGCGCCTTGTCTTCGCGGGCGGTGGCGTCCATTACCCGGGCCACCTCGTGCTCGCACTGCACCTACACGCCGTCGGCTTCCTCGTCGGCACCGCGTTGCTGCTGCTCGCGATGGCATCGGACCCGGTCACGGGCGTGCTGGCCATCACCCTGTTGGCGGGCCTGTTCCTGTACTTCGTGCTGGCGCTGCGGCGGGTCTACGGGGCGGGCGCCGCCCGGACGCTGATGAAGGCGGCGGGGATCACGGGGGTGTATGGCGCACTTCTGCTGGCGACGCTGGCCTCCATCAACCTGACCATGATGTTCCTGGCCGCGTGAGGCCGGCCGGGACACGTCGAGGTGCGGGCCACCGTTGCCGTAGATGCCTTGCTGCTCGTCGCATGTGAGGACCCCACGGGCGTAGTTTGGCAGGGTCAAGTGATCCGATGAAGATTGCGGCGCCCGGAAGCGATGGAGGCGAGCCAGCGCATGGACCGAGAGCGGCATGAGCAGGCCCCGTCGATTGCCCCGATTCTGGCTGTCAACTTCGTCGGGACGCTGGGGTTCTCGATCGTCCTTCCCTTCCTGGTCTACCTGGTCACGCGCCTGGGGGGCAACGCCCTTGTCTACGGGGTAATGGGTGCGACCTACTCCTTCTTCCAGCTCGTCGGCGCGTCGATCCTCGGTCGATGGTCGGACCGATACGGACGCAGGCGCATCCTCTTGCTCAGCCAGCTCGGCACGGCGCTCTCCTGGGGCCTGTTCCTGGTTGCGCTCATGCTACCCGTGACGTCATTGGTGCGGGTCGAATCGCACGCGCTCGGGGCGTTTACCTTGACCGTCCCACTCATCGTGCTCTTTGCGGCGCGGGCGCTCGACGGTATCACCGGGGGCAACGCGTCGGTGGCGAACGCCTATCTGGCCGACGTGACGACCGAGGAGGACCGCGCCGCCAACTTCGGCCGCCTCGCCATCTCCGGAAACCTGGGCTTCGTTGTCGGCCCCGCGCTGGCAGGGCTGCTGGGAGCGACTGCCTGGGCAGAGATGGCGCCCGCCACGGCTGCGTTTCTCATTTCGGTCGTCGGGTGCGTGATGATCCTCGTCGGTGTGCCGGAGTCGCATCCCTGCGCGCGTGAGAGAATCCCCGCACGCTCCGGGACGCAGAGGGTGTTGGGCCAGGAGCCCAAGGACTGCTTCCGGGGAACGGAAGGCAGGAAGACGTCACTCGCCGAGATCGCGCGCATGCCCGTTGTTCCACGGCTGTTGGTCCTCAACCTGCTGGTGTTCCTCGCGTTCAACGTCTTCTACGTGGTGTTTCCGATGTACGTCGTGCGTGCGATGCACTGGACGCTGGCGCAGACGGGGACCTTCTTCGCGGTGCTCAGCCTGTTGATGGTGGTCGCCCAGGGTCCGATCCTCAAGCGTGCCGCCATGCGGTGGTCGGAGCGCGTCCTCGTGATCGGTGGAAGCGTGCTCTTGGCCGTCAGCTTCCTGTTCTTCCGGGCCTCCCGCTGGGAGTGGCTGTACGTCGGCGCGGTTTTGTTGGCGCTCGGCAACGGTCTGATGTGGCCCTCCTTTCAATCACTCCTGTCCAGGGCGGCCGGCCCTCGGCTGCAGGGCACCGTTCAAGGACTGGCCGGCAGCGGCGCAGCCATCGCGTCCATCGCCGGGCTCCTGATCGGGGGCGTGTTGTTCGGATCTCTCGGAGCCGACGTGTTCAACCTCCCGGCCATGGTCTCACTGCTCGTCTGCATCCTCGGAATGGGGATCGGGAACGAGTTGGCGCCGGCTGAGGGCGAGCGCCAGTAGAGACTGGGCGGGACTCTGCGTCCCGTGGTCGGCGATGCCGCTCCGATCTTCCGAATCCTGCGGGAAGGGCGGGGTGGTTTCAGACCGTCTCCAGGTACTTGTGGACGAGGCTCACCACGGTGGCGCCCTGGCCGACTGCCGAGGCGACCCGCCTGACCACCCCGAATCGGACGTCGCCGGCCGCGAAGATGCCCGGGACGCTGGTCTCCATGAGGAAGGGGTCCCGATTCAATCTCCAACCCTTCGGCCGGCGGCCGTTGCGGATCAGATCCGGGCCGGTGAGGATGAACCCGTCGTCGCTGCGCTCGACGACGCCTGCCGCGATGAGCGAGGCGGGGATCGCACCGATGAAGATGAACATCGCATCCGCGGGCACGGGTTCGGTCTCACCCGTGGTCATGTCCTTCACCTCGATGCTCTCGACGTGGTCGCCACCGGTCACAGCCGTCACCTCGGAGTTGAACCGGACCGAGATACTCTCGGTGCGCTCGATCTGGTCGACCAGATAGCTGGACATGCTCGCCTTCAAGGAGTCTGCCCGCACGAGCAGGGTGACCTGGCTCGCGTACCGCGACAGATAGATCGCTCCCTGGCCGGCGGAATTCGCACCGCCGACCACGAAGACCCTGCCGCCCTTGTAGTTGACGACTTCCGAGGTGGCCGCCCCATAGTACACCGAAGTACCGACCAGCCGCTCGAGGCCGGGTACGTCCAACTCCCGGACCTTGACCCCTGTGGCGAGCAGGAGCGCATGGCAGCTCAGCTCGCTGCCGTCGTCCAGGGTTACGATGCGGTACGGATCCTCCACCCGCAGGCCGACAACCTCGTGGGCCGACAAGACCTCCGCTCCGAGACGCTTGGCCTGGGTCAGCGCGCGTCGTGCCAGGTCTCCTCCCATGATGCCGTTGGGGAAGCCGAGGTAGTTCTCGATCCGCGCGCTCGTGCCTGCCTGCCCCCCGGCGGCCTCGCGCTCGATGGCAACGGTCCGGAGCCCTTCGGAGGCCCCGTAGACGGCCGCAGCCAACCCCGCCGGCCCGGCTCCGACGATGACGAGATCGTAGAAGGGCTGCCGTGCCGGGGTTCTGAGCCCCACCTTCTCCGCCAGCGTCCGGATGTCCGGGTCCGCCAGGAGACTGCCGTCCGGGAAGAACAGGATGGGTAGTGGCGGCCGTCCCCCGGAGCTCGCCTCCACCAATTCTCTCGCTTGGGCGTCCCGCTCGACGTCCATCCACCTGTAGGGCACTTGATTGCGCGCGAGGAACTCCTTGACGGCATGTGCCTTGGCCGACCACAGGGTGCCGGCCACACGGATGCCGTCATAGGGGACCGGCACGCTGGCCAGCCAATCGCCCAGCAGGTCGTCCAGCACCGGATACAGCCGTTCCGCCGGCGGGTCCCAGGGCTTCATCAGGTAGTAGTCGAGACCGATGGCGTTGATGCTGGCGATGGCCGCATCGGTGTCCGCATAGGCGGTCAGCAGCACCCGCTTCGAATGCGGGTAGAGCTTGATGGCCTCGTCGAGGAACTCGGTGCCGCTCATCTCCGGCATGCGCTGGTCAACCACGAACAGCGCCACGGGCGTATCCCGCCGCTTGAACTCCCGTACAGCCTCCAATGCGTCGGCGCCGGAGGCCGCCTGCACGATGTGGAAGTCCTTCTGGTAGTGGCTGTTCAGGTCACGTGTGATGGCGTTGAGCACCTGCGGCTGGTCGTCGACCGCCATGATCACGGGTTTGGCCATGACTGCTCCCTGTTCGCGGTCATCCGGCGGGGCTCGAGCCGATGGGCAGTCGGATGGTGAAACAGGTGCGGCCCGGTGTGGAAGCCACGGTGATCTCACCGCCATGTCTCTGCACGACGAGATTACGGCTGATGTTCAAGCCCAGCCCGGTACCCGCGCCGGGCGCCTTGGTCGTGAAGAAGGGGTCGAAGACCTTGGACTGGATCTCCTCGGGAATGCCCGTGCCGTCGTCCTCGATCTCCACGACCACCCACGGGCCCTCGCCTCGTGCCCTGACGGTCAAGGTGCCATGGCCTTCCATGGCGTCGATGGAGTTGTCGATGAGGTTGGTCCAGACCTGGTTCAGCTCGCCCGCATACGCCTGGATGATAGGCAGATCCTCGGCGTACTCACGGTGGACCCTGACACCCCTCTTCAGCTTGTTGTGGAGAATGACCAACGTGTTGTCGATCTCCTCGCGCACGTCCACGGATTGGATCGGGGCCCGATCCATGTACGTGTAGGTCTTGAGCGCCCGGACGATCTCGACGATGCGTTCGGTGCCGAGCGCGATTTCGCCGACCAGGCCGAACACCGTATAGGTGCTCCCGAGCCAGTCGATGACCGGCCCGAGCCGCCGGCCGGGGAAGATCCCCGCCAGCTCCGTCATCTCCTCCGGGCGGTAGCCGAGGCTGACCAGGGCCGGCACCAGTCCGTCGGTCGCCTCCATGCCCCGGCCCTCGAGCCAGCTCTCCAGGGCCGATTCGCGATCACTGCGGTCGAGTGCGCTCAGTTGAACGCGCTCTTGGGCACGCTCCCAGGCGTCTCGATACAGCTCCGTGAGCCTGTCCACCTGAGCATGCTCCATCTTCTCGCCACCCAGCCTGAGCCGTAGGGCCTGCAACTGCTGGAAGGTCGCCTGCAGCTGCGCCGCGGCACGCTGAGCGGCGGCCGCGGGGTTGTTCAGCTCATGGGCCATGCCGGCGCTGAGCTTGCCCAGCGAAGCCATCTTCTCCTGGATGATGAGTTGATCCTGTGCGTCGTGAAGCCGGCGCAGAGTCTCCTCCAATACCTCGTTCTTCCGCTTCAACTCCTCCGTCTTTTCCCGCAGCGCTTGCTCGCTCGCACGCAGCGCCTCCTCGGCGCGCTTGCGCTCGCCGATATCGCGGATGATGCCGGTGTAGTAGCGCTCTTCGCGCACCGTCCATGTGGACAGCGAGAGCTCGATGGGCACCTCGGCGCCACTCTGGGTGCGCGCGAAGAGCTCCACCGTCGTGCCGATGACCCTGCCTTCGCCGGTGGCCGTAAAACGCGCCATTCCTTCGCGATGGGCCTGGTGGAAGCGCTCGGGGATGATGAGCTCGAGGCGTTGTCCTATCACCTCTTCCTCGGTGTATCCGAGGATTCGCGTAGCGGCCCGGTTCCAGCTCACGATCACGCCGGTGTGGTCGGCAGAGATGATCGCGTCGATCGCCGATTCGGTGACGGAACGGAACTTCTGTTCAGCCTGCTTGCGCTCGCTGATGTCGCGGATGATGCCGGTGTAGTACCGCTCCGCATCCAGGAACCAGGTCGCCAGAGACAGCTCGACCGGAAACTCGGTGCCGTTCTTCCGCAACGCGGCGAGCTCGACCGTCTTGCCGATCACGTGGCTGGGGCCTCCCGAGCTCACTCGGTGAACGCCCTCTTGATGCTGGTCACGAAAGCGCTCGGGAATGATCAATTCGATGGGCTGGCCGATCACCTCGGATTCCTGGAATCCGAACAACGCGGTGGCGGCGGAGTTCCACGACCGGATCATGCCCGTGGAGTCGGCGGAGATGATCGCGTCGATGGCGGATTCCATCACCGACCGGAACTTCGCCTCCGACTCACGAAGGGCCGCCCGAACCTTCGACACGGTGACCTGGCGTTCGATTCGGGCGAGGATCTCGCGCGTGTCGAAGGGCTTGACGATGAGGTCGTCGCCGGCCTCGAGGCCCTTGAGCCGTGCCTCCACGTCATCCAGGGCAGCCACGAAGATCACCGGGATCTCTCGCCCGGCCTGGCTCTGCCTCAGCTCACGGAAGAACGGAAAGGACTCGGAGTCCGCCAGATGCGTGTCCAGCAGCACCAGATCGGGGCCGGCGACCGCAATGGCTTCGAGCGCGTCCTGGCCCCTGGCCGAGCTCTCTACCTGGTATCCAGCGTCCGCCAGGAGCTGCCGCAGCGTGTCGACGTTGGCGCTGTCGTCGTCGACAATGAAGACAAGCCCACTTTCCGGCACGTTACCTACCCAGTCCTGCTGCGCGCGGGCGCAGGCGTTGGACACCACGGCACGATATGCCAGACGGGACCCGGGGCTCGGGCTTCCACCCGTCTACGGTCTGGAATCAGGGTAGAAGAGGGGCGGCAAATCTACAAGCGTCGATGTTCTCCGGCGATCCCGTGCTGACGGGGACGTCCGACTCCCCTGGGACCGTGCGGCGTAGACCCCGGACACCTCCCGGGGCCCGGGCCTGCGCATTCTTCTTGCTCTCTCCCGGCCGCCATCCTACGGTGCGTCTAACCCATGAGGGCCTTGAAGCGCCCTGTTTCCCCTGACGTCACCCCCGGTCCCCGAGTGCACACACGGGAGAGAAAAGATGACCGTGGCATCTACGAAGAGATCCAGAGTCGCCCGGGCCGTCGGCAGCCTCGCGACGATCATCGTGGGCGTGATCCTGGCGCTGGCCGCGAACGCCTGGTGGCAGAATCGGCAGGACCGCGCCCGGATCCACGGTTACCTGGAGACGCTGCAGGTCGACCTGCGGGCTACCGACAGCCTCATCGACAAGTCCATCGCCCAGGACCAGCGCAGCGGCGCGGACTCGCAGCTCATGGTCGAGACGCTCCTGTCGGGCCGCAGTTGGGCCGAGCTTCCGGAGTCGGTGAACCCGCACTTCGGGATCGACGACGTCTGGTTCCGCACCGGCACGGTCGACGCTCTCCTCTCCACGGGAGACATCAACAACGTCGGATCGGCCACCCTGCGATCCGCCCTCGTGCGGTACGTGGACGAGGTGGACCAGATCCGGAGCTCGCTGGGCCAGGCAGAGACCGCGGCGTGGAACAACGGTCGTGAGTTCGAGCACGCGCGTGAGGAGCTCCTCGCGAACGCCGGTACCGACGCCCTGAGGCGACGTGCACCGGGTCTGCCGCCCGCCCAGCTCCTGCGCTCGTTCAGCCTCGCTCAGGTCCGCAGGTACCCGCAGATCATCGCGGCCTTTCAGCTGCACGACATCGCGATGGCGAACCGCATCGAGATCCTGCAGAACGCGAAGGTCCCGGTGGCAGACCTGCTCGGGCTTCTCGACCGGGAGCTCGGCGAAGGGCGCTAGCCAGTGGTGGGTGTCCGATGTTCCGACTCCTCCTCATTCCCGGGCCGGTCCCACCCCCGGACTTCCTTCCGAACGAAGTCGATGAACGCCCTGAGCGCCGCCGACCGATGGCGATGGCGCGGAAATACAGGAAGCATCACCATGTCTTGACCGGATGCGGGGCCCCCTGTATTCTCGGGTAGAATGTCTACCCAAGATGAACGCGAGGCCCTTCCGCAGGGCACCCTCGACCTCCTGATCCTGCGTACGCTCGAGCTCGGCAGGGAGCACGGGCAGGGTATCGCACGAGCCATTCAGGAGAGCTCGGAGGGCGTGCTCCTGGTGGAGCACGGCTCGCTCTACCCGGCGCTCCAGAGGCTGGAGCGGCGCGGTTGGGTCGCGGCGGAGTGGGGCATCTCCGCGAACAACCGGCGCGCGCGGTTCTACATCCTGACGGTCAAGGGTCGACGGCAGCTCGAGGCGGAGACCGGCCGATGGCAGCGGGTCACGGACGCGGTGTCCCGGGTGCTGGGCGTCGATCCCGCCGGAGGCTGAGGCGCATGGGCCGGCATCGTCGCTCCCGGGTGGACATCGAGGAGGAGGTGCGCTCGCACCTCGAGCACGAGGCGGACGCGCTGGTGGTGGAGGGTATGACGCGCTCGGAGGCGAGGGCGGAGGCGCGCGCCCGCTTCGGCGATGTCTCCCAGGCCTTCCCGCCCGACGCCTGGACGCGGCGGAGCTGGGTCGGCGGGGTCGGACGGCTCATCGCCGAACTCGCGCGGGACGCCGGCCTCGCGCTCCGGACGCTGCGCCGTGAGCCGGGCTTCACCGTGGTGGCGATCCTCACGCTCGTGCTGGGGATCGGCCTGAACTGCGCGCTGTTCAGCTTTCTCTATTCGCTCACGATGCGCGGGCTTCCCCTGCCGGACGCCGACCGGCTGGTGACCATCCACCAGACCTTCGCGGGCATGCCGCTGGGCCACTTCGGTAGTGCGAGCATGAAGGTGGGGGATGGATCGAGGTATGTGAACGGAACGTCGGACATGGTCTCGTACCCCGAGTACCTCGCGTACCGGGACCGTGCGCGCTCGCTCTCGGGTCTGGCGGGCTTCGCCTCCGTGGGTGCCACCATGGCCGGCGAGGCCGCCCTCCGGGTGTCGGCCCTCGTGGTGACGTGCAGCTACTTCCAGGTCCTGCGGGCGCCGGTGCTGCTGGGTCGCGGTCTGGAGCCGGGCGATTGCGGCGCCGCCGGCCAGGTGCCTGTGGTCGTGCTGGGCTATGGCCTCTGGCAGTCGCGCTTCGGCGGCGACGGCGGCATCGTCGGCCGGACGATCCGCCTGGACCGGACGCGGTTCACCGTCGTGGGTGTGGCCGGTCGCGACTTCACCGGTACCGGCTTGGAGGAGCCGGACCTCTGGGTTCCGGTGACCATGGAGCCGGCCCTGGCCCCCGACCGGCTGCGGAACCCGGACCTGAGCTGGCTGGCCCTGGTCGGGCGGCTCCGGCCGGGCGCCACGCCGGAGGGGACCGCAACCGAGCTGACCGGGATCGGCCGCTCCAGGGACACCTCCTATCCGGGCCGCCGAACGACGGTCCTGGTCGATCATGCGACGCTTGCCAGCGGACCCATCCTGGCGGCCCAGGTGCGCTCGTCTCGCATCGGTGCCTTCTCTCTCGCGGGCCTGATCCTCCTGATCGCGTGCCTGAACGTGGCGAGCCTGATGCTGGCACGGATGCCAGCGCGGCAGCGGGCCGTGCGCATCCGGCGCGCCCTGGGCGCGGCCCGCCACCAGGTGGTCGGCCAGCTCCTGGTCGAGAGCCTGCTCCTGGCCTTCGTGGGTGGGGGGATGGGGCTCGCCCTCTCCATCTGGCTGCCCGGGGTGTTCGCCCGCATCCTCGTGCCCGGCGGGCTCCCCGTCGACGCGGCGCCGGATCTCCGGATCGTGGGCTACGCCCTGGGGGTGTCCCTCATCGCCGCCCTCCTGTTCGGGCTCATGCCCTCCCTGGAGACATCGCGCATCGATCTGGCCTCGGCCCTGCGAAGCGATACGCCGGGCGGCGGCCCCGGCCCACGCACCTACAGGCTGCGCAAGGCCGTAGTGGCGGCCCAGCTCGCGGGCTCCCTCCTCCTGCTGGTGCTGGCCGGGCTCTTCGCGCGGAGCTTCGTCCTCGAGCAGCGCGCGGATCTCGGCTTCCGGATCGACCACATCTATGGCTTCCGGCCCGACCTCGGCGACGAGGGCTACTCCGCCGAGCAGGCCGCCGCGTTCCTGGACACGTGGAAGACACGCGTGGCCGCGCTGCCCGGAGTCCAGGGCGCGGCTCTGACCTCCGCGCTTCCCCTCGACGGCCAGTCCGCGGCGGTCTTCGTGCGCGATCCCAACGCGGCGGCTCCCGACTTCAAGGAAGGACAGGTGTTCTTCGTCTACGTCTCACCCGGGTACTTCGCGACGATGGGGATCCCCATCCTGCGCGGCGCGGGGCTGCCCGCGAGCCGTCCCGCCTCGGGCGAGCCCCAGCCGGCGGTCATCGGTGAGACGATGGCCCACCGGTACTGGCCGAATCAGGAAGCCCTGGGCCAGGTGTTCGCAGCGCCGAACGGCGAGCCCCGACGAGTGGTGGGCATCGCCCGGGATGCGTTCCACGGCGGCTGGCAACGTGAAGGCTGGGCGTTCTTCTGGTCGGCGATCCCACCACGAGCCTTCGCGGGAACGCTCGTGGTCCGCGTCGCCGCTCACGCGGACGCGACGCCGGAAGTGCTCGCCGCGGCCCGCCAGCTCGATTCGAACGTCCTGGTATCGGTGACCTCGCTGCACGACGTGCTCGAGGAGCGCCTGCGCCCGGCTCGCGTGGCCGCGCTCCTGTATGCGGCGCTCGGCTTGCTCGCGCTCCTTCTCGCCGCCGTGGGCGTGTACGGGGCCGCAGCTTACGGGGTGAGCCAGCGATCCCACGAGTTCGGCGTCCGGGTCGCGTTGGGGGCGAGCCGCCGGGAGATCCGCTCGCTCGTGCTCCGCCAGGGCCTCCTCACCGTGGGCATCGGCGTCGCTGCTGGACTCCTCGCCGCGGGTGTGGCCGCGCAGCTCGTGCGGGGGCAGCTCTACGGGATCGCGCCCCTCGACCCGCCGGTGTTCCTGGGGATTGCCGGTGCTCTGGTCGGCGTGGCGGTGGCGGCGATGCTCAAGCCGGCCCGGCGGGCGTGCTCCCTGGACCCCGCCGAGACCCTGCGCGGGGACTGATCCGTGCACGTCCCCGAGCTGGGACGAGCGGGCGCCGGACCTGAAGAGCAGCCCGTGGGGGACCGCGAGGCTCGGGGACCGCTCGGACCGGCGGCGAATCCTCATCGTATTCCGATCGTCGTTCGGGCAGGGAAAGTCCGCCACCGAGCTGGCAGAGGCCGCCCGGGTCGGGCTCGAGGCTGCGGCTCCGCCGCACCCGACGAGGACGAGGAGCTGTTCGCGACCGTCGCCGAGCGGTTCGAGGTGCTCGAGACCGCCTGAACGTTCCACGTCGGATGGCGCCCTTTCGGAGGCGGAGGCGAAGGGATTGGCCACCAACGGCCGCCTGGATACACTACGACCTCTTCCACAGCCGACGGAGCCGTCCACAACGAGCCCGGGAACCCGATGAAGTTCCGCAACAAGAAGGTCAGCGTACTGATCGACGTGCGTTCACGCCTGGAGTTCTTCTTCGGTCGCATGCCCGGCGCGATATGCATCCCCCTGCCGAAGATCAACGGCGCGGCACTGGAGAGCCGCGGCATCGCGCGCGATGCGGGAATTCTCGTGTACTGCGCCACCGGATCACGATCCGCGGTCGCGGCACAGGCCCTGAGGCAGGCGGGCTACACGCGGGTGATGGACGGGGGCGGATTGGCGGAGGTTAGGAGGAGCCTGAGAGTGGATTGAGGACCGAATGCGTCTCCCTGGCTCCCTGCGGATACCCGCCCTCCTCCCGTCCCCGCCGGAGGAGTGGCCGTCGTGAAGCGTCCGTCCCGCGTGTGCGGTTCGTGCTCCGCCTGCTGCCGGGCCATGGCCGTTCACGAGTTGGAGAAGGATGCCTGGCAAGCCTGCAAGCACCTTCACTCATCGGGCTGTGGGATCTACGCCCGCCGCCCGGCGTCGTGCAGGAACTTCGCATGCCAGTGGCTGCGAGGCGTGCTCGAGGTGGACGGGACCGTCGACAGCGACCTCCGCCCGGACGCCTGCGGAGTGATCTTCGACTACCAGCCGGGAACCGCATTCGGCGACGTCTACACGGCCTGGGAGGTCGAGCCGGGCGCATCGGCCAGGGGCCACGCGAGAGACATCATCGAGGGGCTGGCGGAGCGTTTCCGGGTCATGATCGTATCTCCGGACCGGGGCGGCGAGGATGGGACGTTTCGCAGGAGGTTCGTCGGCCCCGGGGACGGCACCCGTGGGTCGTCCGGCCCCTCTCTTCCGTCCGAATCGTGACAGGAGTCCAGGCATGCCGGGAGTCGAAGAGCGGGTGACGCTGGTCACAGGAGCCGGACGTGGGATCGGCCGGGCGGCGGCGAGGCTCCTGGAGTCCAGAGGTGCTCGGGTGATGGCGGTGGCCCGGAGCGAGGACCAGCTCAGAACGCTGGGGCTGGCTTACTTGGCGGCAGACCTGGGCACGGCCGAGGGGTGCGCCCGGGCCGTGCGGGAGACGGAGGAGCGGCTGGGGCCCATCGAGATCCTCGTGTGCAACCATGGGATCGGCTCGGCCCACGAGCGGGTGCTCTGGGAGCAGGACCCGGAGGCCTGGGCCGAGTCCATGCGCATCAACCTGGACGGGCCCTTCTTCCTGTCCCGGGCGGTTCTGAAGGGCATGGTCGACCGAGAGTACGGCCGCCTGGTCTACACCAGCTCCACCTCCGCAGAGGTAGCGGAGCACGCGGGGAGCGCATACAACAGCTCCAAGGCCGGGCTGCTGGGTCTGATGCGATCCGTGGCCCAGGATGCCGGAGCGTACGGGGTGACGTCCAACGCTGTGCTGCCTGGTTGGGTACGGACGCCCATGGCCGATCTTTCGGCCGAAGCCGAGGCCCGGGATCGCGGCGTCACGACGGACCGTGTGTGGGCGGAAAGAGACGCGCTGTACCCGGCGGGCCGTGTGGTGACCCCGGACGAGGTGGCCGAAGTCATCGCCTTCCTGGCTTCGGAGGAATCCAGCGGCGTGAACGGAGAGGCCATCAGGGTGGCGCTGGGGAGTGTCCAGTGAGGATCGTCCGCTCGGGAACACGCGATACCATCCAGAGAGGAGCATCCCCATGAAGCTGGAAGGACGAGTTGCTCTGATCACCGGTGGGACATCCGGCATCGGCAGGGCCACGGCACTCCTTCTGGCCGAGGAAGGTGCGGCCGTCGCCATCACGGGGCGTAGCCGGGAACGGGGGGAGGAGGTGGTCCGGATCATCACCGAGTCGGGGGGTAGGGCTCTCTTCCTCCAGGCCGATGTCCGCCTGGCCGAGGACTGCCGACGCGCCGTGGAGGCCACCCTGGAGCGTTTCGGCCGAATCGACGTGCTCTTCAACAACGCCGGCGTCATCCATCCGAAGTCCGTGCCGGAATGCACCGAGGAGGAGTGGGACGAGACCATCGACTCCAACCTCAAGGGCGCCTTCCTCATGTCCAAGTACGCCCTCCCCTCGATGATCGAGCGGGGGAGTGGATCCATCATCCACAACAGCTCGGGGTGGGGGATCCTGGGTGGGAACAAGGCAGCCGCCTACTGTGCGGCCAAGGGTGGTCTCATCGTCATGGCCAAGGCCATGGCCATCGATCACGGCCCCCACGGGATTCGGGTCAACTGCGTCTGTCCCGGTGACGTGGAGACGCCCATGCTTCCGGACGAAGCTGAGAAGCGAGGCATTTCCTGGGAGGACTACCACGCCGCCGCCGCCGATCGTCCCCTTGGCCGTGTCGGCACGCCGGACGAGATCGCCCGGGCGGTTCTCTTCCTGGCTTCCGACGATTCTTCCTTCGTGACCGGTACCGCGTTGGTGGTGGATGGCGGAGGGGTGGCAGGTTAGCAGGGTGCTCCCCTTCTTCAGCACCCTGCCAGGGGCCCCTGGTGGTCATCGTCCATCGGGCCGGATGGAGCTGCGGTGGCCTTCGGCCATCCTCGCTCGTCTCGCGGGAAGACGGATAGGTCTTCGAGGGCAACTCGGGCCGCTCGGCTCGAACCTACGGTTCTGGTCCGCGAGTGCCTCGCGTCTCCCGTCCTCGCCTCCGGCGAGTCCGAGAATCCCGCCGTCCCTCCTGCGTCTCCCGACAACGAAGAAGGCTCGACGGCCGGTCTGGCCGAGGAGCCTCAATCGGGACGGCGGGATTCGAACCCGCGACCCCCTGAACCCCATTCAGGTGCGCTACCGGACTGCGCCACGTCCCGTGGTCATCAAACTTACCTGCTTTGGGGCGCGGGTCGAGAG
>JAJDNC010000031.1 GCA_022340865.1 Gemmatimonadota bacterium
ATCAGCGTGCGGACGCTCTTCTACAAGATCGAGAAGCTGGAGCTGCGCTGAAACGCTCACGGCGCGCCGCGGGACGACGTGGCGGCGTTGCGCGTCCGGGGGGAGGTGAAAGCCGGGCCTCCGATGCCTCCCGCCTCCGCATCTCAGGGCGAGATGGTGACGGTGCCTGCGGAGGCGTCGTAGGACGTGGGGAAGCTCACCAGGTTGGTGGTCGGCTGGCCCCCGATCCAGTGGCCGTCGGACGCGAACTCCGCACCGTGGACCGGACAGATGAAGATCTGGCCGTTCCACTGCACGGTACCGCCCTGGTGCGTGCAGATCAGCGACAGCGCAACGTATTTGCCGTTGCCCTCGTTGACCAATGCCAAGGGGATGTTGGTGCCGTTTATGCGAACGGCGCTCACCGGGTTGGCCAGCCCAGGGTAGTCCGACAGCTTGACGGTGATCGCCTTGCTCAGCGTGCTGCTTCCGGGGCCGGTGACGGACCCCAGGCCCCCGCTGCAGGCGCTCACGAGCACGGCGAGGGCCGCCAGACGCGCGGCCTCGCTGATGAAGGCACGGCGATCGGGGTCGGCGGCTTCCGTCGCCTCGGGCTCGAGGACGGGCAGCGGCTTGGAGCGGGGGTTCACGTAGTCCATGGATGGCTCCCTTCTGGCGCTGGGTTTCAGGAGACCTGGATCGCCGCGGCCGCCCAACCGCTGGGGTCCTTGTCACTTCTGTAGACGGTTCCGGCGTCCACCACGAGCTGGCCGCCGACGACGCTGATGGCCAGGCGATCCATGTTGCGGGTGGCGCGCCCTTTGAGGTACACGCCCATGGGCGTGTACTCGGAGTGGTGCTTCGTGCACTGGAAGACGTCCTTGTCCGCCAGCCACCTGAGCGCCGCGTGCTGGTGCGGGCACGCCAGCGAGAAGGCGACCAGCTCTCCCTGGTGGCGCACCACGATGATCGCGGCGGAGCGGTCCACGTGGACGCCGTCCTCCGAGGGGACCGGGTAGCGGCGGGCAGAGCCGGACCCGGTCCCCTGAATCCACCGTATGGGTTGGGCAGCCAGCGATGGCGGGAGAGTCCCCATGACGGCGGCGGCGACGAGGGCGCCGAGGCCCTTCAGGACGAAGTCCCTGCGTCCCACACAGGAGTCGCACGCGTCGCAGACCTCGTCGGAACCCGCCATGCGGATCGATGCGTCGCTCCGGGGCGTCAGGGTCGGAAGTGTGATCTCACTCATATCGGATCTCGTACGATCTATCGGATTCGGTCAGGACTGGGACAAAGCCACGCCGGCGAGGATGGTCAGCGCCCACAGGCCGGTGCTGCGGATGGCGGCCCTGTGCAGTCGCCGAAACGAGAGCTCGGCCTCGGGCTCGGTGGCCACGTGCGCTCCCGCGCGCTTGAGCAGCCATCCGTTGAAGAGCAGGAGGACGATCAACGCCATCTTCGTCCAGAAGATCCATGACACGAGAAACGTCTTGGGATCTGCGGCCGTGAGGGCCACGCCGCTCAAGACGACGACGCCCAGCCCGACGAGGACCGTGCCGTGGGAGCCCCCCAGCTCGCGGGCCAGCTCGGCTCGAGCCGGGTGCGAGGGATCCCGAGCGCTCCGCAGCACGGCGCGGTCGAGCATCCAGGCGAGGCCGCCGGCGACGACGAGTCCCCCCACGTGCAGGAACACCACCACCGTCTCGACGGTGAGCGAATTCGAATACAGGTTGACCCACGGGGCGAACAGGTGCGCCAGGTACTGCGCCAGCGCGGCCATCGGTCCCTCAGTCCTTCCGGAATGGCGGGATCATGATGGCGATGCTCACCAGCGTCGTCGCCATGGAGGCGATGGCCAGATTGCGGTGAGGCGCCAGGTTGCGTACGCCCTGGAACACGAAGCCCTTCTGGGCTCCGGTACGGTTGCGATGCCCCGTGAGGCTGGTGGCGACGAAGCCCGCGTCGGCCAGGAGCATGAGCGCGCCGTGGATGGTGCGCCGCGTGCGGCCGTAGGGGTCGTGGCGCGCCGCGATGAGGTTCCAGAGGCCGGTGACGGTATTCACCACGAAGAGGCCGCTGATGCCGACGGCCATCCACTGGTGGGCGAGACGGAGCGAACGCGAGCTATTGCCCCTGTACATCTTCTCGCCCACCACCCACTCGCCCGCGAAGAGCGGGATCATCGCGATGCTGACCCACTTGTGGATCTGCAGCCGCGTGTAGTAGGCGTTGCTGTACTCGATGACCTGGGGAGAAGACGGGTCGGGCTCCGCCGACGTCGCCGCCGGGTTGGACAGGGCCACGTTTGACAATGGCGCGCCGCCGGACGGAGCCACGACCCGAGGCATGGTGATCGCGACGCTCTCCAGGGTAGGCCGGAAGAGCGCAGGCTTCGGGATGCTGTCGGAGGGACGGTTGCCGCCGGGCGCCAGGGTCAGGGAACCGACGAGGGCGAGGGGGAGCAGCATGCGACCGATCTCTCCGTTGGTTCTTCGGGATGCGTCTGTGTGTTCGTGGCCGAGGAAGAAGGCAAGGGGTGGGCCACATCGTCGCCATGTCCCGTAACTCGTTGTGGCTCCACAGGTTCTCGCGTCCACGGTGGCTGCGACCGGGACGGCCCCAGCGCGCAGGGAATTGCACGGTTGTGCGGGGGGTTGCGTGCAGGAGTTGCGCGAGCGGAGGCGAGGCGGCCGCCCACCTTCCAGAGCGTTGGCCTTCCGGATTCCACACCGCCATGTTGAACCATGAGCCACAAACTGCTGATCCCGCTCGGCGCCGCGCTCGTCCTGACCGCCGCGTGCGCCCGTCCGCAGGCTCCCGCATCCACCGCCCACGCCTTCCAGGTCCACGACGGCCGGTTCTGGCTGGACGGCCAGCCCTTCCAGATCCGCTCCGGCTCCATCCACTACGCCCGGGTGCCGCGGGCGTACTGGCGTCAGCGCCTGGAGATGGCGAAGGCCATGGGGCTGAACACCGTCACCACCTACGTGTTCTGGGACATCAACGAGCCGAGGCCGGGGGAGTTCCGCTTCGACGGGCGGCGCGACGTGGCGGCCTTCGTGCGCACGGCCGGAGAGCTCGGCCTGCACGTCATCGTGCGGCCGGGCCCGTACGTGTGCTCCGAGTGGGACCTGGGGGGCATTCCGGCCTGGCTGCTGGCGGACTCCACCACCGTCGTGCGGAGCCGTGACACCAGGTACCTGGCCGCCGCGCGCCGCTGGATCCGGCGTGTGGGTCAGGAGCTCGCGCCCCTCCAGGTCACGCGGGGCGGGCCCATCATCGGGGTCCAGGTGGAGAACGAGTACGGCTCCTTCGGCTCGGACACGGCGTTCATGCAGGCCATGGAGAAGGACTACCTGGAGGCGGGCTTCGACTCCACGCTCCTGTTCACCGCCGACGGTCCCAGCCAGCTCCCACGGGGTGCGCTGCCGGGGGTGCGGGCCGTGGTGAACTTCGGGCCGGGCGACGCCGAGGCGGCGTTCGCGGCGCTCCATGCCTTCCGCCCGGAAGATCCTCTGATGGCCGGTGAGTACTGGGCCGGCTGGTTCGACGGGTGGGGCGTCGCGCATCACACCACGAACGCGGCGCGGGAGGCCGACGAGCTCGGCTGGATGCTCGACCACGGTGGCTCCTTCAACCTGTACATGTTCCACGGGGGCACGTCCTTCGGCTTCATGAGCGGAGCCAACTTCTACGACGACGCGTACCGGCCGCAGACCACGAGCTACGACTACGATGCCGCCCTGGACGAGGCCGGCCACGTCACGCCGAAGTACGAGGCCTTCCGCGGGGCCATGGCGAAGCGCCTCCCGGCCGGGGACACGCTGCCCACGCCACCGCCGGCCCCTCCCGTCATCGGGGTCCCGAGCTTTCCGCTGGACAGGTCGGTGTCGCTCTTCGACGCGCTCCCCGAGCCCGTGCACCGTACCCGCCCCGAGCCCATGGAGCGCCTGGGCCAGAGCTACGGCTTCATCATCTACCGCACGCGCGTCAGCGGCCCCGTCTCCGGTACCCTGGCCTTCGACTCCCTCAACGACTACGGCGTCGTCTACCGGGACGGACGGCGTGCCGCCACGGTGGACCGGCGCTTGAAGCAGCAGTCGGCGGCGCTCAGCGTGCCCGCGGGTGCGCACAGGCTCGACGTCCTGGTGGAGAACGACGGGCGCATCAACTTCGCCCGCCAGCTCACCGACGAGCGTAAAGGCCTCATGGGCTCGGTGCGCCTGGCCGGGCGCGAGCTCACCGGTTGGGACATCTACCCGCTCCCCATGGACAGCGCCGGCATCGCGGACCTGAGCTTCCGGGCCGGCGCGGCTCCGGGCCCGGCCTTCTATCAAGGCACGTTCACGGTGGCGAGCACCGGGGACACGTTCCTGGACCTGCGGGGGTGGGGGAAGGGCGTGGTCTGGGTGAACGGCCACAACCTCGGCCGCTTCTGGAACATCGGTCCCCAGCAGACGCTCTACCTGCCGGGGCCGTGGCTGCGTGCCGGGGCCAACGACGTGGTGGTCTTCACCCTGGATCCGCCGGCGCATCCGACGCTGCAGGGACTCACGGAGCCCATCCTAGACTCTCTGGGGAGTTGAGGCGGCGACGTCGCACGCCCGCGTCCCCCACGCCTTGCCGGGCCTCGACGGCCGGCGCACGTTGAGCCCCATCCCAGGCGCCGGCCTCCGCCTCATGGGCGTACGAGGGCCGGCGACGCATCGCTCCACGACCGAAGCGAGGTAGCCCATGGACACCCGGGATCCCAGGAACGACTCCTCTTCCATCGAACGTCGCGACTTCCTGAGGGTTACGGGCCTGGGGGCCGCGGCCCTCGCCACCGGGGCGGTCTCCGGGTGCGCGGCGCCCGACCAGACCTCGCGCCCCGCGGCACAGGCCATGGCCGACCAACCCTGGACGAAGGAGGCCTTCGAGCTGGAGGAGGTCGCCATCTCCGACCTCATGGAAGGGATGGCGTCGGGGAAGTGGACCTCGCAGCAGATCACCGAGCTGTACCTGGACCGCATCCGTGAGCTGGACCGGCAGGGCCCGCGCCTGCGGGCGGTCATCGAGACCAACCCCGACGCCCTGGACCTGGCGGACCAGCTCGACAAGGAGCGCCAGGCCGGCAAGCTCCGGGGGCTGCTCCACGGGATCCCCATCCTGGTGAAGGACAACATCGACACCGCCGACAAGATGGTCACGGCGGCGGGCTCCCTGGCGCTGTCGGGGCACCACGCCGCGCAGGACTCGGGTGTGGCCGCCCGGCTGCGGGCCGCCGGTGCCATCCTCCTGGGCAAGGCCAACCTCTCCGAGTGGGCGAACTTCCGCTCCACGCGCTCGTCGTCGGGGTGGTCGGGGAGGGGAGGGCAGTGCGGCAACGCGTTCGCGGTGGACCGCAACCCGTGCGGGTCGTCCTCCGGCTCGGGTGCCGGCGCCTCGGCCAGCTTCTGCGCGGCGGCCATCGGCACGGAGACCAACGGCTCCGTGGTGTGCCCCTCGTCCATCAACGGCGTCGTGGGCATCAAGCCCACCGTGGGGCTGGTGAGCCGCGCGGGGATCATCCCGATCTCGCACACCCAGGATACGGCGGGACCCATGGCGCGCACGGTGCGGGACGCCGCAGTCGTCCTGGGATCCATGACCGGCGTGGATCCCCGGGACGCCGCCACCGCCGCCTCCCGAGGGCACGCGTACACGGACTACACGCAGTTCCTGGACCCCGACGGGCTGAAGGGGGCACGCATCGGCGTGGAGCGGAACTTCTTCGGCCGCGACAATCGGGTGGACGCCCTCATGGAGGACGCCCTCGAGGTCATGGCCGACGCCGGCGCCACCATCGTGGATCCGGCGAAGCTGACGACGCTCCGGCAGATGAACCGCAACGAGGGCACGGTGCTGGACTACGAGTTCAAGGCCGATCTCAACAAGTACCTGGAGAGCCTGCCCGCGGACTTCCGGGTGCACACGCTGGCCGACATCATCGCCTTCAACGACGCCCACAAGAGAGAGGAGATGCCCTTTTTCGGCCAGGAGATCTTCCTGGCCGCCGAGAAGTGCGGCCCCCTCACCGATACCAAGTACCTCGACGCGCTGAACGCCATGCTGAGGGCGGCGCGGGGCAGGGGGATCGACGCCCTCATGGAGGAGCACAAGCTCGACGCCATCGTGTCACCGACGTCGCGTCCGGCGTGGGTCATCGACCTGGTGAACCGGGGCGGCGAGAGCGGGGGGAGCTCGGGTCCCGCGGCCATCGCCGGGTACCCCAGCATCACCGTGCCCAACGGGTACGTGCTGGGGCTTCCCGTGGGGATCCTGTTCTTCGGGCGGGCGTGGAGCGAGCCCAAGCTGCTGAAGATCGCCTTCGCGTACGAGCAGGCCACGCACCATCGGAAGGCGCCGAAGCTCCCTCTGTCGCTGGACCTGAGGGACGCGGTGCTGTAGAGCGGCCGCCGCCGGCGCCCTCCGGCCGCGCAGCACGGGTCCCGTCCCGCGCTGGACCTGAGGGACGTAGTGCTGTAGCCTTCCGGGTGGCGGGTCGCCGACAGAAGCCGGTGACCCGCCAGGCCCTGCCGACCGCGCCGTCACGGGAATGTGGGCCCCTGCCCACCACGCCCCTGGCGCGGGCGTTGTCCACTCCACACGAGAGCGAGCCATGAGACCCCTCCAAGGGCTCGTGCTCCTGGGTGCGCTGGCAGGGATCGTCGCCGCGGCTCCGGGGCACGCCACCGCCCAGGAGCCGGCCGGGATCTTCCCCTTCGAGTACCGGCGCCTGGATCTCGACAACGGGTTGCGGGCCTACCTCATCCGCGCCGGCGCACCGGGGCAGATCGCGTATCTGAGCGTAGTGCGCACGGGAGCGCGGGACGAGGTGGAGCCCGGCAGGACGGGATACGCCCACTTCTTCGAGCACATGATGTTCCGCGGCACGAAGAAGTACCCCAACTACGACGGCGTCACCGAGAAGCTGGGCGCCTTCCGCAACGCCAACACCAGCAACGACCGCACGGCCTACTATCTGGTGGCGGGGACCGAGTACCTCGAGCAGGTCATGGACCTGGAGTCTGACCGGTTCATGAACCTGGACTACTCCGAGGAGGGTTTCCGCACCGAGGCGGGGGCCATCCTGGGCGAGTACCAGCAGGGCGCCTACAGCTCGTATTCCATCCTCGACCGGAAGGTACGCGAGACGGCGTTCCTGAAGCACACGTACCGCCACTCCACCATAGGCCTGGAAGCCGACGTGCGGGCGATGCCCGAGGGATACGAGTACTCACGTAGCTTCTTCCACCGCTTCTACCGTCCGGAGAACGTGGTGCTGGTCATCGCCGGGGACAT
This sequence comes from Gemmatimonadota bacterium, assembly GCA_022340865.1. Lineage (GTDB taxonomy): Bacteria > Gemmatimonadota > Gemmatimonadetes > Longimicrobiales > Gaopeijiaceae > SZUA-318. The sequence goes on from JAJDNC010000031.1 coordinate 7,303, forward strand.
GGACCTGGACCACACCGAGGCGCTCGTCCACCAGTACTACGACGGATGGGAGCCCGGATACCAGGCCCCGGCCATTCAAGCCGAGCCCGAGCAGACGGCCAAGCGCACCGCCACGGTGGAGTACAGCGGACGGACGCTCCCTATCGTCACGTACAACTGGAAGGCGCCGGCATGGAGCGGCACCGACAAGAACGCCGTGGCCATAGAGGTGCTGGGGCGTGTGGCGTTCGGCCCCAACTCCGACGTGTACCGCAAGCTGGTCATCCAGGAGCGGCGCCTACAGGGGCTGGGCGCGGGCTTCGGCCTGGACCGCGATCCGAGCGTCGTGAGCCTCAACGCCATGGTGTCGGATCCGGCGGACGTCGACGCCGTCGAGTCCGAGCTGGAAGCCGCCGTGGCTCTGGCGCGCGACAGCCTGGTGGACGCGAAGCTCCTGGCGAACACGAAGAGCGCCATGAAGTACGGGTTCCTCATGCGCCTGGAGACCGCCCAGAACGTGGCCTTCGCGCTCATCCAGCCCATCGTGAACACCGGGGGGATCGAGGCGGTCAACGACTACTACCGGACGCTGGACGCCATCACGGCAGAGGACATCCGGGACGCCGCCCGTACGGTGCTCGATGACCGCGGCCTCACAAAGGTGACCCTCGTACAGGCGGAGCGTGGATCATGAAGACCATCGCACTCGTGGCCGCTCTGGGTCTCGCGGGCGGCGTGGTGTCGGCGTGCAGCGGAGGTGCCCCGAAGGGCACCATCGCGTTGTCCGAGCCGAACTCGCCCTTCATTGCCTTCGACGTCTGGATCAAGGCGGGGTCCCAGAACGACCCGGTCGGCAAGGAGGGATTGGCGCTGCTCACGGCGAGCCTGCTCTCCGACGGAGCGACGCAGCAGGATTCCTACCAGTCCATCGTCGAGAAGCTGTATCCCATGGCCGCCGGCTACGGTGCGTCCGTGGACAAGGAGATGACGGTCTTCCGGGGCGTCGTGCACAAGGACAACCTGGACGGCTACTACACTCTATTCCACAACGCGCTGCTGTCGCCGGCGTTCTCCGAGGACGACTTCAATCGGGTGAAGGCCCAGCTCCTCAACTACGACGAGCGCGCCCGCCGGTTCAACCGCGACGAGGAGCTGTCGCGGGAGCTGCTGTACTGGATGGCGTACCAGGGCACACCCTACGCGCACCCCGCAGAGGGATACGTTGAGTCGGTGCGCTCCATCACGCTTCAGGACGTGAAGGACTTCTACGCCAAGCACTACCTGCGCAACAACGTCGTGGTTGGGGTCGGGGGCGGCTATCCCGACGGCTTCGTGGAGAGGGTGCGTGCGGACCTCGACGGCCTCCCCACCGGCACGGTGGAGACGGTAGCCGCGCCAGAGCCGGCCATGCCCCGGGGAGTGAAGGTGCTCATCGTGGAGAAGCAGACCGACGCGTCGGCCATCTCGATGGGCTTTCCGATCCCGCTCGTCCGGGGCGACCCCGACTTCACCGAGATGGCGCTGGTCAACTCGTGGTTCGGGGAGCACCGCAGCTCGTTCAGCCACCTGTACCAGGTGATCCGCGAGCGCCGCGGCATGAACTACGGCGACTACAGCTACATCGAGGCGTTCCCGCGGAGCTACACCACCCAGGAGCGCCCGGTGAACTACGCGCGGCGCAGCAATCTCTTCGAGATCTGGATCCGGCCCATCTCGGGGACCGGTCCGGACGACCTGCACGACCGCACGCTCTTCGCCACGCGGGCGGCCTGGAGGGAGCTGGCGAAGCTCACCGACGAAGGGCTTCCTCCAGACGAGGTGGAGCGGGCGCGGTTGTACCTGCACAACTTCAGCGTGACGTATGGGTCCACGGTGTCGCGGAGGCTGGCCTACAAGGTGGATGACGCGTTCTACGGGCTGGGCGAGCCCGGTTACCTGGCTTCCATCCGTCCCGGCCTGGAGAAGCTCACGCCGGAGAGCGTGAAGGGAGCCATCGACCGGAACCTCCAGCCGGACAACATGTGGGTCGTGTTCATCACCTCGAACGCCGAGGCGCTGAAGGCCAAGCTGCTCTCGGGTGAGGCGACGCCCATCCGCTACGCGGCCCAGCAGCCGCCGGAGCTCCTGGCCGAGGACGAGGAGATCGCCTCGTTCCCCATCCCGGTGAAGGCGGAGGACATCACGATAATGCCCATCGCCGAGGTGTTCGAGAAGGGAACCTGAGAGAACGGCGCGCGGCGGCGGCATGCTCCGTCGCCGTCACGCCGGGGAACGTCGGCGCCCCGTCCGGGATGTCCACCCGGGCGGGGCGCGGCGTTGGATGGGGCTACGTCCACCGGGCGTTCGTCCGCATCGCGCCCGGACCGGGGGCTCAGCCTTCCATCCCCGGTTTCCACACCTCCCAGACCCGCCCTACCAGGTCGGGCCCCGGCTTCAGAGTGAGGCGGCCCGGCCGCCATCCGGAGGGCGTGGCCTCGGCCCCCTTCGTCTCCCGGACGTGCTGGAACGCCTGGATCTGGCGGATGGTCTCCGCCACGTTGCGGCCGACAGGCGGCGTCAGGACCTCGAAGCCCTGAACCACGCCGTCGGGGTCGATGATGAACCGCCCCCTCGTGTCCACCCCAGCGTCCTCGTCGTAGACGCCATAGACGGCGCCAACCTTACCACCGGCATCGGACAGCATGGGGAACGGCACACCTCCATCCACCATCTTCGACAACTCGGTTTCGTTCCACATCTTGTGCACGAAGACGCTGTCCACGCTCATGGCCAGCACCTCCACGCCGAGCTTCTGGAACTCACCATGCTTGTCGGCGACCGCCGACACTTCCGTTGCTCAGACGAACGTGTAGTCGCCCGGGTAGAAACACAGGACGACCCACTTCCCCAGATGGTCCGACAGGGTGACGGACCCGAACTTCCCCTCGTGGAACATCGGCGCCGTGAAGTCGGGCGCCTTCTGGCCAACCTTGATCATGCTGCGCTCCTGGCTGGTCGGTGGATCTGCGGATGTCGCTTGCTGGTGCCCCTTCGGCCCCCCGACGGGACCTCCCGTGGGTCGGGCGCAGCCGACTTCGTCCACGGGCCACCTCCTTGCTTGTGCCGTTCATCCGGTTCGCGATGCGGACGGCGCGAAGGAAATCGTGCTGCCCGTCACGAAAGATACGGCGAACCGCCCGGCAGCAGGAGCGTTGGCTCCTACAGCGTCGCCACTCCCACCACCGCGAAGATCGCGGCGGAGAGCCCCGCCGCCACCAGCGCGTAGGGGAGCTGTGTTGAGACGTGGTCCATGTGGTCGGAGCCCGCGCCGAAGGAAGAGAGGCAGGTGGTGTCCGACACCGGCGAGGCATGGTCGCCGAAGAGAGCGCCGCCCACCAGCGCGCCCACGGTGGCCAGCACACCGGCGTTCACCACGCCCCCGGTCATCCCCATGACGATGGGCATGACGAAGGGCGTGAGGATGGCGTAGGTGCCCCACGACGTGCCGGTGAAGAACGAGATGCAGGCGGCGGTGAGGAACGTGACCGCCGGCACCGCCTCGGCCCGCATCCATCCCCGGGTGACGGAGACGATGTAGGCATCCGCGCCCAGGGACTTCGACACGCCGTTGATGGAGTATGCGAGCGCCAGGATGACGATGGCGGGAAAGACGCCCTTGATGCCCCGCACGGCCAGCTCCATGCCGTCGTCCACGCTCTTCAGGTGGCCGCCCAGGCTCATGGCCACGGCCTGATAGAGGACGGCGGCCAGGAAAGCCGCGAGGATTCGCGCGGTGCCGGTCGCCACGAGGGTGCCCACCGCCACGGCGAGGATGATGAGCACGGGCACCACCAGGTAGAGCACGAGGCTGGTGCGCTTGCCCGGGATGGGGTCGATCCCCGAGAGCTCCTCGCCCATCATGGGCGTAGCGCCGTCGCGCAGCACCTTGCCCTCCTCCCGGGCACGCCGTTCCGCCCGACGCATGGGCCCGAACAGGGGCACCACGCCGAAGGCCACGGCACCGGCCAGCAGCATGGCCAGCCATCCGTACAGGTCGTACGGAATGGCACGCGTGTACACCGCCACGCCCGCCTGGATGGAGTCGATTGGGCCGTACCCCTTGAGCAGCCCCGCTACGTACACGGCCCACGCGCTCGCCGGGATGAGGGCGGCCACCGGCGCGCTTCCCGAGTCCAGGAGATACGCCAGCATCTCCCGGGAGATGCGCCTGCGGTCGGTGAGCGGGCGCGCGATGGGGCCGCTGAAGAGCGGGCTGAAGTAGTCGCTGAAGAAGATGAAGAGCCCCAGGCCCCACGCGAAGCCGGCGGTGCCTCGCCG
>JAJDNC010000032.1 GCA_022340865.1 Gemmatimonadota bacterium
GTTCTCCAGAAAGGAGCGCCAGTTCTGGGATGGCTGCCTGGACCGCGGCGGCCGATAGCGCCGAATGGTGGAATCGCTCACATCGATCCCGAGCTTATGCAGCTCGGCCTGGATGCGCGGCGCGCCCCACGTCGGGTTCGAGCTCCACATGTGGCGAATCAGGAGCCGCACCGACGGGTCGATCCGCGTCCGTCCCCCTTTGGGCCTGCTCTTCCAGCGCCAGTAGGCCCGAAATCCCCTGCGATGCCAGCCGACGACGGTGGCCGGTTGGACGAGAACGAGGGCCCGGCGCCAACCCGGCCAGACACGCCGGAGCCATATCCAGAAGAGGCGGTCGCGGTCCTTCATGCGCACCGTCCCCTTCTGTCGCTGAAGGACCATCAGCTGCTGTCGGAGGGCCACGTTCTCGAGCGCCAAATTCCGCCGACTCCTGAGTCCCGATACGAGGGCCCATACCGCAATCCTGATCCAATCCCCCATCGCCGCCCGCTTTCACCGAGTCGTCAAGAACCCACTAATCTCGGGGCTGACGAGGTTTTCGCTACCCACAGCGGGTAACGCCGACCATCGCGGGCATCCGCGCCGGTCGCGACGAGGTGCTCGACTGCGCCCTGCGGCTGGCGACGGCCGTCGCGCAGACGTGCACGCCCGGCCGCGCAGGGTCGTAGCCGTTCGAGTCGTCGTCGCGTGCCCGGACCGCATCGCCGGCAACGGATCCAGCCGGTTCGCGCGCCGCGCCGGCCACCACACCGCCACGAGCGCCACCGCGCACAGCACGAGCGGCACGCTGACGAACACGAGCGGATCCCGTCACGCTCCAATACTGGGCCGACAGGCACTGCGAGTGATGCTGCGGCCTTCCGGACAGCCATAACGACAGGCCGTCTTAGAGTCGGCTTGGTTTTGGGACAGGATGCCTCCGGGAAGTGGACACATCTCCTGGGAGGATTGCCCATGGATCCATGTGGGAGCGGGTGCCCTCACGCTCCACCCGAATCGGGCCGCGAACGGTCGAATGTGGACCCAAGAAGTGGACCCACAGCGAGGATGGATAAAGGCCCGACGCGAGATTCTCCGCGTCGGGCCTTGCTTCTTGCCAATCGGGACGGCGGGATTCGAACCCGCGACCCCCTGAACCCCATTCAGGTGCGCTACCGGACTGCGCCACGTCCCGTGGTCATCAAACTTACCTGCTTTGGGGCGCGGGTCGAGAGGCAGGTGCCTCCGATCCCGGCCCAAGGCCGCCTTCGGCGGCGACAGGGCGGAGAACATAACCGCCGCCTTCGAGCCTGCTCAAGGTTCCGGCGGCCGTCTCCGGAGGTTTCAAGGAGATGTGCCGGTCGCCGTTCACGACGGGGGCATACCTTCTTTGCTACCAGTGCTTCCGACGTAAGGTCGCCCCGTCTGGCCGGCGCAGCTCGATACTTCTTGCCGGCAGCCGGCACTAAAGTCCCGCTGGATACCGGGGGCTTGTAGTGCCACCAGGCTCGGCGTCGTGCGGTCTTCGTTCACGTAGGTGTCGGTCCCCCATGCAGTTACCCATGCGGGAGGGTCGCCTGCTGGGTGCCGAGTCACTCTGACACGCCCGCAGCCACTTGGCCCCGCCCGCTACGGCGCGGTAGTTGCGACGTCGAATCACCGCTCCCGCCTGGGGGAGACAGATCTGCATCTACATGTGGGGCGTGTCGAGTCCTTTTGGGCTACCGCTCCCAGTCCCTGTCAGACCTTCGACGGAGGCGGTTCGATGTCGCGACGTCATACGGACTTCCCGACGGGCGCTTCGCGCTTGGTCGGTCTCATGCTCGTGGCCGCCGTGAGCGCTTGCAGCAACTCACAGGTGACGGCTCCCAACCAGGCCCTCCCGAATGCGGTCGATCCGGTCAGGGAGTCGAACCTCGTCGTGGATCCGTTGGACACTCTCACCGTGACGCACACGTTCGACGAGCTCTCCCCGCACTGTCAGTTCGGTGACACCCTTCCAAACCCGTACGAGGGACTGAGCTTCGAGAGCACGCCGTATTACGGCGCGTGCCCGAGCCCCAACGGCACGGTGGCGCTCATTCCCTCGAATCCGACGACGATGGGGTTGCTCGAGGTCGTGATGGACCTCACGCAGCCGGCCGTGTCCGCCAGTGTGGACATCTACGACGTCGATCCGAACTCGGATGTCACTCTGAACGCGTACGACGGTTCCGGGAATCTCGTGACCTCGACGTCCAGCTCCACGAAGAGTGCGTGGGTCACGCTGACCGTGACGGGCAACTTCCAGCGGTTGGGCATCGCAGCCGGCCAGGGGAACACCTATATCGACAACCTGACCATCACTTCCGCTCCCGTCGTGACGAGTCACACACCGAATGGCGGCCCCACCACTCCCGAGGAGTGCAAGAACGGCGGCTGGGCGCAATTCGGGTTCAGGAACCAGGGCCAGTGCGTCAGCTTCGTGGAGACCGGAAAGAGAAGGTAGAAAGGGTCCGCTCGGCGTTCTCCGCCTGCGGTTCCAGCCTCACGCCCGCGCCGGCCTCCCTCTTCCTGGGGTGCCGGCGCGGGTCTATCCGGGCGGGAGGTCCGAAGCCCATTAAATGGATGTTTCTGCCCGGAATCACATGACGTTTTCGGGGCCCGCGCCGGGTTGACACTTCTCTCGCGGGCGGGGTATACTTGAGGCCTACTGCGGGGTGGAGCAGTCTGGTAGCTCGTCGGGCTCATAACCCGAAGGTCGCGGGTTCGAATCCCGCCCCCGCTACTTGCCTTGAAGCGCCGCCACATTGGCGGCGTTTCCCACGTAGAGGTAGTCGGGAGGACAGATGATCGCGCCGAGTCGGTCGTGCAGGCGAGCCGGGGTTGCCCTGGCAGCTGTGGACGCGTCGCGACTGCTGTTCTGGACCGTCGCGGATACGTGGAGCCCGCGGATGCGGGCGGGAGCGGAGAGCCTCTAGCACCAGGCTTCTCCAGGCTGGTTTCCCGTCCGCGCCCCGAAAGGCCCGGGCGGTTTTTTTGTCCGGCCAGGTAGCTCAGTTGGTAGAGCACATGACTGAAAATCATGGTGTCGGCAGTTCGATTCTGCCCCTGGCCATGGCCCTCCGCGCCGCGGGGGTTGCTGATTAGAGGTCCGTAGCTCAACTGGTAGAGCACCGGTCTCCAAAACCGGGGGTTGGGGGTTCAAGTCCCTCCGGGCCTGTGGGGAGCCGAAAAGCCCCGATCGTCTAGCGGCTAGGACACCACTCTTTCAAGGTGGCGGCCGGGGTTCGATTCCCCGTCGGGGCATGGAGCGGTGCGATGGGTTGTTCAGTGGATGAGGGGCTGTAGCTCAGTTGGTTAGAGTGCCGGTCTGTCACACCGGAGGTCGCGAGTTCGAGTCTCGTCAGCCCCGCTGGGCGGTTGTCGCAAGATGATTGACAGGTGCAGGTTCGTTCCGCCGCATGCGGCGGAACCGGGGTGTGAGGGGCCGTAGCTCAGTTGGGAGAGCGCTTGAATGGCATTCAAGAGGTCAGGGGTTCGATTCCCCTCGGCTCCACTGTCGGTCGGGCCTACGGGCCTGGAAGGGTAGCTGGCTCGGGTGGCGGAATTGGCAGACGCGCAGGATTCAGGATCCTGTGGGGGCAACCCCGTGAGGGTTCGAGTCCCTCCTCGAGCACTACAGCACCCGGTTCCCGTCGGGCCTGCCCGCCCGATGCCGGAGCCCGGCCGACATCTTCTCTGTTGGGTCGCCCACGTGCTGGAATTGGTAGACAGGCTGGTTTGAGGGACCAGTGCCGGAAACGGCGTACAGGTTCGAGTCCTGTCGTGGGCACTTCCTGGCGGCCGGCCAGGTGGCGCACGCGCCCGTAGCTCAATTGGATAGAGCGCTTGACTACGGATCAAGAGGTTGGGGGTTCAAGTCCTCCCGGGCGCATCGGCCGGATCCGCGGGTTCGGCGAGCAGGACGCGGGCGCGTAGCTCAGGTGGTTAGAGCGCTACGTTGACATCGTAGAGGTCAGAGGTTCGAGTCCTCTCGCGCCCATGGGGTTATCATGGAATAGACGGGGCCGTAGCTCAGTTGGGAGAGCGCTAGAATCGCACTCTAGAGGTCAGGGGTTCGACTCCCCTCGGCTCCACTTGGACAAGACCCAGCCACCTTAGCTCAGCTGGTAGAGCACGTCACTCGTAATGACGGGGTCGTCGGTTCGATTCCGACAGGTGGCTCCATTGCCCCGTGGTGTAATTGGCAACACGTCTGACTCTGGATCAGAAGAGTCCAGGTTCGAGCCCTGGCGGGGCAACTCGGATGCGCCGATCTCGCGGTCGGTGCATCCGCTTTGGAGGGATGGCCGAGTGGCTTAAGGCGGCGCCCTGCTAAGGCGTTGGGTCGTAAGACCCGCGTGGGTTCGAATCCCACTCCCTCCGTAAGACGAAGAGCAGCGTGTTTCTGGGATTCGAACACACACGAGCTCCGAAGGAGATCGTACAGTGGGTTCGGCTGAGCGGTCGGGAGGGTTGATGCGCGGTGCGCCCGAACGGGTGGCCGGCGAGGCAGCGAACGGAGTTCGCGCCATCCCACTCCCTTCGTTGCAGCGTTTCAGCTGAAACGGCGTGGTGCCGGCCACGGCGTAACGTCTCTGGACGGGTGGCCGAGTGGCTTAAGGCGCACGATTGGAAATCGTGTGGGTGAAAGCCCGCGTGGGTTCGAATCCCACCCCGTCCGTTTTGAAAGCAGAGAGGTCATCGATTCGAACCCACGGGGACTGCGAAGCAGGACCCAGAGTGGGTTTGAGCCGAGCGACAGAAGTGGGTGGGCGCGAAGCGCACCAAGGACGAGCGTTACGCGAGACGACCGAGCGAAGCGAGGTCCATCCCACCCCGTCCGTTTTGAAGGTTGCAGTCGGTTTCCGGGGTTCGAACCCACGGGGACTGCGAAGCACATCGCCGGCCCCGGTGCCGGCTACAGCGTAGGTGCGGGGCGTGGCTCAGTCCGGTAGAGCGCTGCGTTCGGGACGCAGAGGTCCCCGGTTCGAATCCGGGCGCCCCGATTGGGAGATCCGCGTATGCGGTCCGGGTGCGATGCGCTCGGATGAGAACCGGAGGTTCGAGCCGAGCGGCCTGGGGAGCATTCGAAGATCAGAAGTGGGAGTCCGCGAGACGAGCGAGGATGGCCGCAGGCCACCGCAGCTCCATCCGGGCGCCCCGATTGGGAGATCCGCGTATGCGGTCCGGGTGCGATGCGCTCGGATGAGAACCGGAGGTTCGAGCCGAGCGGCCTGGGGAGCATTCGAAGAGCAGCAGGGCGATCGATTGGACCAGATCAAACCGTGGCTTTCGCCCGGATTGCTGCGGCACGCGACGGCAATCCGGGCTTCGTTGTCTGGAGCGGTGGCAGAATGGCTATTGCACACGCCTCGAAAGCGTGCGTCCGAGAGGACATGGGGGTTCGAATCCCTCCCGCTCCGTTCAGGAGATGACGGGCGGTCGCCGAGACGACCGGGGGGAGGAAGCTCCATCTCCCCCGCTCCGTCTGAACGCACATGACCCCTTCGGCTCTCCGGAGTCGGAGGGGTCGTTTCGTTTCGGGCTCCCTTTCCCCCATCTTCCGGCCTCACGTTTTCCGGACCGCCCGTGACCGACCGCCTCTCGCAACGCCACATCGCCCTGTTCTGGGGGCCCCTGGCCGCCACGTGGCTCATGATGGCGGTGGAGCCGCCGTTCCTGGCGGCCCTCATCGCCCGGCACCCCGACGCCACGTTCAACCTCGCGGCGTACGGCGTGGCGTACGCGTTCGCCATCCTCACGGAAGCGCCGATCATCATGCTGATGAGCGCCGCCAACGCGCTCGTCACCGACGGCCACCACTACCGGCGCCTGCGGAGCTTCGCGCGCTTCCTCAACGGCGGCGCCACGGCGCTCATCCTCCTGATCCTCGTCCCTCCGGTCTTCCATCTGGTGATGGTCCGGATCATCGCCCTGCCGGCGGAGGTGGCGCACCTCACGTACGGGGCGCTCTGGCTGCTCGTCCCCTGGCCGGGCGCCATCGGGTATCGGCGCTTCCACCAGGGCGTGCTGATCCACGTGGGAAAGACACGGCTGGTGGCGTACGGCACCGTCATCCGCGTGGTGGTGATGGGCGGCACCGCGATCCTGGCGTACCTGTTCCTGCCGATCCCCGGCGCCTGGGTGGGAGCCCTGGGGCTGTCGGCCGGGGTGGTCACGGAGTCCGCCGCCGTACGGATCATGGCCAACGCGACCGTTCACGACCTCCTGGTCCGGGCGGACGCCGACCCGAGCCCGGGGAGCGTCATCTCGTACCGCGAGATCATCTCGTTCTACTATCCCCTGGTGCTGACCTCCCTCATCGGCCTCGCGGTCCAGCCCATGGCCACCTTCTTCCTGGGCCGCTCGGCCTATCCGGTGGAGTCCCTGGCGGTGTTCCCGGTGGTCCAGGCGCTGTCGTTCGCGTTCCGCGCGCCGGGGATGGCATACCAGGACACGGTCATTGCCATGATGGGCGAGCGCCATCGACATCTCCCGGAGCTCGGCCGCTTCACCCTGACGCTGGGCCTCGCCCTGTCCGCGTGCCTGTCCCTGGTGGCGTTCACGCCGCTCGTGCACGTGTGGTTCCGCCAGATCTCGGGCCTCACGCCGCAGCTCGCCGCTCTCGCCGTCGTCCCCGTGCGTGTGCTGGCTCCGCTCCCGGGTCTCACCGTGCTTCTCTCGCTCCAGCGCGGCATCCTGGTGACGGTGCGCCGCACGCGACCCATCACGGTGGCCACCGCCATCGAGGTCGCCGGCATCGCCGTCACCTTCGTCACCCTGGGATGGGGTGTGGGCATGGTCGGCGCCACCGCCGCGTTCCTCGCGTTCGTGGTGGGGCGCTTCGGCGCGAACGTGTTCCTCACCTATCGCTGCCGCGGGGCGGTAGCGGCCACGGCCGCATCCACGCCCGCGGTGGCTTGAAAGTCACAGGCGCCGGGCACCCTCCAGGTCGGGCGTCAACGCGAAGCCCAGGCAGTCGGCGCCGTCGTCCTCCGCGGCGAAGACCTCGCGCAGGGCGCGAGCGACGTCGTCCGCCGCCTCCGGCGGACACGCCGCTATGAGCCCGGAGCCCGAGCCGGAGATGGTGACGGCCCAGGCGCCGGCGTCGCGGCCGGCATCCATGGCGTCGGCCGCACCGGGGATCAACGGCAGTCGGTGGGGCACGTGCAGCTCGTCCTCGAATCCGATGCGGATGAGCTCGGCGTCCGCTTCGGCCAGCCCCCGCGTCAACGCCACGAGCCGGCCCAGCCCCCCCACCGCCACCTCGTGTGCGACGGTCCGGGGAAGCGCCGCCCGGGCAGCCGAGGTGGACACCCCGGCCGCGGGCGCGGCATAGGCGAAACCCACCGCGGGCGACAGCGCGAGAGGGAGCGCCCGAGGGCCCGAGGGGTCGGGGACCACCGCCTGCAGTCCTCCGAACACGCACGGTGCCGCGTTGTCCCCGTGCCCCTCCCGGCGGACGGCCGCATGGAACGTCTCGATGCGGGAGACATCGAGCTCGAGGACGGCCCGGGCCAGGTCGTGGCCGGCCACCAGGGCGGCGGCGGAGGACCCGAGCCCCCGGGCCACGGGGATCTCGGAGCGCATCGTCAGCTCTCCGTCCAGGTCGGCTCCGGCACCGGCCATCACGTCCGAGAACGCCCACACCAGGAGGTCGTCTCCGTGGGTGGCGTCCGACCCGGTGGGCTCCGGGCCGCCGGCTCCGAGGTCGGCCAGGGTCCCGGCTCGGTACACGTGCAGCCCGTTGTCGCCGGGCCGGAAGTCCGCCTCGACGTAACGGTTCAGGGCCAGGCCGAGGACATCGAATCCCGAGCCCAGGTTCGAGGTGGAGCAGGGGACTCGAACCCGTGCGGCACGCCTCTCGATCATGCTGCGATCCCCTCCCTGAGAAGCTCGGCCAATGCCCGGTCGTCCACGTCGAGGCTCACCATGCGCTCGGGCCTCCGGAACGTCTCGCTCAACACCGCCGGTGGCGCCACCGACACGCCGGTGGCCTCCTCCACCACCGCCGGGAACTTCGCCGGATGCGCGGTGGCGAGCACCACCCGGGGCGACCCATCCACACCGGCTGCGGACACCTCGTCCATGGCCGACCAGGCGACAGCCGTGTGCGGGTCCAGGAGCCGCCCGGTGCGCCGGTACACGTCCCCGATGCAGGCGCGCGTCTCGTCGTCGTCACGGGCGACGCCGCGCACGTCGCCTCGCAGGCGACCGACGTCGTCTCCGTACATCCAGCGGATGCGCTCCAGGTTGCTGGGGTCTCCCACGTCCATGGCGTTGGACAGGCTCGGCAGCGAGGGCCGGGGTCGATACACGCCGGTCTCCAGGTAATCGACGAACGGGCGGTTGGGGTTGCATGCGGCGACGAATCCGGTCGTGGGCATGCCGGCGCGGTGCGCCAGGAGACCTGCGCACAGGTTGCCCAGATTCCCCGACGGCACCACGAAGGTCGCGGGTCGCTCGCGCCATCCCAGCCGCGCCGCCGCGTGAACGTAGTAGAAGGCCTGGGGCAGCAGCCGGCCCACGTTGATGGAGTTCGCGGAAGTGAGGCCGCACGCCTCGCCGAGGTCCCGGTCCGCGAAGGCGCCTTTCGCCAGGCGCTGGCAATCGTCGAAGGTACCTGCGACGGACACGGCGACGACGTTGTCGCCCAGTGTCGTCATCTGGCGGCGCTGCCCCTCGCTGATACCCTTCCGGGGAAACAGCACGACCACGCGGAAGCGCTCGATCCCGTGGAACGCGGCGGCTACCGCCCCTCCGGTGTCGCCGGAGGTCGCGACCAGCACCGTGCGCCGACCTTCGGCGCCGTCCAGCGCCGCCATGGCGCGGGCCATGAAGCGAGCACCCACGTCCTTGAAGGCGAGGCTGGGACCGTGGAAGAGCTCCAGCACGAAGACCCCGTCCTCCACCTCCACCAGCGGCACGTCGAAGTCCAGCGCTTCGGTGGTGATCCGGTGAAGCACGTCAGGGGGCAGCATATCGGCCAGCAACCGCTCTGCGGCCCAGAGGGCCGACTCGGGAAACGCGGTGTCGGTGGGCAGCGGCCGCAGGGGGCCGGAGCCACGACCCGGGAGGTCCCCGTCCAGACGTCCGAGCTCCGCCGGCACGTACAGCCCTCCATCGGGGGCGAGGCCCCGGAAGAGGGCCTCCGGGAAGGCGACGGATTCGGCGCCACGGGTGCTTCGGAACACGCTCATGGCGCCGAATCTAGCGGATCGCGGCGGCCTTGGAGTGCGACGGGGACACCGCGTGCCGAGTTCCGTGCGGGGCCCCCGGACGCGGCCGGGAGCCCCGCACCCGTTCTCGTCGCTCTATCTGCCGCCGCCCGTCCGCCTGGCGCCGCCTGTCTCCGGATGCTCCACGTCGAGCTGGGTGATGTCGGCGCTCCACCGCGTGTCGCCCAGGAGGTTCTTCACGAAGTACTCGGCGCGTAGCCAGAACCAGTAGTCGCTCAGGTTGCCGTACCCGTGGCGGGCGTCGGGGAACGCGAAGAAGTCGAAGCGCTTGTTCGCCTTGATGAGCGCCAGGGCCATCCGGTACGTGTTGGACGGGTGCACATTGTTGTCCGCCGTCCCGGTGGTGAGCAGCAGGTGTCCCTTGAGGTTCTTCGCCAGCTCGGGGTTCGTGGCGATGGAGAACGCGAAGGACACCTGTCCGGAGTCGCTCACTTCCTCCTTCACGCCGTTCTGCGACTCGCCCCACCAGCGGTTGTAGATGGTGTTGTCGTGGTTCCCGGAGGACGACACGGCCACCTTGAAGAAGTCCGGGTAGACCAGCATGGCGGCGGTGGACATGAAGCCGCCGCCGGAGTGGCCGTAGATGCCCACGCGGCCCTGGTCGATGTAAGGATGCCGCTCGGCAAGCTCCTCCACGGTGACCTTCTTGTCGGCGAGGCCGTAGTCGCGGAGGTTCCCGTACCCGTACCGGTGGTACCACAGGGAGCGGTCGGGATGGCCGCCGCGGTTGCCCACCGTGACGACGATGAACCCGAACTGCGCCAGCGCTTGCTCGTAGGCCGCGGTGGAGAAGGACTTGGCCACGGACTCGGTCTGCGGTCCGGGATACACGTACTCCACGATGGGATAGACCTTCGTGGAGTCGAAGTCGTACGGCTTGTACATCACCCCGTAGAGATCCGTGACCCCGTCGGCAGCCTTCACCTTGAACGGCTGGGGGAACTTGTAGCCGGCCCCCAGAAGCAGTGAGAAGTCCGCCTTCTCCAGGTCCATGATCTTCCGTCCGGTCTCGTCGTAGAGCACCGACGTGGGGACGGTATTCACCCTCGAGTAGTTGTCCACGAAGTAGTGCGCCGACTCCGACGTGGACGTGGCGTGATCGAAGTCGCCGGGGTCCAGGAGCTTGAGCCCCATCCCGTCCAGCCCCACCCGGTACGTGTGGCGGTAGTATGGATCCTCGCCCTGTTCGCGGTCGTTGGCGGTGAAGAGCAGGGTGCCTCTGGCTTCGTCGATTCCCTCGATGCCGTCCACGTGCCACGGGCCCCGGGTGAGCTCGGCCTTCACGGCGCCGTCGGGGGTGATCCGGTAGAGGTGCGCCCACCCGTCCCGCTCGGACCACCAGACGAGATCGCCGTTCGCCAACCGCCACGGCGGCTGCTGCTCCTGGGTCACGTTCATCCGCTCCTGGATGACCGTGCGCACGGAATCGGTGGCGGGGTCGGCCACCATGACGTCGATGCGGTGCAGGTCACGGCTGGCACGGTAGAAGTACAGCTCGTCGGATTTGTTCGAGAGCCACTTGGAGATCCGGGGCTCGGTGGATCCTCCGCCTCCGCCTCTGCCCCGCCCGAATCCACCGCCGCCGCGCTGATGCGGGTCGCGGTAGACCCCCATGGTCTCGTCCTTCCACGGCTTGTCGTCGACCTTCTTCATCTGCCGGGTCTGCATGTCGAAGACGTACAGCGTGGTCTGGGTGACGTTCTTCTCCCCGGGCATGTCGTACTTGTAGGTCTCGAGCTGGGGCCGCTTGTTGCCGGTGCTGTGGATCACCCACAGGTCCCCGACCTTGCGCTGGTCCTCGCGGGTGAGCGCGAAGTAGCGCGAGTCCCACGACCACGCGATGCCAGGGCGCTGCCGCCGGTCGAACTCCTTCTGGGTCTCCTCGTCATTCTCGCCACGTCCCTGGTTGCCCCAGCTGTAGTCCTTCTCGCCGTCGGTGGTGAGCTGGACCTCGTCCACTTTCACCTTCCATCCGGCGCTGTCGGCGGCGGCGCCGGACTTACCCCGGCGGGCGTCGAGGATCTTCTCGTACTCCGAGTACTTCATCGCCCACAGGTTGAAGTGGCGGCTGAACACCACCCACTGCGTGTCGGGCGACACGCTGGCCCAGGCCGGATGGTTGTCCGGGGCCGTGTAGTGGTCCAGCAGCGTCAGCGTGTGAGTGGTCACGTCGTACTGGAAGTGCATGACCTGCTTGCGCGTCCGTGGCCGGCGCTGCCCACGGCCGCGGCCTCCCTGCTGCTGCTCGCCGACGACCGTATCCGCCTCCTGGATCTTCTCGTCCTGCGACGTCTGCACATCGAACTGGATGGTGTGGTCGTCGATGAAGCGGATGGTCTTGATGGGGAGGTGCTGGGCGTCCCACGGATCGTGCGTGATCCGGGTGAGCTCCGCGGCGATGCGGGCGTTGTCGAAGATCTCCCGCTTCGTGCCCCGGGCGGGATCGACGACGTACCAGGACGTGCCCTGCGTCGTCTCCCACTGGTACCAGAACTTGTCGCCGTGCTGGATCCAGTGCGGTGACACCGTGGTGCTCTTGAGAAGGTCGCGGATCTTGTACGGAGCGAAGCGCGCGGCGAGCTCGTAGTTGGCCGAGCCGGGTCCGCCCACCAGCTTGCGCACGGCGGCGGACTGAACCTGCGCCGCCAGGGACGTCGGCGACACGGTTCCGGGCGCGACGACCAATGCGGCGATCAGCCCGACGAGCGCCAGCCGGCGGAACGGCACGACGCGAGGGATGCGGTTCATGGAAGCCTCTCGGTAGAGCGGTGGGGGAAGGGCTCGGTCAAGAGGAGGCCTCCGGCTCCGTCCGGCAATGGGTGCGGCGCAGGCCGGGGAGCGGCGACGGCGACGGTGGGTGACCCTCCAAACGGAAGGCGCCGGCACCCCGGGGGGCGCCGGCGCCAAGACCGCACCGCGACGCGTGAGGCCTACTTCCTCTTCCTGGCCTTCTTCGCGCCCTTCTTGGCGGACTTCTTGGCCGCCTTCTTCGCACCCTTCTTGGCCGCCTTCCTCACGGTCTTCTTCGCGGCTCTCTTCCTGGCGGGCTTCCGCGCCTTCTTGGCTGCCTTCCTCTTGGCGGGCTTCCGCGCCTTCTTGGCTGCCTTCTTCTTGGCGGGCTTCCGCGCCTTCTTCGTCGCCTTCTTCTTGGCGGGCTTCCGCGCCTTCTTGGCCGCCTTCTTCTTGGCGGGCTTCCGCGCCTTCTTCACGGGCGCCTTTCTCGCCGACTTCTTGGCGGGACGCTTCTTCGCGCCGGCCGCCTTTTTGGCGGGCTTGCGCGCGCTCTTCCGCGCCTTCTTCGCCGCCTTTCTCTTGGCGGGCTTCCGCGCCTTCTTGGCCGCCTTCTTCTTGGCGGGCCTCTTGGCTGCGGCCTTTCTGGTTGCCTTCTTCTTGGTCGCCACGATTCGCCTCCGGAAGCAGGGTACGACCAGTTGAAGTTCGCGAACGACATCTATGTAGTGCGTTTCTTCGGAAGAACGCAATAGCTTCGATACGAAGAAACACAAGATGTCGTACCATGCTTCTCGAGGGAGCACGACGGACTGCGTACCTCGAGGCCTCTCCACCTCCTCCCTGGACGATCCCATCATGACGTTCCGAGGGGGGGTGCGCGACACGTCGCGAGGCCCCATCATTCAGCGCCGACCTGTCCCTTCCGGCGAGACCACCACCCTCGGTTCAGAACGATCTCCCGATGCGCGTCCGTTCCAGTGAAGAGTTCCTGCGCGAGCTGAAGGCGCGCGGCGCGCGCCGCCTCAAGACCGTGAGATTCCGGGCCAATCGCAGCACGATCTGGTCTCTCACGCAGGACGCCACGGTGCTCAACCTGCACGTGGCGTACCGACGTGCGCCGAGCGGTATCCTCGATGCATTCGCGACCATCGTACGGGGAAGGGGCTATCGCACGGCCGCGGTGAAGGAGGCGGCCGAGCGCGTGCGCAACTGGGGAGGTCTCGACCCCGTGATGGAGGCGGTGCGCGCGTCGCACGCCCAGCGCGCGAGGCGGGCCGTGCGCCGCTGTGCCGACGACGCCCAGGTCACGCACTGCTGTGCGACGCCGGCGCAGCGCGCCTACCTGCGGGCGCTCTACAGGTATCTGAACCAGTCGCGCTTCGACGGCCTGCTCCCGAAGGACGTGCCGGTGCGTCTCAGCAACCGGATGTCGACGTCGCTGGGACACATCGTCCCGGGGCGGGATCGCGCCCGCGGTCGGTTCGTCGTGGAGCTCGCCCTCAACGTGGACCTGATGCTCGAGGGAAACGGCGCCGAGCGCATGGACACGCTCCTGCACGAGATGGCGCACATCGCGGACTGGCTCTTCGACAACCAGTACGGACACGGTGACAGCTGGCGCAAATGGGCACGCCACGCGGGCTGCCGGGCGGAGACGAAGTACGACCGTCCGGTGGTGCGCCGGCGCCGGCGGACGCAACAGATTACACGGGTCCCGCCCCTGCCCCTCGCCCTCCGCAGACAGGCGGCGTAGCAGCGTCCGGTTACGGATCCAGCAGGTTGCGCGCTGCTTCCACCACCGCGTCCACGGTGATGCCGAACTCCCGGTAGAGGACGTCGGCGGGTGCCGACGCGCCGAAGTGGTCCAGACCGACGGAACGACCCTGGCTGCCCACCCAGCGCTCCCACCCGAAGGTGGTCGCCGCCTCCACCGAGACGCGCGCCGTCAAGGTGGGCGGCAGGACCCGATATCGGTACGAGGCGCTCTGCTCCTCGAAGAGGCGCCAGCTCGGCAGGCTCACCACCCGGGTCGGCACGCCGTCGGCCTCCAGGCGCTCCCTGGCCTCCATCGCCAACCCGAGCTCGCTGCCGCTGGCCATGAGGATCACCGTAGGCGTGCCCCCTGCGGCTTCCGCGAGGATGTATCCGCCACGCCGTAGCCCATCCGCGGGCGCGAGGATCTTCCGGTCCAGGATGGCAACCTTCTGCCGTGACAGAGCCATGAAGCTCGGGCCGTTGCGCTCCATCGCGACCTTCCACGCCTCGGCGGTCTCGGCGGCGTCCCCGGGGCGGAGATCGAGGAGGTTGGGCACCGCCCGCAACGCTGCGAGGTGCTCGACGGGCTGGTGCGTGGGCCCGTCCTCACCGAGGCCGATGGAGTCGTGCGTGAACACGTACGTCACGGGCCGTCCCATGAGCGCCGCGAGGCGGATGGCAGGCCGCATGTAGTCGGAGAAGACCAGGAACGTCCCGCCGAACGGCCGCACGCCGCCGTGGAGCGACATGCCGTTGAGGACGGCTCCCATCGCGTGCTCGCGAATGCCGAAGTGGGCCACGCGACCACCGGGCGTATCCGCGAGCAGGTCCTTCGCGCCCTCGATGGCCGTCTTGTTGGAGGGGCTGAGGTCGGCGGATCCGCCCACCAGGTTCGGGATGCGCTTGGCGAGTCCCTGGATGACCTTTCCCGACCAATTTCGGGTCGCGTCGGCCTTCTCCACCTGCGTCAGGTCGGGGACGCCGTCCTCCCATCCCTTGGGGAGCCTCCCGGACACCATCGCCTCGAACTCCGAGGCCTCGTCCGGGAACTCCGTCCGGTAGATGGCCAGCCGCGCGCGCCACGCATCCGTCATGCGCTCGCCCCTGCGCGCGCAGGCCTGCCAGTGCTCGCGGGCCACGGGATCCACCCAGAACGGCTCCAGCGAGGGATAGCCCAGGTTCTTCTTGGTGGAGCTGATCTCGTCCCGGCCCAGTGGGGATCCGTGGGCGGCAGGGTTTCCGGCCATGCCCGGGCTTCCCCAGGCGATGGTCGTGCGCAGCACGACGAGGGTAGGGCGCTCGGTCTCGCGCTTCGCCTCCTCCAGGGCCAGATCCATGGCCTCGAGGTCGTTGCCGTCGTGGACGTGGACGACGTGCCAGCCGTACCCCTCGAAGCGCTTCTCCTCGTCGGTGGACGTGGCCAACCGGGTGTTGCCTTCGATGGTGATGCGGTTGTCGTCCCAGATCCAGATGAGCCGACCCAGCTTCTGGTGTCCTGCCAGCGCCGCGGCCTCGTGGGAGATCCCCTCCATGAGGTCGCCGTCGGAGCAGAGGGCATACGTCCAGTGGTGGACGATCTCGTGCCCGGGGCGGTTGAAGCGGCCGGCCAGCCATCGCTCGGCCAGCGCCATGCCGACGCTCATGGCTACGCCCTGTCCCAACGGACCCGTGGTGGTCTCCACGCCCGGCGTGTGCCCGAACTCGGGGTGGCCGGGCGTAGGCGAGCCCCACTGCCGGAAGCTCCGGATGTCGTCCTCCGAGACATCGTAGCCGCTCAGGTGCAGCAGCGAGTAGAGGAGCATCGACGCGTGGCCGCAGGAGAGCACGAAGCGGTCGCGGTCCGGCCACGCGGGGTTGGACGGGTCGTGGCGGAGGTGGCGGTGGAAGAGCACGTACCCCATGGGAGCCAGGGCCATGGGCGTGCCCGGGTGTCCCGAGTTGGCTTTCTGCACCGCGTCCATGGACAGGACGCGAACGGCGTCGATGGCCAGCTTCTCGATGTTCGTCATGACACCACGAAGTTCACGAGGCGATCCTTCACGAAGACGACCTTGCGCACGGTGACTCCCTCAAGATGACGCGACACGTTCTCCTCGGCGCGTGCTGCGGCGACGACCGCTGCCTCGGGTGACCCCGGAGCGACGTCCACCGTGCCGCGCAGCTTGCCGTTGACCTGGACGGCCACCTTCACGGTGTCGTCCACCGTCTTCGCGTCGTCGTACGCCGGCCAGCGCGCCCCGTCGAAGATGCTTCCCTCGTTCCCCATGCGCTCCCAGAGCTCCTCGGCGATGTGCGGCGCGAAGGGGGCCACCAGCGCCACCAGCGGCTCGATCTCGGCACGCGCCACCTGCCTGCCGCCGGCGCGCACCGCGTTCAGGCACTCCATGAGCGCCGCGACGGCGGTGTTGTACTGCAGCGTGGCCACCTGCTCGGTGACCTGCTTGATGGTCCGGTGGACCTTGCGCTCCACCGACGCCTCGGGGGCGCCGTCTCCGCACGTGAGCGCGGTGTCCCACAGGCGATGCAGGAAGCCGTACGGGCCCTGGATGCCTTCGTCGCGGTAGTCGCCGCCCTCCTCGAAGGGTCCGAGGAACATGAGGTAGAGCCGGAACGTGTCCGCCCCGAACTCCTCGATGATGGGGTCGGGGATCACCACGTTGCCCCTGCTCTTGCTCATCTTGGCGCCGTCGTGGGTGATGAGCCCGTGGGCCCGAAACACCGTGAACGGCTCCTCGAAGGGCAGGTGTCCCAGGTCGTGGAGCACCATGGTCAGGAAGCGTGCGTACATGAGGTGGAGCACGGCGTGCTCGTTGCCCCCGATGTACGTGGTGACCGGGAGCCACCTCGTGGTGAGCCCGCGGTCGAAGGGTCGGTCGTCGAAATCCGTGGAAGGGTAGCGGAGGAAGTACCAGCCCGAGTCCAGGAACGTGTCGGACACGTCGGTCTCGCGGCGGGCTTCGCCGCCGCACCGCGGACACGTGGTCCGGTACCACTCCTCCACGCGTGCCATTGGGCTGACACCAGAGTCGTCGGGCTTGAAGTCCTCGACGCGGGGCAGCACCACCGGCAGCTCGGACTCGGGCACCGCCACGGGTCCGCACGTGGGGCAGTGGACGATGGGGATGGGGGGCCCCCAGTAACGCTGCCGGGAGATGCACCAGTCGTGGAGCCGGTAGTTCACGCGGGCCTCGCCCAGGCCCCGCCCCTCCAGCCACTCCGTGATCCTGCGCTTGCCCTCCTGCCAGGGCAGGCCGTCGAACTCCCCGGAGTTCACCAGGGTGCCGTCCCCCGCGTACGCCTCGGTCAACGGCGTCCCGGCGGAGTCGCCCGCGCCGGCCACCACGCGGACGATGGGCAGCTCGAAGGCGGTGGCGAACTCGAAGTCACGCTCGTCGTGGCCCGGCACCGCCATGATGGCTCCCGTGCCGTACTCCATGAGCACGTAGTCGGCGATCCAGATGGGGATGGCCTCGCCCGTGGCGGGGTTGCGGCAGTACCCGCCGGTGAAGACGCCGGTCTTGGTCTTGTCCGTCTTCTGTCGCGCCACCAGGTCCTTGCGTGCCGCCTCCTCGCGGTACGCGAATACCCCTTTTCGGTGGCCTTCCTCGGTGACGTCGTCCACCAGCGGATGCTCCGGGGAGAGCACCATGTAGGTGGCGCCGAAGATCGTGTCGGGCCGCGTGGTGAAGACATCGATGTGCGTGCCGGTCTCGTCGCCGTCCGCGTCCAGTACGGGGAAGCGCAGCTCGGCGCCATCACTCCGCCCGATCCAGTTCTCCTGGGCCTTGCGGGTGCTGTCGGACCAGTCGAGGGTGGCCAGGTTGTCCAGCAGACGCTGGGCGTAGCGGGTGATCTTGAAGAACCACTGCGCGATGCGACGCTGCTCCACCGGCGTGCCGCACCGCTCGCAGGCGCCGGCGATGACCTGCTCGTTGGCCAGCACGGTCTTGCACGAGGGGCACCAGTTGACGGGAGCCTCCTTGCGCTCCGCCAGGCCCGCCTCGAAGAGCTGCAGGAAGACCCACTGGGTCCACCGGTAGTAGGCGGGGTCCGTGGTGTCCACGGTGTGGCGCCAGTCGAACATGCCGCCCGTGCGCCGGAGCTGGCGCGTGAAGTTCCTCACGTTCGACGGGATGAGATCCATGGGATGGATCCCCCGCTTGAGCGCGAAGTTCTCCGAGTGGATGCCGAAGGCGTCGAAGCCGATGGGCTCGAAGACGGTGTGGCCGCGCATGCGCTGGTAGCGGCCATGCACGTCGGCGCCCGTGAACGCGTAGATGTTGCCCACGTGAAGCCCCTCGGCGGAGGGGTAGGGGAACATCATCAGGTTATAGAAGGGGTCCGGAGCCCCCTCCAGGGCCTCGCGCGTGTACGTATTGGTGCCGCGCTCCTCCCACAGGCGCTGCCATTTCTCCTCCACCTCGGCGGGGGCGTACGCGTCTCTTCCCTCGTTGGCCATTGATGCGACGGTGCGGACGGAACGGCCGGGGCCCGGAGCCTGCGGGGCGGTCGCCCCCGGGGACGTCGGGGAACCGGCTCGAACCTGGTTCGTGAAAGAAGCCTGAACCTACAGGGGAAGGGGAGATGCCCCAAGGGCGGTGGCCAGCCGCCGCGGCCGCGATGCCGCAGCGTCACTTCCCCGGCGGCTTCCCCGACGTCGGCAGCAGGCTGAAGGGGTCCTTCGTCTTCTTCACCCCCGCCTTCAGATACTCCATGACCGAGCGCAGGTCGCCCCCGTGCCGGTCGAGGAGCGCCTGGAAGTCGGGAAGACGGTGATAGTAGCGGATGCGTGCCAGGAGCGTCGCGTTGTTCAGCGGCACGGTGCGGAAGCTCTGGAAGCTCAGCGACTCGAAGGTGGGCTGGACGTCCCTGGTGAAGTGCTCCTCCGCCGCCTGGAAGATCTCCTTCCTCCTACGGATCTTCGCGGCACGGTCCAGATCCGTCCGGGCGTACAGGGCCTGCAGCCGATCCACGAACCCATCGATGAAGACGCTGAAGCGCTCGAGGTCCCGCCAGCGGGCCTGGGCGCGGTGGCACTTCACGGTGTCGGGGCCGCCGCCCTTGCGCGTGCAGAAGAAGTGCGCGGCCCCCACGTAGCCCACGAAGTCGGCGTAGCTCTCGTTGAAGCGCACGTGGCCGGGGACGAACAGATAGGTGTGCGCCAGCTCGTGCAGCACGGTTTCCACCACGCCCACGTCATCGTCCTCGAGCACCGTGGAGAGCAGCGGGTCGTTGAACCATCCCAGGGTGCTGAAGGCGCTGGTGGGGCGCAGATAGGTGTCCCACCCCTCCCTCTCGAGCCTGGCCTGCGCCGCCCGCGCGTCGCCGAAGTTGAAGTAGCCCTTGTACGGCACCGAGCCCACCACGGGAAACCACCAGGTCTTCGCAACCAGCCGGGTCTTGTACGCCGCCGAGAGCACCATCGCCAGCGTGTCGTGCTCCAGCTTGGTGTAGGTGCTGTAGGCCTGACCCACGTCGATGCCGAGGTCGTCGGCGGCGAAGCGACGGGCCTCGAGCACGAAGGCGAGCTTGCCCCGCGTGCTCGCGTCGGTGGAGCTGTCGGTGATCACCTCGGCGATGGGTCGGCGCGCGCGGAGGATCCTCGCCTCCGCCAGGCCCGCCTTGACCACGTACACCGGCGAGCACGCCCAGCAGCTCGCCACCAGCGACAGCGCGACGACCGCGAGGACGGCGCGGAGGATGCGCCCACGCCGGGACGGGGCCTTCGAGATCCCCGGGGAATCCGGGTTCGTCCCCTGCGCGGCGCTCACGGGGCCGCCTCTCCGTCGCCCTCGCCCACATAGCTCCGGGCCTCGGGGTCGGGTGCGATGCGCAGCTCCACCAGATCCGTCTCGCCGGCGATGTCGTCGGGGATCTCCGACGCCGCGCGGCGCAGCGCTTCCCGGGCGTCGTCGGCCTCCACCACGAGCGTGTGATAGCGCTGATAGCGTCGGCCGTGCCGAACGGTGACCTGGAATCTCATGGCTGCAATCTACCGGCTCGGGGGATGGAGACCACGTGCTGCCACTTCCGGCGGGCGCGGCGTCCCTCTATCGTCGGCCATGCCCGCTGCATCCCTTGTCTACCGTTTCATGCAGGCCGGCGTTCGCGCCGTGGGCCCCGCCGTGACGATGCTGCCCGGGGTCCGGGCGTCCAAGCTCGGCCGCGGGATCCGCGCGCGCCGTGACGCGCACGCTCTCCTCGCCCGATGGGGGCGGGAGGGCCGGGATCCCGCCCGACCCGTCCTCTGGTTCCATGCGCCGTCGGTGGGGGAGGGTCTCCAGGCCAGGGCGGTCATGGAGGCGGTGGGACGCCGCCGCTCCGACGCGCAGGTGCTCTTCACGCACTTCTCTCCGTCGGCGGAGACGCTGGCCCGCAGCATGCCCGCGGAGGTGGCCGGCTACCTCCCCTGGGACCTGGTCGAGCCCATGGCGCGGGTGCTGGACGCCGTGCGTCCCGACGCGCTGGTCTTCACGAAGACCGAGGTGTGGCCCGTGCTGGTGGCGCTGGCCGCTGCACGGGGAACGCCCGCCGCCCTGGTGGCCGCGACGCTCCCCGCCGGCGCCGGGCGCCTGCGCCGGCCTGCGCGCGCCCTCCTGGGCCCTACGTGGAAGGCACTGGCGGCGGTGGCGGCCATCGCCGAGGAGGACGGCCGCCGTTTCGTGGAGCTCGGAGCCGTGCCCGGGCGGGTGTGGGTCACCGGGGACCCGGGCATCGACTCGGCCGCCCAGCGGGTGGCCGCTGCCGTACCCGACGCACCCTATCTGAAGCCGTTCCGCGTCGCACCGCGCCCCACGCTGGTGGCGGGATCCACGTGGCCGGCGGACGAGGCGGTGCTCCTGCCCGCTCTTGCGGAGCTGCGCGCCGACGGTGCCGAGGTGGCTGGCTCCCCCAGCGGCCTGCGTGCGGTCGTCGCGCCCCACGAGCCCTCCGCGGCACGGGTGAGGACGCTGCTCCATCAGCTCGCCTCCCTCGGGTGGAAGGCCGCGACTCTCGCGGACGTGGAGACCGCCGGCACGGCCCACGGCGTGGACGCCGTGGTGGTGGAGCGTGTGGGGGTCCTGGCGCACCTGTACACGGCGGGGACCGTCGCGTACGTGGGCGGCGGCTTCCACCGCGCGGGACTGCACTCCGTTCTGGAGCCGGCCGCCGCCCGCCTTCCGGTGGCCTTCGGGCCGCGCCACGGGAACGCCCGCGCAGCCGCGGAGCTGATCACGGTGGGAGGGGCGGTGGAGGTTGCCGACTCGGCAGGGCTGGCGGATGCGCTGGGTCTCTGGCTGCGCGACGCCTCGGCCCTCGACTACGCCGCCGGACGGGCCCACGGCTATATTGACGCGCACCGGGGTGCCGCCGACCGCACGGCGGCGATCCTGGACGACCTTCTCGCCCGTCGCTGACCCCACACAGAATCGGCCGATGCACCCTCCCGACGTTCCGGACGTTCCCGAGATCACGCCCACCGACCTCAAGACACGGCTGGACAACGGAGACGGCCTCGTGCTGGTGGACGTGCGGGAGCGCTTCGAGCGGCGGATCGCGGATCTGCCGGAGCACGGTCAGCTCCGCATCCCCACGGGGGAGTTCTTCCAGCGCGTGGGCGAGGTGGACCGGACCCGCACCGTCGTGCTCTACTGCCGCTCCGGAAGCCGGAGCGCATGGGCGGCACGAGTCCTGCTGGAGCGCGGGTACTCCGACGTCCTGAACCTCCGGGGGGGCGTCCTGGCCTGGCGGGCGGAAGTGGATCCCACCCTGCGGGCGTACTAGCGGACCGAAGCACGTGACCCGACTCGCGCGGACCATCCTCGCTATTGTTTTCCTGGCAGCGGCAGAAGCTTGCCAGGCGGGCCCGTCGGCATTCAACCGAGGCGCCGCCAAGGGATCGGGAGCGAGCCCGGTGGACACGGCGGCGGCCGTGCACGTGACCGCGGCGCCGACGCCGACGCCGCGGCTACCAGGCAACGCACCCGGGGCAAAGACCACGCCGGCCCCTCAGCTGTCGGGCAACACGCCCGGGGCAAGGACCGCGCCGAAGATCCCGTCGCATCCGACGGTGGTGCGGAAGACCGCCGCGGATCCGGTGGACTCGGGCCCCGTACCCCACTTCACGCGGCCCAAGCACGTGCGCGGCATCTACGTGAACGCCTGGGTGGCGGGCTCCGCTCGCCGTATCGACGACCTCACGGCCCTGGCCGCGCGCACGGAGATCAACACCTTCGTCATGGACATGAAGGACGCCAGCGGGTACGTGAGCTATGCCACGCAGGTGCCCATGGCGAAGGAGATCGGTGCCGACCAGCAGGTCCGCGTCCACGATCTCCCCGGGCTCCTCCGCCGCCTGCACCGGGACGGGATCTACCCCATCGCGCGCATCGTCGTGGTGAAGGATCCGGTCCTCACCGACGCCCGGCCGGACCTGGCGGTGCACGACACCACCGGCCAGGTGTTCCGGGACGACAAGGGCATCGTCTGGGTCAATCCGTACAGCCACACCGTATGGGACTACGAGGTCGCCCTGGCGCGGGAGCTGGCGCGCATGGGCTTTCCCGAGATCCAGTGGGACTACATCCGCTTCCCGGACATCCCCAAGGAAGAGAAGGAGATGGTGGTGTACCCCGGGGCCGACGGCCGCACGAAGGCCCAGGTCATCGCGGGCTTCATGAGCTACTCCCGCAAGCAGCTCGCCCCCCTGGGCGTGCGCGTCACGGCGGACGTTTTCGGCGTCACGGCGTCGGCCACTCGCGACGTGGGCATCGGCCAGGTGTGGCACTCGTTCATCGGCTGCGTCGACGTGGCGCAGCCCATGGTGTACCCGAGCCACTACTGGAAGGGGAGCTTCGGCTTCGAGACCCCCGACGCCTACCCGTACGAGGTCGTCCGACACGCCCTGGCCGACGCGCTGCGTCAGTCGGCCCAGGTTCCCGACGCCGGCGCCGTGCGGCCCTGGCTCCAGGACTTCACGCTGGGAAAGCCGGCCTACGGCGCTCCGGAGGTGAGGGCGCAGATCCAGGCGACGTACGACTCGGGCATCAAGGAGTGGTTCCTCTGGAATCCGGCGAGCAACTACACGGAGTCGGCGCTGGAGCCCGACGGAGGATTCAAGACCGAGCCCACCATCCTGGTGGACAACCACGTGGTCCCGGTGTCCAGGCGCTGGGAGTTCGTGGATTCCGCCGACGGACAGGACCTGGCGCCGGATTCCGCACAGAAGAGGGATACCGCGTCCGTGGCCGATACGGTGGCCGACACGACGGCCGGGGGGGACACCATCGGCGCCGCGGACGCCACCGCCACGCCGGGCACCGCGGGGGACACGATCACCGCCGGGGACACGGCCATCGTCCGGGACACGACGACCGCCGCGGACACCATCGCCCCCCGGGACACGACCCCGGCTCCCCGTGCGACTGGCGCCCCGGACACCACAGGGTCGTCGGCCACCGGTCGGAGCGGGCGAAGGGACGGCGGCCTCCTTACCCGGCCCCCTCGATCTCCAGGAGCCTCCGCTTCCGCCAGAGCCCACCTCCGTACCCGGTGAGGTTGCCGTCGGACCCCACCACGCGATGGCACGGAACGAGGATGGCCACGCGATTGTCGCCGTTGGCCCTGCCCACCGCGCGGACCGCGCCGGGCCGGCCGATGCGCCGGGCCAGGACGCCGTAGCTGATCGTCTCCCCTGCGGGGATCTTCCGTAGCTCTCTCCAGACCCGCTCCTGGAACGGCGTGCCCGGCGTGCGCAGCGGGACGTCGAAGGTGCGCCGTGATCCGGCGAAGTACTCCTCGAGCTGTCCGCCCACGCGTCGCAGCACCTCGTTGTCCCCCGGCGTGAGCACGCCCGGGACGTAGCGGCCGAGTCGGCCGAGCTGCGTCGGCAGCATCTTCCGGTCCGCGAACTCGAGGAGGCAGAGGGCCTTCTCGGTGGCGGCGGCCACCATGGGACCCAGCGGCGTGGGAATACGCGTCACGCTCACCGTCTCTCCGCGGGCGGCGGCCGCGGTGGGCGACGAGCCGGCGAGCTTCTGGAACGCCTCGTTGAATCCACTCAACGAGTCGTAGCCCGCGTCGAAGGCCGAGGGGGTCACGGCATCACCCTGGCGGATCCTCCCCAGCGCGGTGCCCAGACGCCGCGCCCGGGAGTAGGCGTGGAACGTCATGCCGTGGTGTGCCTTGAACCAGCGGCGTACACGCGAGGGATCGAGACCCAGCGCCCGGAGGTCGGGGTCGCGCCAGCGCCGGGCGGGATCACGCTCGACCTCCCGGAGAAGCCCCGCGAGCCAGCGCGGCGTCCGGCCCACCGGCTCCATGGGACGGCAGCGCCGGCAGGGACGGTATCCGGCCAGAAGGGCTTCGGCGGAGGTGGCGAAGAACTCCACGTTGTCCGGCCGGGGCCTGCGAGCCGGGCACGTGGGGCGGCAGAAGATCCCCGTGGTGCGCACCGCCGTCAGGAAGACTCCCTCGTAGGCGGGATCCTTCCGCGTGAAGGCGCGCAGCATCTCGGGGCGCGGGGGCAGTGTGTGGGTGTCCATGGGGACAACATGGCGGCACAGGGTCCGGCGAGGCCACCGGAATCCGGACGTGGAATTCGGAAAGCGCGAAGGGTGCCGTAGGGGCGGCGGGGAGCGTAGCTTTCAGCCCATGCGCTCCGCCACCTTCATGGTGACCCTCGCCGGCGCTGCCCTTCTCGCCGCGGCTTTTCCGGGGGAGGTGTGCGCTCAGGCGACGCGGCCTCGAGCCTCCCTGCCTGCCGCGGACACCCTGGCCTCGCGCCGCCCGGACAGCGCGGCGGTGGTGGTGCGGGGGGACACGTTGGGCTTCCTGTATGGTGCGCTGGGTCCCTTCTCGGTGGAGGAACGCGCCGCCGGAATGGCCGAGCGCATCCGGAACCTCCGTTACGACGGAGTCGACACGGCTCGCGTCCGGATCGTGAAGGAAGACGGGCGGGTCGAGGTGTGGGCCGGCGACGTCGTCGTCGGCACGGTGACGGGCCAGGACGCGGTGGGCCGGGGCGCGAGCCTGGACGCGGCGGGCATGGCCATGGCCGCCATGGTGAGATCGGGGCTGCGCGCGCCACTCCTGACGCGCAACATCCGCGACCTCCTGCTGGGCCTGCTGAAGACCGCGCTGGCCACGCTGGTGCTGTACTGGCTCCTCCGGCTCATGGCCCGCTGGTACCCCCGCCTCTATCGCCGCATCCGCGGCATCCAGGAGAGCAAGCTCCGCGACGTGCGCTTCCAGGGACTGGTCCTCGTCTCGGGCGAGCGCATCCAGGCCGTCCTCCTGAGCGCCGTCCGGCTCTCGAGGCTCCTGGTGACGGCGCTTGTGGTCTTCGTGTACGGTGTGCTGGTCTTCAGCTTCTTCCCGCCCACGCGCATCGTGGCGCGGCGCATCGTCGCGCTGACGTGGGAACCCACGCGAGTGGCGCTCCTCGCGGTCATAGGGTACCTGCCCAACCTCTTCTACATCGCCGTCATCGGGGTGCTCACCTACTACGTGTTGCGGGTGGTGCACCTGGTCTTCAACGCGCTGGAAAGCGGCGCCATCCGCCTTCCGGGGTTCTATTCCGACTGGGCGCAGCCGACGTTCCAGATCTTCCGCGTGCTGGCACTCGCGTTCGCGGTGATCCTCATCTGGCCGTATCTGCCCAACAGCAATTCGACGGCCTTCAGGGGTGTGGCCGCGTTCCTCGGGCTCCTCGTCACGTTCGGGTCGGCGGGAGCGGTGTCCAACGTCGTCGGCGGCGTGGTCATGATCTACATGCGGCCCTTCAAGGTGGGGGACCGCGTGAAGATCTCCGATACCGTGGGGGACGTGGTCCAGCGCGGCATGCTGGTCACACGGCTGCGCACGCCGAAGAACGTGGAGATCACCATCCCGAACTCCATGGTGCTGGGAAGCCACATCGTGAACTACAGCGCCACGGCGCAGGACGGCGGGATCATCCTGCACACGGCGGTGACCATCGGCTACGCCACGCCGTGGCGGGAGGTCCACGAGGCCATGAAGGAGGCCGCCCGACGCACCGAAGGCGTCCTGTCGGAGCCGGAGCCCTTCGTGTTGCAGACGGCCCTCGGCGACTACGCCGTCACCTACGAGCTGAACGCCCACACCGACCAGCCGGCGAGGATGCTCGCGCTCTACTCGAGCCTGCACGAGAACCTCCAGGACGCGCTGGCGGAGGCGGGCATCGAGATCCTGTCCCCGGCCTACCACTCCCTCCGCGACGGCAACGCCTCCACGATCCCGGCGCCCCACACGCCCCGGGGCTCGTGGGCGCGGGCGTTCAGGGTGCAGGACGTGAAGGGGGAAGATCCGGCGCAGGGGTAGCAGGGTGCTCCCCTCTTTCAGCACCCTGTTGGGCGCGCCTCGCGCCGCCCTCGGGTGACGGCGTCTCAAGGCGTCCCGCAGCGTCCCGCAGCGTCCCGCAGCGTCGCACGGTGTCGCGCGACGCCGCGTCCGCCTCAGACCACCGCGGGAGCGAACTGCAGCTCGTGGAGGCGGGCGTACAGCCCGCCCTTCGCCAGGAGCTCCTCGTGCGTACCCTCCTCCCGGAGCTCGCCGTGGTGGAGCACCAGGATGCGGTCCGCATGCTGCACGGTGGACAGCCTGTGCGCGATGACCAGCGAGGTGCGCTCCTTCAGCAGCTCGTCGGTGGCCGCCTCGATGCGGGCCTCGATCTCCGAGTCCACCGAGCTGGTAGCCTCGTCCAGAACCAGGATCTCCGGATCGAAGGCCAGCGCCCGGGCGAAGCTGACGAGCTGACGCTCGCCCACGGACATGGTGGCGCCGCGCTCTCCCAGAGCCTGCGCGTACCCGTGGGGGAGGCGCTCGATGAAGGGCGCCGCACCCACGCGCTGGGCCGCGGCGCGGATGCGATCGTCGTCGATCCCGCCGGCACCGAGGCGGATGTTGTAGGAGACGTCCTGGCTGAAGAGGAAGACGTCCTGGAGCACGAGACCGATGCGCGCGCGCAGGTCCCGCAGGCGGAGATGATGGATGGGCACGCCGTCCAGCAGGATCTGGCCCCGGCCCACGTCGTAGAAGCGCGTGAGCAGGTTGATGATGGTGGTCTTCCCGGCGCCGGTGTGC
Source organism: Gemmatimonadota bacterium (assembly GCA_022340865.1). Classification (GTDB taxonomy): domain Bacteria; phylum Gemmatimonadota; class Gemmatimonadetes; order Longimicrobiales; family Gaopeijiaceae; genus SZUA-318. The sequence continues at coordinate 26,814 of JAJDNC010000032.1, forward strand.
CCCACGATGGCCACCTTCTCGCCGGGGGCGACGCCGAAGCTCACGTCCCGCAGGACCCAGTCGGGCTCACCCTCGTCGTCCGTGCCGTAGGCGAACCAGACGCCGCGGAACTCTATGGCCCCGCGCGTCGGGACGGGAAGCTCGACGGGGTGCGAGGGATCGCGGACATCCACCTCTCGATCCACGAGCTTGAAGACCCGCTCGGAGGAGGCCATGGCGCTCTGCAGGAGGTTGTACTTCTCCGAGAGGTCCTGAATGGGGCGGAAGAACCGTCGCGCGTACTGGAGGAACGCCGCCACCACACCCACCGTGACGGCCCCGTGCAGCATCTGCACGCCGCCGTACGAGAGGATCAGCGCCAGGGCGATGGCCGTGAAGAACTCGATGACCGGGAAGAAGAGGGCGTAGTACGTGATGGAGCGGAGATGGGCCTCGAGATAGCCGGCGTTGAGCTCCTTGTGCCGTCGCAGATCGGCGTCTTCCCGATTGAAGAGCTGGACGACGCGGATCCCGGTGAAGCGCTCGTGCAGGAAGGCGTTCAGGCGGGCGAGGCGCGCGCGGATGTCGCGATACGCGGTGCGCACCTTCGCCCGGAACAGGAAGGCGGCGATGAAGACCAGCGGCAGCACGCTGAACGCCACCAGGGCCAGGCGCCAGTCCATGCGCAGCATGGCGATGACGATGAACAGCAGCGTGAAGATGTCGCCGAAGACCGTCACCAGGCCCGAGCTGAACAGCTCGTTGAGGGTCTCGACGTCGTTGGTGATGCGCGTCATCAGGCGCCCCACCGGATTCCGGTCGAAGAAGCCGAGGTCGAGACGCTGGAAGCGCGCGAAGATCTCCTTGCGGAGATCGTACATCACGCTCTGTCCGAGCCAGGTCGTGAGGAGTCCCTGGCCGTACTGGAAGGCGAACCCCAGCAGCACCGCTCCCCCGTACCCCAGTGCCAGCATGCCCACCAGGTGGAAGTTCTTCGCGGGGATCGCCTTGTCGATGACCTGCTGTGTCAGCCACGGGCCCACGACCTCCACGGCGGAACCCAGCATGAGCAGGGCGACCGCCACAACGACCTGGATCCGATAAGGGCGCAGATAGGAGAGGAGGCGTCGCATGAGCCGGGCGTCGTACGCCTTGCCCAGGGCTTCCTCTTCGTGCTGGATCGCGGGTTCAGCCATGTGGTGGGGCCAGGTGAATCGGGCCGCCGCGAGCGCAGCGGCCCGGTCCATACCCGCGCCGTCGGGAGGGCGTTCCCGCTATTGCGGGCCGGGCTCCGCCTGAGACGCCAGCTCCTCCGCGATCTTCCGCAGGGTGGCCTTCGTTCCCTTGAGGCTGTCCCTGAAGTCCATGGAGTCGGTGCCGGCGATCTCCATGCGAAGATCCGAGAGGTAGCTCTCCAGAGCCGCCCTCAACGTCTCCGCGTCGCGCCGGTTGAGGTCGAGGTGAATCATGGCGGCCTCCTTTCTGCGGTCGTGCCGAACCTGGGAAGTGACCCCGCTTCCCATCCACCTCCTACCCCGGTAGGGCCTGGTTGGGGCCACGCCCCGGGTTCCCGCGGAAGGTGTCCAGGGCATCCAGGAAGCGCTCCATGAGCGGCCAGGGGGCCATGGTCACACGCAGCGCGTCGGTGCCGTCGGGGTACTCTCCGACGAACGGACGCACCGCCACACCGTGGGAACGGATACCCAGCGCATCGGCACGGGCGTCGCCGCTGGGGGCCCGGAACAGGATGAAGTTGGCCAGGGACGGGAGGGGATCGAGACCGCGCTCCGAGAGGGCCGCATGAGCTCTCTCCCGGCAGGCGACGCAGTCCGAGACGGTGCGGGCCACCCAGCCCTCGGCGTCGGCGAGAGCGACGGCGGCGGCGGCGCACGCCATGCGGGAGACCTTGTACGGCCCCCGGGCCTTCTCCACCTCCAGAATGGTCTCGGGCGCGCCCGCGGCGTACCCCACGCGGAGCCCGGCCAGCCCGAAGGCCTTGGACATGGTCCGGGATACGAGCGTGCGCGTGCGCCCCACGGCGCGGGTGGCGAAGGAGTCGCCGCCGAAGTCGATGTAGGCCTCGTCCAGGATCACCAGCGGACCGTCCTCTCCGGCCGCCTCGAGAAGCGCGTCCACCCACTCCGCGGGAGCCAGGTGCCCCGTGGGATTGTTGGGCCTGCAGACGTAGACCAGCACGGGTCCCCCCTCGAGGAGGCGTCGCGGATCCGCCAGGGCGTCCGCCCAGGGAACGGAGCGTGCACCCATGCCGTTCATCCGTGCCAGCTGGAGGCCCATGGGAAATGTGGGTACCGCCGCGGCCACGAAGTCGTCTGGGCCTCCGGCGCAGGCGCGGTACGCACAGTCCAGGATGTCGTCGGACCCGCATCCCGTGGCGATGCACGCCTCGGGAACCCCCAGATGGGCCGCTGCCGCTGCGCGCAGGTCGTCCGCATAGAGGTCCGGGTAGCGGGCCAGGGCGTTGTCGTCGGCGCGCCGGGCGACCTCGAGGGCTGCGGGGTGCGCACCCCACTGGTTGGTGTTGTCGCTCACGTCCAGCGCCACCGGCGTGCGGTCGAAGTGATATCGCCTCAGGGGCTCGTAGTCGGGGCGGGGAAAGGGGCTCATGGGGTGTTCCGGACGGGAGCGGGGGGAAACCGGCGGCGGCTCCTCGTCGCGTCGGAGCCTCCGTGGGCCACGACCACGTAACGCTTGACCCGGGTTCGGGGCAACCATAATAGAGGGTCGTCGCAGCGCTCTCCCCCCTCCCCCCGGGAGCGTACGGTGTCCATTCTGCCTCGCGACCTCACGCACGGCCTCCGCTCGCTACGGAGCAACCCGGGCTTCACGGTGACGGCCCTGGTGACACTGGCCCTGGGGATCGGAGCGAGCACCGCGATCTTCAGCGTCCTGAACGCCGTGCTCCTTCGGCCGCTCCCGTACGCGAACCCCGACCGCCTGGTCATCATCACGTCGGACATGGTCGCGCGGAACGTGAAGGACTTCCCGTTGGCCCCCGGCGACGTCGCGGAGATACGGGACGGGGGCACTCTCTTCTCCGGCATCGCCGCCCTGCAGTCGTTCAATGTCCCCATGATGGACGAGAACGGCCGGGCCGAGATGATCAGCGGTGTGGCATCCACCACGAACCTGCTGTCGGTGCTCGGTGCGCAGGTGATCGCCGGGCGCGACTTCATCGACGCCGACGGCACGCCGCCCCCGCGCAACACCGGCCCGGGAGGCGCGGCCCAGGCTCCCGCCGCCCCGCCGCCTTCCATGGTGATCCTGGGGTACGGGTACTGGCAGAGCCACTACGGAGGGGACCGCAGCGTCGTGGGCCGCATGATCGACCTCCCCTTCGGTCGCGCCGAGGTCGTCGGCGTGGCACCACCGGGCCTCGTGCTGGTCTTCCCGCCGAGCTTCAGGGTGAACCGGAGCCCCGATGTCTACCTGGCCGCTCGCGTCGACTGGGCGGCGGGGTCGCACATCAACGTGGCGTTCCGCTCGATGGCGCGCCTCAAGGCCGGCGTCACGCTGGCCGCGGCGCGGACGCAGATGAACACCATCGCCGACGCACTGAAGGCGGAGACGCCCATCACGAAGACCGCCGGACTGCGCCTGCGGGTCGAGCCCATGCGACAAGAGCTCGTCGCCGACGTGCGCCCGGCGATCCTCGCGCTCATGGGAGGAGTCACGTTCGTGCTCCTCATCGCCTGCGCCAACGTGGCGAACCTCCTGCTGGTGCGCACCTCGCGGCGCGAGCGCGAGCTGGCTGTGAGGGCGGCCCTGGGAGGGAGCCGTGGGCGGCTCGTGCGACAGATGCTCGTCGAGGCCCTCCTGCTCTCCGGAGGCGGGGCGGTGCTGGGAATCGGCCTGGCGATGCTGGGCGTGAAGGTGCTCGTCGCCATCGGCCCGCAGGACCTGCCCACCGTCGGTGGGGTGTCCATCGATCCCACCGTGCTCGGGTTCACCGTTCTGGCCGGCGCGGCGGCGGCGGTGATATTCGGCGTCGTGCCGGCGCTGCGCGCGTCGCGTCCGGACATCGTGGGCGTGCTCCGCTCCAGCGGCCGCACGTCGGAGCTGGGCGGGGGGCGGGTGCTGCGCAACAGCGTGGTCATCGTCGAGGTCGCCCTCGCGTTCGTGCTCCTCGTGGGCAGCGGCCTGATGTTGCGGAGCTTCGCCACGATGACGCGTGCGAACCCGGGCTTCCAGCCCGCGGGGCTGCTCACCTTCAACGCGCGCGACCGCCAGGCGGGCTCGCCCCAGGCCCAGCAGACGTTCATGAGCACCATGCGACAGCGGCTGGCGGCGCTTCCCGCGGTCACCGGCGTCACCGCGACGCTGGCCGTGCCGTTCAGCGGTGCCAACGCGCTCTGTCGGTGGGGCCCGGAGTCGGCCGTCAACGATCCCGAGGCGTTCCAGCAGGCGTACTTCTACGTGGTGATTCCCGGCTACTTCGAGGTGATGCAGACCAAGGTCCTCGCCGGGCGGACGTTCACGGAGGACGACAACACGCCCACGTCGCCGTCGGTGGTCATCGACAGGGTTCTCGCTCGGAAGGCGTTTCCCGGAGCGCCCCTCGCGTCGGCCGTCGGCAAGCACCTGTACGTCCGCTACCGGGGCGACACCCCGGAGCTGGTGAACATCATCGGCGTGGTGGACCAGGAGCGCACGGACTCCCCCGCCGACGACGGCCGCGAGCAGCTCTATTTCGTGAACGGGCAGTTCAACCACCGGGCCGCAGGCACCTGGGTGGTGCGCACCGGGGGCGACCCGGCGGCACTGGGCGCGGAGGTCCGCTCCGTCGCCAGGGAGATCGACCCGTCCATGCCCGTCATGAACATGCGGCCCATGAGCGACTTCCTGGACCAGGCGCGCGCACCGACGCGCTTCTCCCTGGTGCTCGTCGGCACCTTCGCGATCATCTCCCTGATCCTGGCGGCCGTGGGGCTCTTCGGCGTGCTCTCCACCATCGTGCGCCAGCGCACCGCCGAGGTGGGCGTGCGCATGGCGTTCGGCGCATCGAAGGAGCGCATCTTCCGGCAGATGGTGGGCGAGGGCATGCGGCTGGGCGCGGTGGGTCTGGTGCTCGGCTTGCTGGCGGCCTTCCTCCTCACCGGTGCCATGCGGAGCATGCTCGTCGGCGTCGCGCCGACGGATCCGACCACGTTCGCGGCCATCGCCGTCGTGTTCCTGGGGATCGCGGCGCTGTCGTGCTGGCTGCCAGCGAGGCGTGCGGCGGCCCTGGATCCGTCGGACGCGCTGCGAGAGGAGTAGGGCTCCGGCTACCGCTCGTCTCATCGGGCGCTATCATCCACCGCATGACGGACGAGCCCATCCGCATCCGCGGCGCGCGCCAGCACAACCTCAAGAACCTCGACCTGGATCTTCCCCGGCGCCGGCTCACCGTCATCACGGGCCCCTCCGGCTCGGGCAAGAGCTCCCTCGCCCTGGACACCCTCTTCGCCGAGGGACAGCGCCGGTACGTGGAGTCGCTCTCCACGTACGCCAAGCAGTTCCTGGAGCGGATGGAGAAGCCCGCCGTCGACCACGTGGACGGGATCTCTCCCGCGGTGGCCATCGAGCAGAAGAACCCCACGAAGACCAGCCGCTCGACCGTGGGCACGGCCACCGAGGTGCACGACTACCTCCGTCTGCTCTGGTCGCGTGTGGGCCACACCCATTGCCCGGAATGCGGCAGGCGCGTGAAGCCCGACACGGTGAGCGGGGCGGTGGACCGCACGCTGGAGCTGCCGGACGGCACACGCATCCAGGTGGGCTTTCCGCTCCCGCTGAGCGGGCGGGTCACCCACCGGCTCGTGGTGGACAACCTGCGCTCCATGGGCTTCGTACGCGTGCTGGCGGCGGGGCGGACGCTGGACCTCGCCGATCCCGGGGCGACGGAGATCGCGGAGCTGGGCGTCGACCTGGCGAACGTGGATGAGGTGCTGGTGGTGGTGGACCGCCTGAAGGTGGGTCCCGAGCTCCGGGACCGGCTGGCCGACTCGCTGGGCACGTGCTTCGCCGAGGGGGAGGGGGAGGCCGTGGTGCTGGTAGGGGACGGGACCGACCGTCTCCGCTTCACCGAGCGCTTCCGGTGCCCGGACCATCCGGACGTCGCCTTCCTGGATCCCACGCCGCAGCTCTTCTCGTTCAACAACCCCTACGGCACCTGCCCCCTGTGCACGGGCTTCGGCGCCACGCTGGAGTACGACGAGGGCCTCATCATCCCCAACCCGACGCGCTCCCTCGCCGACGGAGCGGTGGACCCGTGGGAGAAGCCCCGCTATCGCCGGGAGCGCGAGAAGCTCCGGTCCTTCGCGAAGGATCGGAAGGCGTCGCTGTACACACCCTGGGCCGAGCTGCCGGCACGGTTCCGCGATGCGGTGCTCCACGGCACGAAGGGCTTCAGGGGGGTCATCCCCTTCCTGGTCTCCCGGGAGCGGAAACGGTACAAGCAGTATATCCGGGTCTTCCTGCGGCACTATCAGAGCCCGCAGACCTGCAGGGAGTGCCACGGCGCCCGCATCCGCGCCGAGGCCCTGTGGGTGACGGTGGCCGACCGCACCATCGCGGACATCGGCGAGATGCCCCTGGAGGAGCTGCTTCCCTGGATCCGCGGTCTGGAGCTCACGGAGATGGAGCGGCAGATCGCGGCGACCATCCTGCGGGAAGCCGAGGCGCGCCTGTCGTTCCTGGTGGATGTCGGTCTGGGATATCTCACGCTCTCCCGCCAGACGCGGACGCTCTCCGGCGGCGAGGCGCAGCGGATCAGTCTGGCCAACTCCCTGGGCTCCCAGCTCGTCGACACGCTCTACGTGCTGGACGAGCCCACCATCGGGCTGCATCCCCGGGACACCGGAGCGCTCCTGGATCTCCTCCTGCGTCTGCGCGCTGCCGGCAACACGGTGGTGGTGGTGGAGCACGATCCCCAGGCGATCATGGCGGCGGACCACGTCGTCGAGCTCGGCCCCGGCTCCGGCGAGCGCGGTGGCGAGGTGGTGTACGAGGGCACGCCCGGGGACCTCCCCGCCCGGGACACCGCCACGGGCCGCTACCTGTCCGGCCGCACCGTCGTCGAGACCCCGTCGAAGCGCCGTCGCGTGAACGGACCCGGCCTGGTCCTGAGAGGCGCACGCCAGCACAACCTCCGGGGCGTCGACATGGAGATACCGCTGGGCACCTTCACTGTGGTCACGGGTGTCTCGGGGTCGGGCAAGAGCACCCTCGTCCACGATGTGCTCTACCGCGCGGCGGAGCGGGAGCTGGCCGGCACCACCACCGCCAAGGAGCACCTGGGCGAGGTGGTGGGCCGGTACGAGGCCCTGGAGGGGCTCTCGCACCTGGACGACGTGGTGCTGGTGGACCAGTCGCCCATCGGCCGCACGCCCCGCTCGAATCCGGTGACCTACATCAAGGCGTGGGACGAGGTGCGCCGCATCCTGGCGGACCAGCCGGTGGCGAGACAGCGCGGGTACGGTGCCGGCCATTTCTCGTTCAACGTCTCCGGCGGTCGGTGCGAGGCGTGCAAGGGCGCCGGACACGTGGAGATCGAGATGGTCTTCATGGCCGACGTGTACGTGCCGTGCGAGGTATGTGCCGGGACGCGCTACAAGCGCGAGCTTCTGGACGTGAAGTACCGTGGCAAGAACGTCCACGAGCTGCTCCAGCTCACCGTGGACGAGGCCATCCGCTTCTTCATCCGCGAGGCGAAGCTCGGCAAGACGCTGTGGCAGCTCCAGCAGGTGGGCCTCGGGTATCTGCGCCTGGGCCAGCCCGCCACCACGCTCTCCGGCGGCGAGGCCCAACGGCTGAAGATCGCCCGGGAGCTGGCGGGCGCCGCCGGCACCAGAGGCCACAAGCTCTACATCCTGGACGAGCCCACCACCGGACTCTCCGGCGAGGACGTGAAGAAGCTGCTGGACGTGCTCGCCCGCCTGGTGGAGGCGGGCAACACCGTCCTGGTCATCGAGCACAACCTGGACGTGATCAAGGTGGCGGATTGGATCGTGGATCTGGGTCCCGGGGCCGGCCAACGAGGTGGCGAAGTGGTGGCCATGGGACGACCCGAGACGGTGGCGACGGTCCCCGAGAGTCACACGGGTCGATATCTGCGTGAGCTCCTCGGCATCGCATAGCGTGACGAGGCGTATCAAGAGTGTAGCGATGCGGCGTGTTTTGTCCGATCATACATCGATCACGTGAACACCCAGCCTCTTCGCCGAGCACAAGCGCGATGCGCATCTGCCTGCTGACGGACCAGGACCTGAGCCTCGATCCGTTCCCAGACGACGACTGGCCCTGCGATCCCCGGCCCTTCTATCCCGAGGCCGAGTGGGACCTGCTCACCCTGGAGAAGGAATCGGCGGTCGCGCAGATCCTGGAGGCGTCACGGGAGGGGTACGACCTGTACTTCAACCTATGTGACGGCGCCTGGGACGAAGGCCGCGTCGGAATCGAGGTCGTGCAGACGCTGGAGTGGCTGGACGTGCCCTTCACCGGCGCGACCAGCGAGTTCTACGAGCCGTCGCGCGAAGCCATGAAGCGTGTATGCCGCGCCTGGAACATCGACACGCCCGAGTACGTTATCGCGCGTACCGAAGCCGAGGTCCACCACGCGGCCCGGGTGCTGACCTTCCCGCTCTTCGTGAAGCATCCCAGCAGCTACGCCAGCAACGGCCTCACCGAGCACTCGCGCGTGGAGACGCCCGAACAGCTCCACGAGCGCGCCGGGGAGATGATCCAGCATTACGGTGCGGCGCTCATCGAGGAGTTCATCGAGGGGAAGGAATGCACCGTGCTGGTGGCGGAGAACCCCGACGACCCGGGGCATCCCACCGCCTACCAACCCATCGAGTACCGATTTCCCGAGGGGGAGTCGTTCAAGCACTACGCCCTCAAGTGGGTCAACTACGACGGCCTCGAGGCCATTCCGGTGGCGGACCCGGAGCTGGACGCCCGCCTCCGGGACGCGGCGTCGCGCTTCTTCCTGGGCATGCGAGGCTCGAGCTACGGCCGCTGCGATCTGCGCGTGGACGCCAGCGGCCGGACGTTCATGCTGGAGATCAACCCGAACTGCGGGATCTACTATCCGCCCACGGACCCGGGGAGCGCGGACCTGATCCTCCTGAACGACTCGGCCGGCCACATGGGCTTCACGCGCCAGGTCGTGGACGCGGCGCTGCAGAGACACCGGGGGCGCGACCGGAGCTGGCGGGTGCTTCCGCGACCCGGTGGCGACTACGGCATCTTCGCCACCCGGAGCATCGACCCCGGTGAGCGGATCATCACCTTCGAGGAGCAGGCTCACCACCTGGTCACGCGCTCCCACGTGGAGGCGACCTGGAACGCACTCCACCGGGACTGGTTCGCGCGCTATGCATGGCCCCTCACCGACGAGGTATGGGTGACCTGGAGCGAAGACCCCGAGGCGTGGCGCCCGCTGAACCACTCGTGCGATCCTTCGGCGTGGCTGGAGGGACTCGACGTGGTGGCCCGCCGCCCCATCTTCGCCGGTGAGGAGATCACCCTCGAGTACGCCACGTTCTACGACGAGCACATGCTCGCGTTCGAGTGTGCATGCGGCGCGCCCACGTGCCGAGGGACGATCCGGGGATCGGACTGCATGGAGGACTTCGTGGACGCGTACGGCGCCCACATGTCGGATTTCATCCGGCGCAAGCGGGCCGCCCGCGTAGCTGCACGGATGGGGTCCTGAGTCGCTGAGCGCCGCGCCCCCGACCTCGGTCCTGCTCCCCGTCCGCGACGGCGGGCCCTGGATCGGCGACGCCATCGCGTCCCTGGAGGCACAGACCGATCCCGACTTCGAGGTGCTGGTCGTGGACGACGGCTCCACCGACGGCACTCCGGAGGTCCTCTCCGAGTGGGCCGGACGCGACCGCCGCGTCCGGGTGCTGCGCCAGGAGGCCGCCGGCATCGTCGCCGCGCTGGAGCTTGCCCGCAGTGTGGCGGCCGGGACCTGGCTCGCCCGCATGGACGCGGACGACGTCTGCGCCCCCACCAGGTTCCAGCGACAGCATGCCCTCATGGAAGCCGATCCGGTCCTGGCCGCCTGTGGGACGGGCGTGAGGTACTTCCCACGAAGCGAGGTGCGGGACGGCGCCCGCCGCTACGAGGCGTGGCTGAACCAGCCCCTGACCCCCGAGGAGCTGGAGCGCGAGCTGTTCGTGGAGTGCCCGCTGCCCCACCCCACGTTCTTCCTGCGCGCCGACGCGGTGGAGGCGGCGGGGGGCTACCGGGACCCCGGGTGGGCCGAGGACTACGACCTGATCCTGCGGCTCTGGGAAGCCGGCGGACGTCTGGCCCGCCTCCCGGAGGTCCTCCTGCGCTGGCGGGAGCGGGACGGGCGCCTGCACCGGAGGCACCCGGCATACGGGCCGGACGCCTTCGTACGCTGCAAGGTGCACTACCTGCGGCGCACGCTTCTGCGGGGCCGGAAGGGGGCGGTGATCTGGGGCGCCGGCCCGGTGGGCAAGGCGTTCGCCCGGGCCCTGCTCGCCGTGGGGACGCCCGTTCTGGCCTTCGTGGACGTGGATCCCCGGAAGATCGGCCAGCAGGTGTACGGCGCCCCGGTGGTGGACACGGAGACCGGGCTGGCGACGCGGGGCGGCCTGCACCTCGCGGCCGTCGGCCAGGCGGGGGCCCGGAGCCGGCTCAGGGAGGTCCTGCGGGCAGGGGGTCTGCGGGAGCTCCAGCACTTCGTAACGGTGGCCTGAAGGGTTATTTTTCAACCTCTAAGGAGCGCCCCGGAGAGCCCCGGCACTCGGGGCGCTCGACGTGTTTGAGGACGCGCCGCATCCGGCTCCGTAACCCTGCCCCGGGGACCGCCGAGAGGACGAGCTTGCGCCGAAAGCTGGCATTCATCTCCCTGGCCCTCATCCCGATCGGCCTCGGGCTCTCCACCGAGGCGATCTCCCCGATCCCGAGCAGGCCGAAGACCGGTGCCGGTGCGTGCGTGGCGGCGGCCCTGCTCCACGTTTCCCCGCTTCGCCAGGCGGTGGGCATCCCGGCAGCGGGGGCGGTGGCGTGAGGGGCGCTCGTCCCATCGGTGCGCGCGGGGGCGGGAACAGGCCCGTGCGGCCGGGTGGGTCTCTCTGTTCGAAGCTGACGCGCCCTCCTTCCGGAGGGTGCGCACGTAGATGCCTGCAGCGGAGCGAGCCGCTGCGGGCGGAAATCACCCGAGAAGGACTGGGCTGCTGAGCATGGCAGACGAGCTCGATCTCAACGGAAACGGTGGCGAGCAGGTGCTGACGCGCTTCCTCGAGGACGAGATGAGGGAGTCGTTCATCGACTACTCGATGAGCGTCATCGTTCAGCGCGCGCTCCCCGACGTGCGGGACGGCCTCAAGCCCGTGCACCGGCGCATACTGTACGCCATGAGCGAGCTCGGGCTCACCCCCGGACGTGCGTTCAAGAAGAGCGCCACCGTGGTGGGTGAGGTTCTCGGCAAGTTCCATCCCCATGGCGACGCGGCGGTCTACGATTCGCTGGTGCGCATGGTGCAGGACTTCTCGCTGCGCTATCCGCTGGTGGACGGCCAGGGCAACTTCGGCTCCATCGACGGGGACTCCGCGGCGGCCTACCGGTACACGGAAGCCCGCCTTACGGCTCTTGCCATGGAGCTGCTGGCGGACATCGACAAGGACACCATCCGGTTCACCCCGAACTTCGACGGGCGTATCCCGGAGCCCACGGTCCTGCCGGCCAAGGTGCCCAACCTGCTCGTGAACGGCTCGTCGGGCATCGCGGTGGGCATGGCCACGAACATCCCGCCGCACAACCTGCGGGAGATCGTGGCGGCCACCACCGCCCTGGTGGAAGACCCCGACCTGTCCCAGGAGCAGCTCGAGGCCATCGTCCGGGGGCCCGACTTCCCTACGGGCGGCTTCGTCTGCGGGCGAGACGGGATCCGGGACGCCTACCGCACCGGGCGCGGGCGCATCGTCATGCGCGCGCGCGCCGATATCGAGCAGGTGGACGCCAACAGCGAGCGGATCGTCATCACCGAGATCCCGTTCATGGTGAACAAGTCCCGGCTCATCGAGCAGATCGCCCAGCTCGTGAGGGACAAGAAGGTCCTGGACATCCGCGACCTGCGCGACGAGTCCGATCGTGAGGGCATGCGCATCGTAGTGGAGCTCAAGCGCGACGCCGTGCCGCACATCGTGCTGAACCAGCTCTACAAGCACACCCAGATGCAGTCCACCTTCGGCGCCATCATGCTGGCCTTGGTGGACGGCGTGCCCCGGGTGATGTCGCTGCGGGAGATGCTCCGGCACTTCATCGACCACCGCCTCACGGTCATCGTGCGGCGCAGCCAGTTCGACCTGGACCGGGCGCTGGAGCGGGAGCACATCCTCGAGGGCCTCAAGATCGCCGTCGACAACATCGACGAGGTCATCGAGATCATCCGTTCGTCCAAGGACACGGAGGTGGCCAGCGCCGCGCTGCGGGAGCGCTTCGAGCTCACCGAGCGGCAGGCCAAGGCGATCCTGGACATGCGCCTGGCCCGGCTCACGGGCCTGGAGATCGAGAAGCTCGATGCCGAGCTCGCCGAGGTACGCGCCACCATCGAGGACCTGAGGGACATCCTCGCCTCCGAGCCGCGTCGCATGAGCATCCTCAAGGACGAGCTGCGGGAGATCGCCGACAAGTACGGCAACGAGCGGCGCACGGAGATCACCGGTTCCGTGGGGTCCTTCGACGTCGAGGACCTCATCGTCGAAGAGGACATGGTCATCACCGTGTCCCGCCAGGGCTACGTGAAGCGCCTGCCGGTGGACACCTACCGCGCCCAACGCCGGGGCGGCCGCGGCCTCCGCGGGATGGGGACCAAGGACGAGGACTGGGTGGAGCATCTCTTCGTGGCCTCCACCCACGACTACCTCATGATCTTCACCCGCCGGGGGCAGTGCTACTGGCTGAAGGTCTGGGAGCTCCCCGAGGGGGGGCGCCACTCCCGGGGCAAGCCCATCATCAACATCCTCAACCTGTCCGACGAGGAGGCGGTGGCGGCGGTGGTGCCCGTGCGGGAATTCGCGGACGACAAGTACCTGATGTTCTGCACGCGGAAGGGCGTGGTGAAGAAGACCGCGCTGTCCGCCTACGGGAACGTCCGGGCCGTGGGGCTGAACGCCATCAACATCCGCGAGGGAGACGAGCTCATCGACGTGCAGATCACGTCGGGGCAGGACGAGATCGTGCTGGCGACGCGTGACGGCATGGCGATCCGCTTCGAGGAGAAGGACGCCCGGCCCATGGGGCGAGCCACCGAGGGGGTGCGCGGCATCGACCTGTCCGACGACGACATCGTGGTGGGGATGGTGGTGGTGCGCCCGGACTCCACGCTCCTGGTGGCGTCGGAGAAAGGGATGGGCAAGCGGACGATGGTGGACGCTTACCGCCTGCAGAGGCGTGGCGGTAAGGGCGTGATCAACCTGAAGCTGTCCACGAGGACCGGGAGGGTCGTGGCCATCAAGGCGGTCACCGAGGACGAGCAGCTCATGCTCATCACCCGCCACGGCGTGGTGAACCGCCAGCGTGTGGACGAGATCTCCCTCATAGGGCGCGCCACGCAGGGCGTGAAGCTGGTGAACCTCGATGACGGTGACGTGCTCATGGACGTCGCCCGGGTCATCGTCGAGGACGAGGAGCACCTCGAGGACGAGGAGCACCTCGAGGACGAGGAGCGCGTCGAGGACGGGGAGAACGTCGAGGAACACGAATGAGCGGGGTCCAGGGCGAGGGCCTCGTCGGCCTGACGGAGATCGAGGCGGCGGCGCGCAGGCTCGCCGGGGTCGCGGTCAAGACGCCGCTGCTCTTCTCCGACGCCGTGTCCGATGCGGTGGGGACGGAGGTGCGCCTCAAGTGCGAGAGCCTGCAGCGCGCCGGCTCGTTCAAGATCCGCGGCGCCTACAACTTCGTCTCGCAGCTCTCCGACCATCAGGTGGAGAAGGGCATCATCACGTATTCGTCGGGAAACCATGCGCAGGCCCTCGCGCTCACCGGAAGGCTCCGGGGCATCCGCGCGGTGGTGGTCATGCCCACCACCGCACCGAGGGTGAAGGTGGAGGGCACGCGGCGCCTGGGTGCGGAGGTCGTCTTCGAGGGGACGACGTCGGTGGAGCGGAAGATGCGCGCGGAGGCCCTGGCCGAGGAGGAGGGACTGGCCCTCGTTCCCCCGTTCGACCACCGTCACATCATCGCCGGCCAGGGCACGGTGGGGCTGGAGATCGCCCGCGAGTGGGAGGACGTGGATCTGGTGTTGGCTCCCATCGGCGGTGGCGGCCTCGCCAGTGGGGTGGCGGCGGCGGTGAAGCGCCTGGTGCCCAAGGCGCGGGTGATCGGCGTCGAGCCCGAGGGAGCGGCGTCCATGCGGGCTGCCCTGGACCACGGAACTCCCACGCTCCTGACCTCGGTGGACACCATCGCGGACGGGCTCATGCCGGTGATCGCCGGCGAGCTCACCTTCGAGCACGCCCGAGAGCTCATGGACGACGTGGTCACCGTGGACGACGATGCCATCCGCGCCGCCACCGCGCTGCTGGTGAACAGGCAGAGGCTCGTGGTGGAGTTCTCGGGCGCGGCCACCACCGCGGCGCTCCTGGCGGGAAAGGTGGACGCCGCCGGGGCCCGGGTCGCCGCCATCGTCAGCGGAGGCAACCTGGATCCGTCGTACCTGACGGATCTGGACTCGTAGCGTGAGCGAGAAGGTCCCGCCCTTCGTGCCGGGTCTGGCCGTCGGCCACGGCCAGGCCTACGGCGGTCACACGGGGTGTACGGTGGTGCTGGGTCCGTTCCGCGGAGCCGTGGAAGTGCGGGGGCTCGCCACGGGCACCCGCGAGCTGGACGCGCTCTCGCCGCATCACCTGGTTCCCCGGGCGGACGCGATCCTCCTCACCGGCGGCTCCGCCTTCGGCCTCGCCGCCGCGGACGGCGTCATGAGCTGGCTCGAAGGGAAGGGGCGAGGATACGACACCGGGGTGGTGCCGGTGCCCATCGTTCCGGCGGCGGTGATCTTCGACCTCCAGGCCGACGCGCCTCGCCCCGACGCCGAGACGGGGGACGCCGCGTGCGAGGATGCCCGGGAGAGCGACTTTCCCGAGGGCCGGGTCGGCGCCGGGTCGGGCGCCACCGTGGGCAAGGTCGCGGGTCGCGAGGGCTCGATGCCGGGAGGGTTCGGCGCGTGGAGCACGCCCTTCGGCGAGCACCGCGTGGGCGCGCTGGCGGTGGTGAACGCCCTTGGAGACGTCGTGGACGCCGAGGGCCGCATCGTCGCGGGAGCGCGGGGGAAGGACGGTGCGTTCCTGGACACCCTCGCGGTGCTGCGGGCCGGGGGCGTGTCTCCCGGCGAGATGGGAGCGAAGGCCGAGACTCCGGCGCCCGGCACCAACACGACGCTGGCGGTGGTGGCCACCGACACCCCCCTGGGAAAGGTGGACCTGGGTCGCGTCGCGCGCATGGCCGCCAACGCCGTCACGCGTCGGATCTCGCCGGTGCACACGCCCTTCGACGGAGACATCGTGTTCGCCGTGTCCACGGCCACGGAGGAGCGGGCCGTGAGCTCGCGCGAGGTGCTGGCTCTGGGGGCCGTCGCCCAGGATGTGCTGGAGCGGGCCATTCTGCGGGCCGTGACGGAGGGGGCGCGTTGAGAAGGCTCCTCCTCTTCGACATCGACGGAACGCTCGTGCTCGGGGGGCCCGCGAAGGACGCGTTCCACGTGGCTCTCATGGAGACCTTCGGCACCGCCGGGGCCATCGAGGTGCACAGCTTCGCGGGCAAGACCGATCCCCAGATCGCCCGGGAGCTCCTCCAGGGTGCCGGCGTCACCGACGCGGACATCGACGCCGGCTTCCCGCGACTGTGGGCGCGGTACCTCTCCTACCTGGAGGAGCGGCTGCCGGCGAACCCCGTGCGCGTCCTTCCCGGGGTGCGCCCCCTCCTCGAGGCTCTGGGGGAGCGCACCGACGTGGGCCTCGCGCTCCTCACCGGCAACATCGCTCCGGGCGCCGAGCTGAAGCTGGCTTCGGCGGGGCTCTGGAGACACTTTCGCACGGGGAGCTTCGGGTCCGACCACGAGGAGCGGGATGAGCTGCCCTCCATCGCGCTGCGCCGGGCCCGTGAGGCGTGGGGCGTCTCGCTTTCCCCGCGCGACGCGGTGGTGGTGGGGGACACACCCCGGGACGTCCAGTGCGGGAGGAAGATCGGCATGCACACCCTGGGTGTCGCCACCGGACACCACACCGTCTCCGATCTCGAGACCGCCGGCGCCGAGCGCGTCCTTGCCGACCTCTCGGATACGGCAGGGGTGTTGGCGCTGCTCACGGAATGACCCTCTCGGGGGAGCGGACGTCAGGCCCCGTAGGGCCGCGACGCCGCTCCGGAAGCGGCGGTGGGGTGCCGCCGGAGGTGGCAGCCATCGCTTGATCGGGGTGTCCCCGGGAAACATCTTGGGGGCTTCGAGCGAACCAGGAAGCAGCGGGAGAGGACGGGGCGGCCGGCGGGTGCGCTCCCATCGGATCGCGGCCGTGTCATTGGCCCCTTGGAGGAAGACGTCGTGGCAAGCAGAGGCGAAAGGCGCAGGAAGTCCCGGGACTCGAACGGCTCGGACATGACCAGGTTCTACTGGGTCCTCGGGATCGTCGCCGTTCTCGGCCTGGGTCTGGTCGGCTATCAGGTCGCGGCTCACCGGGCAGGGGGTGCCGCCACGCAGCCCGTGGACCTGAAGGGCCTGGACGATCCCGCCGCGCTCATGAGGGCCGCCCAGGGGATCACCAAGGGGAGCCCCGACGCCCCGGTCACCATCATCGAGTTCGGCGACTACGAGTGCCCGGCTTGCGGCGAGTTCACCCTGCAGATCCAGCCCCAGGTGGAGAAAGCCTACGTGGCGACGGGCAGGGCCAAGCTCGTCTTCTACGACTACCCTCTGGTCAGCATCCACGCGGGCTCCTTCATCGCTGCCCGGGCGGCGCGCTGTGCCAATGACCAGGACCGCTTCTGGCAGTTCCACAGCGAGCTCTACCGGAAGCAGAACGATTGGGTGGCGAAGGCGAATCCCATCAGCGCGTTCGTGGGCTATGCCAAGAGTCTGGGCATGGACGGCGGTGCTTTTCAGCACTGCCTGGAGAGCGACCGGCACGCCGACGTGGTGACCGCCGACATGAGGTTGGCCCAGCAGCTGGGGTTGAACAGCACTCCGACGATCATGGTGGGCCTGGCGAAGGGCATGCCCCGCCGCCTGGGCGAGGACTTCAGCTTCAAGGCCGTGAAGGCGCTGGTGGACCAGGTCCTGGCCGAAGCCGACAGCGCCAAGGCGAACGGCGCCAAGGCGGACACCGCCGCGGCCGGCGGGAGATGACGCCCGCGTGAGCGCACCCCCGGCGCCGGCCACCAACCGGATGGCCATCGCGGTGATGGCGCTCGTGGGCCTCTTCATCGCGTTCTACCTGCTGGCGCACGCCCTGGGCTGGACCGGCTCGCTCCTCTGTGGGCTGGGCGACTGCGAGCGCGTGCAGCAGAGCCGGTACTCCAGCATCGGCCCCGTTCCCGTGGCGGCCGTCGGCGTGGCGGGCTACGCGGTCATGCTGGTGACCTCGGTGCTGGGCATCCAACCCGGGTACCGGGAATCCCGCGCCGTGAGCTGGCTGCTCCTCATCGGTGGCACGGTCGGCTTCGGGTTCTCGCTCTACCTCACCTACCTGGAGGGCGCCGTCATCCACGCATGGTGTCAGTGGTGCGTGGCCTCGGCGGTCCTCATGACCTTGATCTTCCTGACGTCGCTCCCCGAGACGCGGCGGCTCAGGAGGGCATGAGAGAGGCCTCATGGCCAAAGCCAAGGCGAAGCGGAAGATCCGCCTGCTGTTCGTGGACGAGGGGTCGTATCACCACGAGGACGTGGAGATCCCGGCGTCGTCCCTGGAAGGATACGACCGACTCATCGACTGCGTGCGCGAGGACGAGGCGGTGCTGAAGGGGTTGTACGTGGACGTGGCGCGCCTGTGCGGCGCGTGGGTGACGGAGGGGTGAACCCCTCCACAACGATCATCACGAACGTGGCGGTACCGGCGGTAGCGCTCATCGCGCTGGGCGTCGGCATCGTTCTCTTGTTCGGATTCCTCCAGTGGCGCCGCGCCACCGACGCCCTGAGGGCCCGTCTGGTGGGCGGCGCCGAGGCTTCTCCCTGCCCGCCCTTCGAGGAGGCTTCTGTCGACGCCCTGCCCCCACCCGTGGCGCGCTACCTGCGCTTCGCGCTCGCGGACGGGCAGCCCAGGGTGGTGACCGCGCGCCTGACGTCGCGGGGACAGTTCCGCCGGGGAGAGGCGGCGGACGCGTGGATCCCCTTTAGGGCGAGCCAGCTCTTCACCGCGGCGCGACCGGGATTCGTGTGGGATGCCCGCATGCGCATGGCTCCGGGCGTCGCGATCCACGTGGTGGACGCCTACGTCGGCGGGTCGGGGACGCTGAAGGCGGCGGTGGCCGGAATCTTCTCGGTGGCGGACGCGCCGGACACCGAGGTCCTGGCGGCTGGCGAGCTCATGCGCTGGCTGGCGGAGACGCCCTGGCTGCCCACCGCGCTGCTCCCGGGTGGGTGCGTCGAGTGGACGCCCCTCGACGACGACAGCGCCCGGGCCACGGTGAAGGACGGCGGGCTCGAGGTCTCCGCGGATTTCCGCTTCGCTCCGGACGGTGAGGTCAGGGAGGTGTTCGTGGCGGAGCGCCCCCGGGAGGTCGACGGCGCCTACGTGCCGACGCCCTGGTCCGGCCGCTTCTGGGCCTATGAGGAGCGGGGCGGCATGCGTGTTCCCGCCGAAGGGGTGGTGCAGTGGCATCTTCCCGGCGGTGAGCTGCCCTACTGGCGAGGCAAGATCACGATGGCCCGGTACGAGACGGAGGCCACCTAGAGACGCCCCGGATGGTATGCCTCGGCGGCCGGCTCGGGCGACGGCCGTCAGCCCGCCGCGGTCCCGCGGTCCACGCCCTCCACGAACTCCTCCACCGCGCGGTAGTAGGCCGCCGGCCGGGAGTACATGGGGAAGTGGCCGGACCTCCCCAGGCTCACCACCGGGATGCCCGCGGCCCGCAGCGTGCCCAGATAGGGAAGCTCGCGCCCGGAGGCTCCCGTGATGAAGAGACTCGGCACCTCGAGGCGGGTGAACCAGGTCAACAGGGGAGACGAGGTGGAGTGCTCCACCAGCGAGCGGGACACGGAGCGGAGGGTCCCCACGTCCCGGACTGCGGCGAGGGTCCGGGCATAGCGCGCCATGCCCGCCGCACGGGATCGCCCGAGGGAGGCGGCGACGGCGGCGACGGGCTCCACCACCACCCGCCGGGACACGAAGCAATCTCCGGGACCGAGGTTCCCCTCCACGTTGACGAACCCGGCCACGAGACCGGGTCGGTCACGGCAGAGGAACAGCCCGGCCAGTCCACCCATGCTGTGCCCGACCACCACGGCCGGCCCGGCGTCCAGATGCCCGACGAGCGCGGCTGCGAGGGTCGCGAGGTCCTCCACCGTGAGATCCCGCGTTCCCGGCGTGCGACCGGTGCCGGGAATGTCGGGAACCAGGAGCGAACGGCCGGGGAGGACCCGCTCCGGCGCGATGCCCAGCGCCTCCATTGCGGGCATGCCCAGACCCGGGAGGATCAGCACCGGCGGCGCCTCGCCTTCGCGGCGCAGGCACGACACGGGGACCGTACGCCCGCGCATGGTGACGGGGACCGTCGTCCGGAGAACGTCGGCGCCCCTCGCGTGCCGGTGAGGCCCCTCCTCGTTGCCGTCGGTCCGGTGCCGGGTCACGCGGCCGCTCACGCGGATGCCCTCTCCAGCTCCGCCCGGCACCGCTCCAGGGTCCATTCGCGCACCACCGGTGGAGGCCACGCTCCGGCCCGGGCCGCCTCCAGGAGCCGGCCGGCCTCGTCCCGGGCGCGCCTGGCCGTATCGCGGTCGATCCACTCGCGGCCGATGGCCTGGTCCAGCTCGTCCTCGTCGAGGAGGCGTGGCGTACCGCCGGGAGCGAGCCACACGTCCAGATAGAGGTCCGTGGTGTGCCACTCACCGTCGCGTATCTCCGGCGGCGTCAGGATGTTGGCGTAGATCCCGGTGAAGGTCCCGTCGGCGCGGTGGAATCGCCCGATGTCGTGCCAGAGGCCGGGGAACGTGAACCAGACGACGTCGGAGCCGTGCTCGAGGACCACGTCCCCCTCGATGCGCATGGGCGGGTCGAAGGGCATGGCCTCCGCCAGGGTCACCTTCACGTCGGCACCGTCCAGGATCAGCCGCTGCTCGAAGACCTGGAGCCGTTCGGGAGGTCTCAGATAGTGGATGTGGACGCGGCGGCCGAGGCTCACCCGTCCGCCCTCCGCCGGGGGTGTACGGCCTCGACGAAGACGTCCATGGTGCCCCCGCATACGGCGGGGCTCCACGACAGCACGTCCTCGGTGAGGTCCACGGTGACACGCTCGGGGAGCCCACTGTCCAGCACCCTGCGCGCGGCCTCGATGACCTCCGCCTCCCCGCAGCCGCCACCCACCGTCCCGGTGAGGCCGCGCTCGGGATCCACCACCAGGCGGGCGCCGACCTTGCGGGGGGTCGAGCCCCGCGTAGCCACCACCGTGGCCAGGGCGTATGGCCGGCCGGCATCCCGGGCTTCGCGGAGAGCGTCCGCGACCAGACGGTCGTCGTGGTGCGTCATGGCTCCTCCTTATCGGGGTCCCCGTCCGGCCCGGCGTCCTCGCCGAAGAAGCGGTCCGAGACGCGTTCCAGGTCCCGGAGCGACGTACCGGACCCGCCGCGGTGGACCTTCACCAGCTCCGCCGCCACCGCGACGGCGATCTCCTCCGGTGTCTCCGCGCCGATGTCGAGGCCCACGGGCGCGTGGATCTCGCCCAGGCGTGCGCGGGGGATGCCGTCCTCCAGGAGCTGGGTGAAGGTGGCCCGCACCCGCCTGCGGCTCCCGATCATACCGATGTAGGCGGGTGGCGGGTCCCGGCGGAGTACATCCACGAGGCAGTCGTAGTCGTACTTGTGGCCGCGGGTCACCAGCAGCACGTGGGTGCGGGGGTGGATGGGCACGTCCCGGAAGGGGTCGGAGAAATCGGCCTTGACGACGCGGTAAGCCTCGGGAAAGCGCTCCCGGGTGGCGAAGTCCGGGCGGTCGTCCAGGACCCAGACCCTGTACCCCAGATCGGCACCCATGCGGGCCACGGGCCTGGCGATGTGTCCCGCGCCGACGACGATGAGATCGCGCACGGGCCGGCGCACCTCGAGGTAGACCTCGGCGTGGGAGAGCGTGCGGAGCCCGTCACGATGGCGGGGATCGGCCAGCGCGACACGACCCGCCGCCACGGCTTCGGCATCGAGCTCCGCTGAGCCCAGGGAGCCGTGGACGGTCTCCCTGCCCTCGGCGTCACGGACGAGCATGATGCGCGCACCGGCGTCGGCCCGGTGGGCGCCCACTCCCAGGACGGTGGCGACGCCGGCCCCGTCCTCCACCGCCGCCAGGGCGATGTCCGCCGCGCCGGCCGGATCCAGCGTCATCGAGCGTCCCCCGGCCGCCCCGGCTCGCGTCGGGCGCACGTCACCGGAGCGTTCCCCCGGGTGGCCGCCCTGTACGCCCTGTACGCTTCGGGGGTGTCGATGTCCGTCACCACGCCCGCGTCGTCCACGTCGATCAGAGAAGCCTGCTCCAGGTGCCGGTGCACCACCGTGCGCGCGCCCCCTTCCAGCCCCGGATCCGACAGCTCCGCGAAGAGCGCGCGGCGGAAGAGGGTGGGGTGGCCCCGACTGCCGGCGTGGACGGGGAGCACCACCGGTGCGTCGGTCCCCCGGAGCTCCGTCACCAGTCGGGCCACGGTCTCGGGTCGCACCAAAGGGTGATCCACGGGACAGAGGGCGACACCGTCGACGTCGGCAGCCAGCGCCGCCAGCGCCAGGCGCACCGAGGTGATGGGGCCCTCCCCCGGGTCGGGGTTGTCCAGGACCAGCGCCCCCGCCGCGGTGGCGCGGCGCTTCTCGTCGTCCTGCCCCGGGCCGACCACCACCAGCACCGGGTCGCACCCGCCACCCACCAGCGCGCCCACCACCGCGGCCAGGAAGGAGCGGCCCCCGGCGTCGAGGAGCGCCTTGGACGTTCCCATCCGCATGGACGCGCCGGCACACGGAATCAGCCCGGCGACGCGGGGGACGCGCTCCGCCGGGCGCGGCGGTACCACCGCCCCTCTCCTGCCGAACGACAAGATGCCCATGCTCAGCCTCCGAAGGCGTCGTAGAAGAGACGGTCCGTGCGCGCCAGCTCCTCGATGAGGGGCGCCGGCGCGAAGCGCGGGCCGTACTGCTCGTGCAGCGCCTCGATGCGGTCGAGGACGCCGCGGGGGTGCAGCGAGTCGGCGAAGCGCAGCAGGCCGCCCCGGAACGGTGGGAAGCCCGTGCCCATGATCATGGCCAGGTCCACGTCCGCGGCACGCTGGACCACGCCCTCCTCCAGGAGGCGCGCGGCCTCGTTGATCATCTGGCCCACGAGGCGCCTGCGCACGCGCAGCTGGTCCACGCCGCCGCGCGTGGCGGGCACGGAGGCGCCGAGGTCCGCGTAGACGGTCTGGTCCACGCCCTTCTCCTTGTCCTTCTCGTAGATGTAGAAGCCCCTCCCACCCTTGCGCCCCAACCGCCCCGTGGCGGCCAACGCCACTAGGGCGGGAGCGGGCGCCAGCCGCTCGCCCAACGCCTCGTGGAGGGAAGCGCCGGCGTGGGTGGACACGTCGATGCCCACCTCGTCGATGAGCCGAAGGGGTCCCATGGGCATCCCGAACGCCTTCGCGCCGGCGTCGATCTCCTGGACGGTGGCACCGTCCCCCAGCAGGTATCCCGCCTCGTTGAGGTAGGGGCCCAGGATGCGGTTCACGAGGAACCCGGGGCCGTCGCGCACCACCACGGGGACCTTGTCCAGCGTCAGGGCGAGGGCGTACACGGTGGCCACGGTGCCGTCGGAGGTACGAGCGCCACGGACCACCTCCACCAGGGGCATGCGGTCCACGGGATTGAAGAAGTGCATGCCGCAGAAGCGCCCGGGTGCCCGGAGGGCGTCGGCCATGGCGTCCACCGAGAGCGACGAGGTGTTCGTGGCCAGGACGCACGAGGCGGACACCTTCGATTCGGTCTCCGCCAGCACGGCGCGCTTCACGTCCATCCTCTCGACGACAGCCTCCACCACGAGGTCGGCGGCGGCGAAGCCGGTCCAGTCGAGGCCTCCGCCGATGAGCTCCATGCGCTGCGCCGCCTCCCGGCGAGAGAGCCGATGGCGCCCCACGGCCTTGTCGAAGAGCTCGCGGGCGTGCCGGAGTCCCCCGGTGACGGCGTCGTGGCGGATGTCCTTCATGCGCACGCGCACGCCCCCGGACGCCGCCAGCTGCGCGATGGCGCCTCCCATGACTCCGGCGCCCAGCACCGCCATGGAGTCGACGGGCATCGCCCGTGCAGACGGATCCGCGAGGGCGGGGTCCTTCTTCGCGGCCTCGCGCAGGTGAAAGACGTGGATGAGGTTCTTGCACTCGGGAGAGACGATGAGCTCGGCCGCTGCGCCCGCCTCGGCGTCGAGGCTGGCCTCGACGGTCCCCCCCAGGTGGTCTCGCAGAACCTCCAGGATGCGGAACGGGGCTGGATAGTGGCCCCCCGTGCTGCGGCGCACGCGCGCCCTCGCCGCCGCCAGCACCACGCGTCGCCCCAGCGGGTTCTCGTCCATGAATCGGGTCACGGCACCGCGCCGGGGGCGGGAAGGGACAGCCGCTCCGGTGGCGAGGCCCAGCGCGACGTCCGCCACCGTCTCGAGGAAGATCTCGGCGGGCACGACATCGTCGGCGAAGCCGATGCGCCGCGCCTCGGGCGCCTCGACGAGGCGTCCGGTGAGAAGCATGTCCAGGGCGGCCTGGAGCCCCACCAGTCGGGGCAGGCGGGTGGTCCCACCCCACGCCGGCAGGATCCCGAGCTGCACCTCCGGCAGGCCGACCCGCGTCTTCCGGGAGTCCGAGAGCACCCGGTGCCGGCACGCCAGGGCCAGCTCGGTGCCGCCCCCCACGCACACGCCATGCACGGCGGCGACGGTGGGTACCGGAAGCGAGGCTATCCGGGAGTAGACTTCCTGTCCCCGGCGCACCGCCTCCTGCGCCTCCATGGGGTCCTCCAGGGCGGCGATGGCGTCCACGTCCGCGCCGGCGATGAACGAATCCGGCTTGCCGCTGCGCACGACGATCACCTTCACACGC
Source organism: Gemmatimonadota bacterium (assembly GCA_022340865.1). Classification (GTDB taxonomy): domain Bacteria; phylum Gemmatimonadota; class Gemmatimonadetes; order Longimicrobiales; family Gaopeijiaceae; genus SZUA-318. The sequence continues at coordinate 51,063 of JAJDNC010000032.1, forward strand.
CCGCGCCGCGCGGCTTCTGCCGCCTGTCCCACGACGTCCGCCAAGCGACGCATCACCTCTTCGGTGAGGACGTTCAGCTTGCGCTCGGGGTCGTCGAAGGTGATCCAGCCGATGCCCCGCGTGTCCACCTCGAAGGCGGGGGTCGTGGTGGGGAGCGTTGGGGTCTCCATGCGTCGCGCGCTTCCTGGCCGGCGTGTCCGTTCACCAACGATACGTCGGGACGGCGCGAAAGAAAGCCGCCCCGGCACCGCAGGGCGCCGGGGCGGACAGAGACGGAGCAGCTCCGCCGTCAGAGCTTGACCCGCTCCTTCGCGTTCTTGTTGTTCAGGAGGACCTGCACGGGTTTGCCGCGCTTCACCTCGATGGGCACGTTCCAGTAGAGCTGCGTGTAGGGCAGGTCGAAGCGGGCGGTGACCCAGTACTTGCCGGGCTTCACCTGGAAGTGCTTGGAGGCGACGCCGTTGGCGTCCGTGGTGTCGGCGGCGGCCTGGAGTCCCGACGCCTGGAGCTTGAGCGCGAAGACGCTGTCCACGCTCGCGAAGGCCGAGTCGGCCCACGAGTTGCGCAGCACGCGGATCGAGTCCGACTGGTGGATGGTCGCCTTGGAGAGCGAGTCGAACCGCTGGAAGGAGCTCTTCATCTCCCTGTCGACCTTGCTCAGCTCGGCGTCGAAATCCTGGAACTGTCTGTACAGCGCGATGTAGCGGGACTCGCCCCGGCTGTACTTCTTCATGGTCGTGGTGATCTTCTCCAGCGTGTCCCGCAGCGTGTTCCAGCGCGCCGTGTTGGCCTGCCACCTCTCCTGGGCCGTGCGCACCGAGTCCCTGGCCGCCAGGAGGTCGGGGGGGATCGGCGGTTCCTGCGTGGGGAACGCCTTCGACAGGGAATCGAAGATCTGGTCCCGGTCGAAGGGGAGAAGCTGCACCTCGACATTGGGAATCGGACGTTCGACGGTGCCGCTGCCATCCGGGTTGTTCACGGTCTGCTGCATCGTCACGACCACCTGTGCAGGTCCACAGGCGGCGACGGCCAGCAGAAGACCCATGGCGAGCGGAAGAGTCCTGCGCCTCATAGCGTGCTCCGTGGCTCGGTCCTGAGAGTGAGAACGCACGAAAGTAGGAATCGATACCGGGGCCGACAAGCCATCACGGGCCCGTCAATGTACGATGTCGGACCCCGTTCGGCACGGGTGGGGAGGGAGGGCAGCACGACTTGACCGGACGACATCCCCTACGGCGCGACGACCGGGAAGATGTAGTTCGTCGGGTTCACGGGCCTGCCGTTCAGCAGCACCTCGTAGTGCAGGTGGGAGGACGTGGACAGCCCCGTGTCCCCGACCTGCGCGATGACGTCACCCCGGTCGACGTGTTGCCCGACCTTGACCAGCAGCTTGGAAGCGTGGCCGTACAGGGTCGTGTATCCGAAACCGTGGTCGATCTCCACGGTGAGGCCGTATCCCCCCAGCCACCCCGCATGGATCACGCGCCCGTCCGCCGTGGCGAAGATGGGCGTCCCCGTGGGGGCCGCGAGGTCGATCCCTTCGTGCGGCAGGAGCTCGTGGAGGATCGGGTGCATGCGGGCCTTCGAGAACGGGCTGCTCAGCCAGCCGTTCGTGGGCAGGATCGACGGCGTCGCCTCCATGAGCTTGCGATGTGCGACCAGTGAGTCGGTTGCCTCTGTGAGGCTCGTGGTGAGAAGGCGCGCTCGGCGCTCCAGAGCGCTGAGGTCGTAGGAGACCGCGAACGCGTCCTTGGCGGCGGCCGAGTCCACGGGCCACAGGGGATAGGACCTCACCGAGCCCAGTCCCGGTCCTCCGATTCCCGCCTGGAGGACCTCCGGATCGATGGTCTCCAGGCCCGCGAGGCTGCGCACGCGCGCGTCCTTCTGCGACAACCCGTCCAGGGTCTTTTCCAGGCGGGCGACGCGGTTGTGGAACTTCACGATCTGAGCCGTGAGCGCCCGGTTCTCGGATTGGAGACGGTGGGCGTCGATGCGCGCGCTGCCGTCCAGAGCGGCCCTCACTCCGAGGCCGCCCAGGACTGCGACGAAGACGACGGCGACCGCGATGAGCACGCGGACGCTTCGTGTCGATAGCGAGTACTGCCGGACGGGGGTGTCCTCGTGATGGAGCACGAGGAACGTCCACCGGTTCCCGGTCATTGCTGCCTTGTCCCGGCCCTGGTGCGACAGACCCCCCAAGACGAGCTGCACGGGCCGTCATGGAGGGAGGGAGCCGTACTACTGAACAACCTACCTACATATGCCAAGGTAGGCGCCTCATCGTGGGAACGTCAAGAAAGCAGAGCGACCGGGAGGTGTCGCCGAGAGTGGCCGAACGTTACCCGAAGGCGGCTCCATCAGGCCTCTTTCGTTCCCCGGGCACCCGCCGGCCGCGCCTTCGGGAACAGGGGCGCTCCCTTCCGCACGGATCGTCCGGCGACGGGCACCGAGAGCGCGTCGTCGAGGGTCGGAACACCTTCCAGGCCGAGCCTCTCGGCGAGGTCGGCCATCTTGGCCGGGGCCACCGGCTGGAAGAGGGCGCACAGCACGACCAGGACACGCCCGAGGGTGGCGAGGGTCTCGTCCAACGGTTCGGGATCGGCGTCCCTGGCCTGGCTCCACGGCTGGCGTTCCTCGACGAACCCGTTGGCGGCCCTGGCGAGATCCATGGCGGCGCCGAGGGCGTCGTGGACCCGGTAGCGCGCCATCGCTTCGCGTGCCGTGCCCAGAGCGGAGGCGATGGCCGGGTCGAGGCCGCCGTCCGCCGCGTCCGGCACCACGCCGGCCCTGTACTTGTCGATCATGGCGATGGACCGGCTCGCCAGGTTCCCGAGGACGTTGGCGAGCTCGTCGTAGCGTGCCAGGAAACGCTCGGGGGTGTACGACGCGTCGCCGCCCGTCGGCATCTCACGCATGAGGTACCAGCGCACGGCGTCGGTGCCGAACTCCTCGCGCAGCGCGAGGGGATCCACGACGTTGCCCAGGGACTTCGACATCTTGGCCTCTCCCACCACCCACCATCCGTGCGCCAGGATCTGGCGCTGCAGGGGGAGGCCGACGCCCATGAGAAGGGTGGGCCAGTAAACGGCGTGGGTGGTCAGGATGTCCTTGCCGATGATGTGCAGGTCGGCGGGCCACGAGGATCCGGACACGTCGTCGAAGCCCTGCTCGTCCGCGGACCTCTCCGGACGGATGGCGCCGGACGCCGTCAGGTAGTTGATGAGCGCGTCCACCCACACGTAGGCCACGTGCTCCTCGTCGAAGGGCAGGGTCACCCCCCAGCGGAGCCGCGACTTGGGCCGTGATATGGACAGGTCGGTGAGCGGCTTCTGCAGAAAGCCCAGAACCTCGTTCCGGCGGATCTCCGGTACGATCCACTCCGGGTTGTCCTCGATGTGGCGCACCAACGCTTCCTGATACGCGCTCATCCTGAAGAAGTAGTTCTTCTCCTCCACGTGGCTCGTCGGGCGGCCGCAGTCCGGGCACGCGTTCCCGGGGCCCAGGTCCTTCTCCGTCCAGTAGCGCTCCTCGTGGACGCAGTACCACCCGCTGTACGTGTCCTCGTAGACCTGGCCGCGGTCCCAGAGACGCTGGAGGAACGTCCGCACCACCGCCTCGTGGCCGGGCTCCGTCGTGCGGATGAACCGGTCATAGCTGATGTGCAGAGTCCGCCACGCCTCGGCGAAGCGCTCGGCCATGAGATCACAGAGCTCGATGGGCTCCACGCCCCGGCGTGCGGCTTCCTCCTGGATCTTCTGACCGTGCTCGTCGGTGCCGGTCAGGAAGAGCACCTCGGCGCCGTCCTGGCGGTCGAAGCGCGCGAGGACGTCGGCCAGGATCGTCGTGTAGGCGTGGCCGAGGTGCGGCTCTCCGGACGCGTAGTAGATGGGCGTCGTCAGGTATCGGCGGCGTCTCGGGCTCACGCTCGGTCTCTCTCGCTCAAGGGTTGGAACCCCCGTCCGGCTCCTTGCCGCCACGCGGGGTCACCTCGGTCTTCAGCTCGTCCAGGGCCACGGTGCGGCGTGTGCCCTCCCGATCCCGCAGGGTGACGGTGTCGCGCCAGATGTCCACGCCCACCACCTTCTCGTCGCCCCTGGCCGTATGGACGATCCGCCCCTCGCGGGGGAAGCGACGGCGTGCCTCGACGTACGTGCGATGCTCGTACATCAGGCAGCACATGAGCCGTCCACAACACCCGGAGATCTGAGCCGGGTTGAGGGAGAGCCGCTGATCCTTGGCCAGCTGGAGGCTCACGGGCTTCAGATCCGGGAGCCAGGTGGAGCAGCACAGCTCACGGCCGCACCGCCCCACGCCTCCCAGCAGGGCCGCCTCGTCGCGCACGCCGATCTGCTTGAGCTCGATGCGCGTGCGGAAGGTGCGGGCCAGATCCCGGACGAGCTGACGGAAGTCCACCCGTCGCTCGGCCGTGAAGTAGAGGATCAGCTTGTTGCGGTCGAACTGCCACTCGGCCTCGGTGACCTTCATCTTGAGGCCGTGGCGCGCCACCAGCTTGCGCGCTTCGCCGCGCACGCGCTCCTCGTCGTCCCGGAGCAGGCGTACGCGGGAGACGTCCTCGGGCCGTGCGATCCGCAGGATCCTCTTCTCCGGCGCGGGGGTGGCGCAACCGCCCGCCGAGGAGCTGCACTTGCGCTCGGCGATGGCGCCGAGGGCCGACACCTCACCCAGGTCCTCGCCGCGATCGGCCTCGACGATGACGCGTTGTCCGGGGCACAGATCCAGCTCCGCGAACCCGAAATAGGACTTGCGGGACCCCTTGAAGCGGACCTCGGCGAATCCTGCCATGGCCGCCTACTCCTTCCATCTCCAGGCGATGTCCCCTGGGGACGCCGTCATGATTCTCTCGGAGCCTAGACCTCTCGCCAGGCTCCCATGCTCTCGTACTTCGCCCAACGCCGGCGCAGGAGCTTCTCTACGGGTATGCCCGCGAGCTCCCGGACGTTCCGCTCCAGGGCCTCCCCCAACAGGGTGGCGGCGGCGTCCCAGTCGCTGTGGGATCCTCCCGGAGGCTCGGCCACGATCTCGTCGCACACGCCGAGCTCCACGAGGTTTCCGGCGGTGAGGCGCAACGCCGCCGCGGCCTTCTCCCGGTGCTCCGCGGAGCGCCACAGGATGGCGGCGCAGCCTTCGGGGGAGATCACCGAGTAGATGGAGTGCTCGAGCATGAGGATGCGGTCGGTGACGCCCAGGCCCAGGGCGCCTCCCGAGCCACCTTCACCGATGACCACGCTGAGGAGGGGCGTGCGCAGGCGCGCCATCTCCCGGAGGTTCGTCGCGATGGCTTCGGCGATGCCACGCTCCTCGGAGCCGATCCCCGGATACGCGCCCATGGTGTCGATGAACGTGATCACGGGCCGCTCGAACTTCTCGGCCTGGCGCATGAGGCGGAGCGCCTTCCGGTACCCCTCGGGGTGGGACATCCCGAAGTTGCGGAGGAGGTTCTCGCTCATGTCCCGGCCCTTCTGATGGCCGATGACCATCACCGAGCGCCCGGCCAGCCGGGCCCAGCCCCCGACGACGGCGCCGTCGTCCCGGTAGAGCCGGTCGCCGTGCAGCTCGATCCAGTCGGTGAACACCCGCTCCACGTAGTCCAGGGTGAACGGCCGCCGCGGGTGGCGTGCCACCTGGACCTGTTCGATGGGGCGCAGGTTGTCGTAGGTCTGTTGTCTCAAGGAGTCGAGCTTCTCCCTTAGCACCCGGACCTCCGCGGACACGTCGATGTCCTTGCGCTCGGCCAGGTCCAGGAGCTTCTCGATCTGGTCCTGGATCTCGACGACATCACGCTCGAACTCGAGGTATGCGGTCTTGGGCAAAGGAGGTCCGGTTCGAGTGCCTGCGAGGCCGCCGCGGGCGGCCGACGGTGTTGTTGGAGAACGGTAACCTCGCCGCTGGCGCCGGGACTCCGCAAGCTGTCCGGGGCCGAGGGGCTCCGTCAGGCGCCGTTCGAGAGGACCTCGAAGGCCTCGACTTCGCCGAACCGCTCGAAGCGTCCCCAATAGCGCGCGAAGGCCTGAGCGAGCCGGGGAGCCAGATCCAGGCGGGAGGCGCCGACCTCCTGATACACCGCCAGCGCCTCCATCTTCTGTACCATCTGCTCGGCCACGTCCTCGAAGCGTGACGGCCTGAAGTCCAAGCCGGTGGTGACCGTCTGGTATGCCAGCACCGCGGGGACCTTGCCCACGAGCATCTTGGCGATGCGGAAGGCTTCGCGGCGGGAGGGGTGCGCGTCGTCCATGGCCGGAATGAACGCCACGGCGGGCCGGGTGTCCCGGACCAGCTGCGCCAGGAGGGACACACGCCTTTGCGTGCTGTCCAGGGCGACCTCGTCCACGACGATGCGTGCCCCCAGGATCCCCGCGGCCTTGCGCGCACCCTCTATGCCGCGCCCGGAGGTGTCCATCTCGTCCCGGCACATGGGGAAGATGACCACGTTCGTGCCGCGCGCGCGCTCCTTGAGCAGGGTTCCGCCGCATCCCATCTCGACGTCGCCCACGAGGCCGCCCACGGCCAGTACCGCGCGGCTCCCGGGCACGGCCTGCGCCGCGCCCATGCCGGTGAGGTTCGCCACCTTGGTGAGGAGCTCGTCCTTGTTGATCGGCTTCGTGAGAAGATCGAGGGCGCCGGCGCGATACGCCGCCTCCTGGTAGTGCTTCCCGGTATAGCCCGTCACCGCCAGCACCGGAGGGGGGTTGGCCACCGAGCGGGCCATGCGGCACAGCTCGAAGCCGTCCAGTCCCGGCAGGTTGAGGTCGGTGATGAGGAGGTCCCACTCCCTCGCCTTGAGCAGCTCCGCAGCGTGGATGCCGTCCTGGGAATGGGTGACGTCGAACCCGTCGGTGCTCTTCAGGAACGACTTCACCAGGAGCGCTTGGTCGAAGGAGTCTTCGACGAAGAGAACGCGGATGGGATGCTCGGATTGCGGGCTCAACGCACTTCCTCATCCGGGGGGGAGGTCCAGCCTTCCAAAGATAGACTTGTCTGGAGGGCGCGATAGGGTGACGAAACCGGGACCGGCAGGTCAGTCGGTGTCTTCCCTCGACCGGCCGGCCGCCGGCGGGGGAGCGCTCGTGGCGGTCGCCGAGCCCGGCTCCGGTATCCGCGACCACACGATGACGCCCAGGGCCAAGACGAACACGGCGCCGACCACGGCGTTGGACGTGTACCCTGCACGGGCGAAGAGGGGACCGGCGATGGCACTCCCCACCGCGAATCCGACCTGCCCCAACGCCACCGTCAGGCTCATGAGGGAGCCACGTCGCTCATCGCCCACCAGCGAGGTGAGGAGCGCGGAGAAGGGGCTCACGCGCATGGACACGAGCACCATGGTCACGAAGAAGAGCGGGTAGGCCCACGTGGGCCCCCGTACGACGAACGGTGTCGCGAGCATGACCAGGGAAAGCCCCACGGAGGCCAGCAGCAGGATGCCCCGGCGTCCGTATCGGTCCGAGAGACGCCCGGCCTGGGGGCCGGTGGCGACGTCGGCGAAGCCCCCCAGGAGGTACATCGTGGCGATCTGACCGGGGGTGGCCCCCAGATCCCGCTCCAGCCAGGTGGGCAGGTAGACGAGGTACACCGCGCGCCCGAAGAACATGGTGAAGTAGGCGGCGGCGGCCCACACGACCTCGGGTCTCTTGAGCATGGCCAGATAGCCGGCCGCCGCCCGGCGGACGCTCAGACGTCCCTCCGTGCGCTTCACGGGGGGCTGCGGAATGCGCAGGAAGAGGAGCACCACCGTCGCGGCCATGGTCGCGGCGAAGAGATAGAAGGGGGCTCGAAACCCCCAGCGGGCCGAGATCGTGATTCCTACCGGGATGCCGATGATCTGGCCCACGGCCGAGCCGCTCATGACCCAGCCGGTGGCCCACCCCCGGCGCTCGTAGGGAAAGAAGTCCCCGATGTACGAGACCGCGGCGCCGCTCAGCACCCCACCCGCCATGCCCGCTAGCACGCGCACGGCCATGAACGAGACGTACCCCGTCACGAGGCCGTGGAGGACGAGGGCCACCGTCATGCCGCCGGCACCCAGGAGGAGAATGCGTCTGCGGCCGATCTTGTCGGAGATGGGCCCCGACACGATGGCCATGACGCCCACCATGAGGGCATACGCCGACACCAGCGTCCCCAGCATGGAGTCGGGGATACCCAGGGTGCCGCCGATGAGAGGCAGGATCGGCGCGATGATCATCGTCTGGCTCGCCGACGAGAAGACGAGGAGCCAGAGGGTGAAGACGATCAGGTATGGGGAGGGTCGACGGACGTTCACCCCATCGACTACACGGTCCTCATGATGATGATGGCTCCCGATGCAGCAGCATGGCGTGACGCTGCGCCGTGGGCATGACCACGAGGTTGATGACGTCGACGTGCTCGGGGGTGTTCGCCACGTACAGCACGGCGTCGGCGATGTCGTCGCCGGTGAGGGGCACCGTGTCGGCGTATACCGTCTTCGCCCGCGTCGTGTCGCCGTGGAAGCGTACTTCGCTGAACTCGGTCTCCACGAGCCCCGGATCGACGCTGGATACGCGCACGTTCGTGCCCAACAGGTCGATGTTCATCCCCTCGTTGAGCGCCCACACGGCGAACTTCGTGGAGTTGTAGACCGCTCCCTTCGGGTAGACCCACCGGCCGGCGATGCTGCCTATGTTGATGACGTGTCCCGAGTCGCGGGCGACCATGTGGGGAAGGACCGCTCGGGACACGTAGAGGAGGCCCTTCACGTTGGTGTCGATCATGTCCTCCCAGTCGTCGACGTCGCCCTCGTGAAGCTTGTCGAGTCCCCTGGCCTTGCCCGCGTTGTTCACGAGGATGTCCGGCAGGAGCCCATCGGCCTCGAGCCTCTCCACGAAGCCGAAGACCGCGGCGCGGTCGGCGACGTCCAGGCGCTCGCCCCGGGCCTCGATGCCGTGAGCGGATGCCAGATGGGCGGCCAGATCGCGGACGCGCTCCTCGCGGCGGGCGGTGAGGACCAGGTGGACGCCCTGGGCGGCGAAGGCCCGGGCGCACGCTTCGCCGATACCGGCGGATGCGCCGGTGATGAGCACGCGCTTTCCGGCGATTCTGTTCATGTCTGTCACGAAGGTCGGAGCTGGGGGGCCGCCCCTCGCGGCCCGGGACCCGGAGATTCGCCCGGCCGGTTTCGGGACGCAACCGGCGGCCCGGTGGACGTTGGGGAGCCGAGACTTCCGTTTCGGCGTCTCGGCACGGATGCCACGCGGACGTTCTCGTGCGGACGTAACCGTGCGGGTTTCTCCGGGCCTGCGCTCCCGCGTGGTGCGCTCCCCTGGCGGATGCCGCGGCCGCACCTTAGGCTGGCGCGATCGGTACCCCCGTCTGGAGCCCGGATGAGCCGGAGACACGTCGCGGCGTGGGCGCTGTACGACTTCGCCAACTCCGCCTACCCCGCCGTCGTGCAGACCGCTGTCTTCTCGGTCTACTACACCACGATAGTGGTGGGCAACGCCCATGGGCGAGGGGACTGGTGGTGGGGGCGGGCGGTGTCGACGTCGGTGCTCATCGTGGCCCTCACCGCGCCCCTGCTGGGCGCCATCGCCGACCGCGCCGGGGTGCGCAAGCGGCTCCTCTTCCTGTTCACCTCCATGTGCCTGCTGGGGGTGACGCTCTTCACCACCATCAAGCCCGGCATGGTGGTGTGGGGCTTCGTCCTCTACGTCTTCGCCAACGTGGGCTTCGAGGGGGCTCTGGTCTTCTACAACGCCTACCTCCCCGACATCGCCCCGCCGGAGAAGCAGGGATTCGTCTCGGGCCTGGGCTTCGGGGTGGGGTACCTGGGCTCGGTGGCGGGGCTGCTCCTGGGGTGGGTGTTGCTGCCGAACCTGAGCCTCGTCTGGCTCTCGGTGGTGGTGTTCTTCGCCGTGTTCTCGACGCCCACGTTCCTGGTTCTGCCCCGGGACGTCCGCGGCGGGATGACCGTTTCCCGCGCCGCCGCCTGGGGGCTCACCGGCTTCCGCCAGATCGTGCGCGATGCGCTCTCCATCCGGGAGCTGCGCCGGTTTCTGCTGGCGTACTTCTTCTACATCGACGGCATCCTCACCGTCATCGTGGTGGCGGGCCCCTTCGCCGTCAGCAGCTTCGGGTTCGACACGAGGGGCACCATCGTCCTGTTCCTGGTGGTGCAGGTGTCGGCGCTCCTCGGCGCCTTCGCGCTGGCGCGTCCCACCGATCGCTTCGGCCCCAAGCGCATCCTGGACGGCGTGATCCTGCTCTGGGTCGTGGTGGGGGTCACGGCGTACTTCATCACCACCCAGCGCGCCTTCATCGTGCTGGCGGTGGTGGCGGGCTTCGGCCTGGGCTCGGCGCAGGCCGCGAGCCGGAGCTTCATGGCTTCGCTCATCCCCGAGGGCAAGGAGGCGGAGATGTTCGGCTTCTACGCCTTCTGCGGGAAGAGCTCGTCCATCCTCGGGCCCGCCCTCTTCGGGTACGTGTCCGAGCGCTCGGGGGGCAACCAGCACCTGGCGGTGCTCGCCATCACTGCGATGTACCTCGTGGGGCTCGTGCTGCTGCAGCGCGTCAGGGATCCGCGGGGTGCCGCGGCGTCGTCCGGAGCTGCCTGAGCACGTGCACCCCCACGGTGAGGATGGTGAGGGGAAGGGCGAAGTAGAGGAGCGCCGTGCGCACCAGATCCTCGCCGGCGTGGTGGAGGTGGTGGAGGGTCAGGTAGGTGAGATACGCGGCGTAGTACGCCAGGAAGAGCCCCCCTTCCCGCCGTGAGACGGTCCATCCCGTGAAGAAGATGGGCAGGCACGCCATCGACACGCCGAGCATCACCAGCAGGTCGAAGGTGCGCACACCCTGGGGCACCGCCATGCCGCCCCGCTCCACCAGTGCCGCGGCCCCCAGCACGAAGAGGGTGTTGAAGACGTTGCTTCCCACCACGTTGCCCACGGCGAGGTCGCGCTGGTTCCGGGCCGCGGCCACGAAGGAGGTCGCCAGCTCCGGGAGGGACGTCCCCGCGGCCACCACCGTCAGGCCGACCACCAGGTCGCTGACTCCCAGGGCGTGAGCGACCTCCACCGCGCCGCCCACCACCAGGTGCGCCCCCACCGCGAGGAGCCAGAGGCCGAAGATGATCCACGCGATCTGGCTGGGCAGGGTGGTGGTGCCAGCGGCGGCCCACGGGCGGTTGTCGCCGGGAGAATCCTCGGCGGCGGCGGGAGGCGACGGACCGACGTGGGTGGGAAGAGTCCTCCGCCCCTGCCGGACCACGAAGGCCGTGTAGAGAACACCCATCATCACGAGCACGCCGCCGTCCAGGTGTCCGAGATCGCCGTCCAGGGACAGGAGGACCACCAGGAGCGCCGTGCCCACCATCACCGGAACGTCGAGGCGCACGAGTCGGCGGTGCACGGTCATGGGTCGGATGAGCGCGGCTCCACCCAGCGCCACCAGGACGTTGAAGATGTTGCTGCCGATGACGTTTCCCAGAGCGACGCCGCCGTTGCCGATGGAAGCGGAGCCGACGGAGACCGCCAGCTCCGGCATGCTGGTGCCGAAGGCCACCACCGTGAGCCCCACGACCAGGGACGGGAGGCCCAGGCGCTCCGCCAGCCCCGCCGCGCCCCGCACCAGGCCCTCGGCGCCCAGGGTGAGGACGCCGATGCCGAGGACGACCCGCATGACGGGGAGGAACGGGATATCGATCACGGACCCGTCACGACCGATCCCGCCGGCGCGGCGCCGGCAAGCCTGGCGAATTCTCGTCGAAGCATGAGCTTCCAGAGTAACCGTCTAAAGGGGAGGATTCCATCCATTGAGATACGCCACCTCCATCATCGACCTCATCGGCGACACGCCGCTGCTGGCGCTGGACCGGATCAACGAGGGCGGTGGGGCCCGGGTGCTGGGTAAGTGCGAGTTCCTCAACCCCATCGCCATCAAGGACAGGCCCGTGTCGGCCATGATCCGGGAGGCGGAGCGCAGGGGTGACATCAGGCCGGGCACCACGCTCATCGAGGCGACCTCCGGCAACACCGGCATGGCGCTGGCCTACATCGGGCGCCTCAAGGGTTACCGGGTCGTGCTGTGCATGTCCGAGATCCAGAGCCTGGAGCGCCGCCGTGTCCTCAAGGCGCTGGGGGCCGAGCTGCATCTCACGCCCAAGGAGCTCGGGACGAAGGGCGCAAAGGCGAAGGCGCTGGAGCTCCACGCCGAGATCCCCGGCTCGTTCTACGTGGGCCAGCACGACAACCCGGACAATCGTCTGGCCCACCGGCAGACCACCGGGCCCGAGATCTGGGAAGCCACGGAGGGGAAGGTGGACGTCTTCGTGGCGCCCCTGGGCACCGGCGGCACGCTGTGCGGTGTGTCCGAGGCGCTGAAGCCCCGGAAGCCGTCGCTCCGGGTCGTGGGCGTGGAGCCGGAGGAGGCGCCGTTCATCTCCCAGGGCAAGTTCCGGCCGCACCGCATGATGGGAACGGCTCCGGGCTTCCGGCCGGGCATCCTCGACGAGACGCTCCTCGACGACATCGTGCTGGTGTCCGAGGCCGACGCGTTTCGCACGTGCCGGGAGCTGGCCGATCGTGAGGGGATCCTCGTGGGGATCTCCTCGGGAGCCAGCGTGTGTGCGGCTCTCCGGCTGGCGCGGGAAGCCCGGCACCGGGACGAGCTCATCGTGTGCATGCTGTGCGACAGCGGAGAGCGCTACCTGAGCGTCGAGGGGCTCTTCGACGGGGAGTAGAGGCGGCCGAAATGAAAGCGCCCCACCGCGTCGCGGTGGGGCGCTTCCCTTCGAAGCCTCCGCCAGCCGAGAAGGCGGCCTGCGCGGTCAGTTGCCGGCGGCGGCGGCACCCCCTCCGTCCGCGGACGGTGGCAGCGTGGGCTCGTTGACGTACTCGAAGGGCACGGGGCCCGTCAGCGTCCTCAGCCACGTCGTGATGCTCTCCACCTGGGAGGGGGTCAGCTTCTTCCCGAGCTGATGCCACGCCATGAGGCGGACGGCATCCTGAAGCCGCTGGACGGAGCCGTCGTGGAAGTAGGGCCACGTCTCCTCGACGTTTCGCAGGGATGGGACCTTGAAGACCATGAAGTCGTCAGCGGACTTCGTGACGGTCTGACGACCCGGATCGGCGGTGTCGTACCACGGATGCACCAGGCCGGCCTTCTGGTAGAAGGATCCGCCGACATAGGTGCCGAAATGGCACTGGTTGCACCCGGTGGCGGCAAACTCGCTGAAGCCCGCCTTCTCCGCGTCCGTGAGCGCCGCGGCGTCACCCGTCAGGAACGCATCCCACCGGGACGGCGTGACCAGGCCACGCTCGAACGCCCCGATGGCGCGGCCCATGTTCTCGAAGGTCACGGGACTGGCATCCCCGGGGAACGCGGCGGAGAACGCGTCCACGTAGCCCGGGATCCCGTCGAGGATCTTCACCACCGACGTCGGGTCCGCCATGCCCATCTCCACCGGGTTCAGCACCGGACCCAGGGCCTGCGCCTCCACGTCGGGGGCCCGGCCGTCCCAGAACTGGGCCACCTGGCCCGCCGCGTTGAAGACCGTGGGCTCGTTGCGGCCTCCCATAATGCCGTCGTGGCCGACACCGGTGCGGCGGTGACTGGTCCCGTAATCGTGGAGTGGGTGGCAGACGTAGCAGGAGACATCTCCGCTGGACGAGAACCGGGTGTCGTAGTACAGCATCCGCCCGAGGGAGACCTTGGCCTCGGTGATGGGGTTCGCCTCCGTGGACATCACGTCGGGGAGAGGCTGGAACGTCTGCAGAAGGGCCTGGTCGATCTCCACGGTGCCGGGCGAGGCTTTGTCCTGGGGCGTGCCGCAGGCGGCGAGGAGGACCAGGAGGAGCGCGCTCACACGCTGGCTGGTCATATACGGCTCGAGGGAGCGGGGGGAAAAGAAAAATCCCCCGTGGGAACCCCGGGTTTCGGAGCCGTTCGCGGGGCCCTGCCCGACCGCCGCCTCCGGCCCGATTGTCCTCGGGACCCCCACGGGGGAGATTCAAGGTGCCCCCCAGGACGGGTTCCCGGTATCCGGCAAACGACAGTGGAGGCGAAAAATGGACCCCGACACCGAGCGAAAGGTGCGTTTTGCACTCATCGGAGCCGTTCTTCTGCTCGGCTTGAGCGGGGTGATCAACCTCCTGCTGGACGTGTACGCCCAAGGCCACCCCCTGCACGTGGCCATCGAGGTGACCACGAGCATCGCGGGAGTGGGCGCGACCGCCGCCCTGGGGCTTGCATGGATCCATGCCCGACGGGGGGAAGCCGAGGCCCGCCGCGCACTCCGGGCGCACAAGGCCGAGCGGGACGCCTGGAGGGACAGCGCCCGGAGGGCCCTGGAGGGGCTGGGGAGCGCCATCGACAGCCGCTTCCAGGAGTGGGGCTTGACGCCCACCGAGCGCGAGATCGCGCTCCTGCTGATGAAGGGGCACAGCCACAAGCGCATCGCGAACCTCACCGGGCGGAAGGAGCGGACGGTGAGGCAGCACAGCGTGGTCATCTACCAGAAGGCCGGGCTGAGCGGGCGATCGGGTCTGGCGGCGTTCTTCCTGGATGACCTCATGCTCCCGGATCAGGAGCGCGAGGTCATCCAGGTGAGCGGAGACGGCCACCCGGCTGCGGATTCGCCCGATTCCCCGGATCCGGCTTCTCCTCCCGGGTGATCCCGGGGCGCCGGACCGCTAGTCTCCCAGCTCCTCCAGCGACCGCAGCGCGAAGGCGACGTGCAGGGCCGTCCCCGTGGGCAGCACGTCCTCGTCCACCATGAAGCGCGGGTGGTGGACGGAGTACGTGGCACCCAGCTCCTCGTTCCAGGTGCCCAGCCCCACGAAGACCCCGGGCACGCGCTGCAGATAGTAGGCGAAATCCTCGCCCCCCATGACGGGCGGTGTCTCGAGGACGGCTTCGCTTCCCAGCAACTCGGCGCCGATCTCCTTCGCGATGTCCCAGCAGTGCGCATCGTTGGTAGTGGGCGGGTAGTCGTGGCCCGGGAACTCCACCTCCACGGTGCAGCGGTTGGCCGCCGCCACGTGGGAGGCGATCTCGCGCACCCGGTCCTGCAGCCGGCGTAGATCCTCCAGGGTGAGAGCCCGCAGCGTCCCGGTGAGCTCCACGTCCGGCGGGATGACGTTGAACGCCTCTCCGCCCCGCATGGTCGTGATGCTCACCACCGCGGAGCCGAGGGGGTCCGTCTCCCGGGCGACGATGGTCTGCACCTCGAGGATGATCTTGGCCGCCGTCACCACGGGGTCGATGTTCAGGTGGGGCATGGCGGCGTGTCCCCCCCTGCCCGACACCTTGATGCGCAGCATCCCTGCCGCTGCCAGGAAGGTGCCGACCCTGCCGGCCACCGTTCCGGACGGCACGAACGGCCACATGTGGATGCCGAAGGCGCGCTGTACCGGCGGGTCGTCCAGGGCCCCTTCCGCGCACATGCGGTCGCCGCCGGCGCCGCCCTCCTCGGCCGGCTGGAAGAAGAGCTTCACCACGCCGGGAAGCTCCGCCTCCCGCTCCTTGAGGAGACGGGCCGCCCCCAGCAGCATGGCGGTGTGGCAGTCGTGACCGCACGCGTGCATCTTGCCGTCCACCTCGCTGCGGAAGTCGACGTCGGCCTCCTCGTGGATGGGCAGCGCGTCCATGTCCGCACGCAGCGCCACGCAGGCGCCGGGACCCTTGCCGATGGTGGCCACCACCCCCGTCTCGGCGACGGGCCATCGGTACTCGATGCCCAGGGAATCGAGGGTCTCCCGCACCAGGCGGCTCGTCTCCACCTCCTCGTACATCAGCTCCGGATGCCTGTGCAGCCGGCGCCGGATCCCGACGATCCAGTCCTGGATGGACCGGGCCTGCTCCAGCATCGACTGCTCGCTCATCGTTCACTCCCCACCGCCGCCGGCGGCTGCACCAGGTTCTCGACGAAGAACTCCACCACGGCCGGCGCCGCCCGCACGGGGCGCCGGGCCTGGCCAAGGTCAGTGGGGAAGAGGGGGAGCCGCAAGCACCCGGCCGCCGAGGGCCCCGTCCGTGGCAGTGGCGCTGGCCCCGCCCGCCCTCCACCTTGAGCGCTCGTGGTGCACAGCCTCGACGTGAGGAGCCGATGAGCGCGACGATCCGATTCCGAGGGATGGTGGCCGGAGTGGCGGCAGCCGTCTCGCTGACGCTGATGGGAGGGTGCAAGCTCGTGGAGCGAACCGACAGAGGCCCGGCGCAGGGGGCCGTCCGCCAGACCGCGGCGCCGTACCGGCAGATCGTGCAGCCGGAGGGCGTGGCGCGGCTGCCCGTGTTCTCCAGCGCCGTGCGCACCGGAGACCTGCTCTTCCTCTCGGGCCAGATCGGCACCAAGCCGGGGGTGAGCCCTCCCGAGGTGGTGGAGGGGGGGATCGAGCCGGAAACACGTCAGGCCATGGAGAACATCAAGACCGTCCTCGCGGCGGAGGGGCTGGACCTCCAGGACCTGGTGAAGTGCACGATCTTCCTGGCGGACATCAAGGACTACGCGGCCATGAACTCCGTGTACGCGACCTTCTTCCCCGAGAATCCTCCGGCGCGCTCGGCACTGGCGGGAAGCGGCCTGGCGCTGGGGGCGAAGGTCGAGATCGAGTGCATCGCCGCGTATCCGCCGGGAAAGTAGAGGACGCCGCCCGGCCCCGTCCCCCGGCGGGGACACGGGAGAGCCGGTGGGGTAGTTGGCGTAGGGGTGGGAGGACTTCGGGAGGGGGCGAGCATGTTCACGCGCTGCCTGTTCTGCCACAAGCCGTTGCGGGCCAACGGACAGCTGGCCCACATGCCCTACGGGCGTACGGTAGCGTACGATCCGGAGCGGGGCCGGCTGTGGACGGTGTGCGAAGGATGCCACGGCTGGAACCTCTGTCCCGTCGAGGACCGTGACGCCGCGCTCTACGAGCTCGAGCGCACGGCGAGGGACCACGGAGAGGTCGTCGCAGAGACCGCGAACGTGTCACTCCTCCTTGCCGGGACGCTGACGCTCATCCGTGTAGGCCCTGCGGCCCTCCTGGAGCAGGCCTGGTGGCGCTACGGGCGTGAGCTCCACCGGCGGAAGGCCTCCTATGAGAGTGTCCGTGCGAAGGTCACCACCGCGACCCTGGGCGCGGTGGCCTACGTGGGCGGCGCGCTGGGCCTCACCGACGACGGGGTCTCCATCGACTGGCAGGACACGCCGGTGGCGGACGTGCTCCGCTGGCGCCGCTTCGGCTGGGCGGCGTGGTACGGCCGGGAGCGGTGCCCCTACTGCAACTCGAAGCTGCGGGCGCTGCGCTACGACCTGTCGTGGTGGGTCTATCCGCTACGGGGTCCGGACGGGCGGTTGGGTGTCGGGGTGCCTTGCCAGCGCTGCGATCCCTGGACGCCGGAGAAGGTCCATTCGCTTTACGGGGAGGTGGCGGAGAACGTGCTGCGCAGGATCCTCGCCTATCAGAACATCATGGGTGCGTCCGAGCGGCGCATCGCCGAAGCGGTGGAGGCCATCCGGCATGCCGGCTCGGTGGGCAGGTTCGCCCAGGGCGTCACCGAACGCCGGGAGTCCCTCTGGAGGATGAGGGGGACCCGCGCGGTGGCCCTGGAGATCGCCCTCAACGAGACCGTGGAGCGACACATGTTGGACCTCGAGGCGCACGCGCTGGAGCACATCTGGCAGAGGGAGGAGGAGCTGGCCCGCATCATCGACGAGGAGCTCACGCCCCGGCACCTGCTGGAAGCGCACCTGCGCCACCTCCCCATACGCGTTCAACCGAGGCCGGCGTCGGCGCTGCTGGCGGACACGGAGGGGGCCGGGTAGCCGGCGCTTCGGTACGCGACGGCCTCGGCTCCGCCGTCGTCATTCGGCGAGCTCCGTCTCGAAAGCGTCGGAGGCGCCCGAGGCACGCGGTGGAGCGCCGGCGGCAGAGACATCCCACCGCCGGCGCCGTCGGTCACCGCACGGGATCCGCGTCCTTCTTGTCACTCCTCACCCATGCGGAAGCGCGCAAAGCGGCGGATGCGGATGCGCTCACCCACCAGCTCCGAGACCTCCTTCACGAGGTCGGAGATGGTCCGTTCCGGGTCGCGGATCCACGGTTGCTCCATGAGCACGACTTCACGGAGATGTGCCGCCGTCCTTCCCTCGACGATCCGCGGAATGACCTCGTCGGGCTTGCCCGCGGCCCGGGCCTGCTCCTCGAAGGTGCGGCGCAGCATGCGCAGCTCCTCCACGGGAACGGTCGCGCGCTCCACCATGGTCGCGCCCGACGCCGCGACGTGCTCGGCGACGTTCCGGACCAGCGTGCGGAACGCGTCCGTGCGCGCGACGAAGTCCGTCTCACAGTTCACTTCCACCAGGGCGCCCAGCTTGCCGTCGTGGTGCAGGTAGCTGGTGATCCACCCTTCGTCCGTCGTGCGCTCCTCCCGACGAGCCGCCTCCTCGGCGACCTTCCGGCGGAGCCACTCCGCCGCCTGCTCCAGGTGTCCGTTCGTCTCCTCCAGCGCCTGCCGGCACTCCATCACCCCGGCGCCCGTACGGGCGCGCAGCTCCTTGAGCTGCTGGACATTCACCTTCTCCATGAACCCAACCTCCTGGTCGTGCGCCGGACGGGCGGGAGGCGATGGATGCGCGTGAGGCATGATCACGGCCGTCCGTCCGCACGCGCACGTATCGTGTACGTGGCATGCTCCTGTGTCTCTCGGATCCGGGTCCCGGGACGGCGGGCGCGAAAAAGCCCCGCCTGCGGCGAGGGCCGGCGGGGCATCGTGGGTGTCCACCCTCGTGGGTGGTCACATCAGGGGACGCGGCCCTCCGGGCCGGCACCGATACGCACGCCGAGGCGCTCCCGCGGGTCCCGAGGACCCCGGGTATCTCGATGCTGAAGCCGGAAGAGGGCGTACGTGCTCATGGGCGTGAAAGCTACGAGAGGCGCCGGAGTGGTCAACGGAGGGGCCTGGCAACGTCGGCCGGCTCACGTATGTGTGGGCCGGTAGTGCGGCGAGGCTCGGCCGAAGCGGACGCGCTGCCGCCAGGTGGCGGGCCGGGCTGCACCGAAGCGACCCTGCCGCCGAGGCCTGACCGCTATTCCGTCCTGAGGGCCACCATGGGGTCCACCCGCGTCGCCCGCACCCCGGGAACGACGCTGGCCACCAGCGCCACCAGCAGCATCGCCACCGCCACGCCCGCGAGGACGTCGGGATCACGGGGCGACACCTTGAAGAGGAGGTCGCCGACGTACGGCGCCGCCACCATGGCGATGCCGAGGCCGAGCAGGACCCCCACTGCCGCCATGCGGAGGCCGTGCAGAACCACGCCGCGCAGGAGCCTTGCCCGTTCCGCCCCCAGCGCCGTGCGGATGCCCAGCTCCCGGGTGCGCTGGGCCACGTCGAAGGCCAGGACACCGTAGAGGCCCACGGCCGCCACCAGCAGGGCCAGCAGACCGAAGACCGTGAACATGGTGGCGCCGAGGGTCCAGGAGCGCGCCTCCGGGTTGATCCTGTCCTGGAGCGGCGCCACGGTGGCGTAGCGGATGCGCGGGTCCAGGCCACGCACGATAGGGGCGACCCTCGCGGCCAGGCGGCCCGGATCACCAGCGGTACGAAGGTACACGCCGTTGATGGGCACGTCCTTTCTCTGGGCCAGAGGCATGTAGTACGTCATGGAGGCGCTCTCCCGGATGCCGTAACGGTTCGCGTCCTCCACCACGCCCACGACCGTGGTGCATTCCTCGGTATCACCCACCAGCAGGCACTTGCCCAGAGGGTCTTCGTCTGGCCATAGCGTACGCGCCATGCGGTCGCTGACCACCGCCACCCGCTCGGCACCGGCGTCGTCGGAGGCATGGAACGCCCGGCCACGCATCACCTTCAGGCCCACGGTGCGGAAGTAGCCTGGGGTCACGTCCACGTAGTAGGGCCCACCTCCCGGGAGCTTCGGAATCGAATCCAGACCCGGCACCTTCAAGGCCGAGGCGAAGCCCCACTGGAACGGCGACTCGGTTCCGGCTACGGCGTCGACGCCTTGGACCCCGGCCAGGCGCTCCATCGTTTCTTCGTAGACCTGGTTCTCTTCCCGAGTAGCGCCCTCGATCCCCATGAGGGTGCTCTTTGTCCCCGACGACCGCATGGCCCGGGTCTCGAACTCGATGCGGGCCAGCACGAGGTGGCTCACGTCCAGTCCGATGTTCTCGTGCCGTACCGCGGACACACTGCGCACGAAGAGTCCGGCGCCCACGAGGAGCACGACGGAGAGCGCCGCCTGTACGACGGTCAGCGTGGCACGGGTCCACGAGCGGCGCCCGGAGCCCGAGCCGGCACCCATGGCCAGGTCGCTGGCCAGGTCGGAGCGGGTGCTCTGGAGCGCGGGGCCCACCCCCGCCAGCAGCCCCGCCACCACCGCGACGATCAACACGAAGACGAGGATCCGCGGGCTTACGGCCGACTGCGGGAAGAAGACCCCGGGCAGCAGGGCCTTGCGGATGAGGCCACCACCCCACGTGGCGAGGATGAGCGCGACGCCGCCCCCCAGGAGGGCCAGGAGCACCGACTCGACGACCATGGTGGTGACCAGACGTGCGCGTCCCACGCCCAGGGCGAGGCGAACGGCCGCCTCCCGGCGCCGGCGGGTCCCCCGTGCGAGGAGCAGGTTCGCCACGTTGGCGCACGCGATGAGAAGCACAAGCAGGCTCACGCCGCCCAGCCAGCGCGCCACCTTCGACTCTCCCGAGGCCTGCGGGCCCTTGGCCGCGACGAGGGGATCGAGGGCGACATGGGCGTCCTTCATGTAGTTGCCCTTGTCGATGTCGGCGCGGCGAGCGTTCACGAGGGCCGCCGTGGCCTGCTCCTGCGCCGCGCGTACGTCCACGCGGGGCGCGAGGCGCGCCACCGCGTTCAGCCAGTAGAAGCCGCGGTTGTGCAGCCAGCTGTCTCCGTATTTGAGGACGCCGGCCGTCACCAACGGCAGCCACACGTCCACGGGCTTGAGGTCCACGCCGGTGAACCCCGGCGGCATCACCCCGATGACCGTGTACCTGTGGCCCGCAAGCTCGAGGGTGCGGCCCAGGACGTCGGGGTCGCTCCCCATCTTCGCGCGCCAGTACTCGTGGCTGACCACGGCGGTGGGCGTCGCCCCCTGGCGGTCGTCGGACTCGGCGAAGAGGCGGCCGCGCTCGGCGTGCACGCCCAGGAGCGGGAAGAAGCCCCAGGTGGCGAGGCCCACCTGGACACGGGTGGCGTCGGGGCCGCTCCCCATGGTGGTGGCCTGGACGTCCGAGTAGGCGGCCACGCCCTCGAACGCACCGAGCTTCTTCATGTCGAGGTAGTCGGGATAGGTGCCGATGGGCTGCCGCCACGGCTGCCCCGTGTATGTCCCCACCGTCATCACCCGCCGCACCGCGTCGGGGTTCACGACGTGCGCCGGAGGCTGGAACAGGAGCCGGTCGAGGACACCGAACATGGCCGCGTTGGCGCCGATCCCCAGGGCGAGGGTGAGCACGACCCCCGCGCTGAACCCGGGACTCCGCCTAAGGGAGCGCACCGCCCGACCCACGCCAACGGAGATCACGCCCCACCATTCGGTCCGCCTCATCGTCCTCCTCCTCCTCTTCTCGTCGGATTCCAGCGTGGCCCGATATCGCCCCGGGTTTCCGAACCTGCGCTCCGCCTCACGACGGGCATCCTCCAGGGTCATGCCCGCCTGCACCAGACGGTCCGCCATCTCGGCAAGGTGGTGCTCCACCTCCAGGGCCGCGGCATCGTGGGGGGCGGGAGGGAGCAGGGAGCGTCCGCGTATCCGATCCTTCTCACCGTTCCTCATGCGGACGCCTCGTCACGGCGCCCACGCGTGCCACGCCGCCACCCGCGTCGTCTCGCGTCGCACACGGTAGCGTACACGCTCATCTGCTCGCGGCCGCCTCACTCCGGCTGCGGCGTGATGCGCGCCACCGCGTCCACGTACGCCACCCACCGCCGCTCTTCGTCGGCCAGC
Source organism: Gemmatimonadota bacterium (assembly GCA_022340865.1). GTDB lineage: Bacteria > Gemmatimonadota > Gemmatimonadetes > Longimicrobiales > Gaopeijiaceae > SZUA-318. Next base: position 73,006 of record JAJDNC010000032.1, read on the forward strand.
GCCTTCCCTCCCGCCCGCGTGAGCCGGTAGTACTTCGCCCGCCGCCCCTTCTCCGACACACCCCAGTCGGAGATCAGCCATCCCCTGCGCTCCATGCGGTGCAGCGCGGGGTAGAGCGCGCCCTCCTCGAGGACGAGCTGGTCGCCGGTGGCCCGGCGGATGAAGTCGAGCACGGCGAAGCCGTGCTGCTCACCACCCGCGTGGAGGGCCTTCAGGACGAGGAGCTCGAGGGTTCCCTGGACGACGGCGAGGGGAGAAGTGGGCATGGGCTCGTCTCTTTTCGCGCGATGGCTTCCGAGGGCATCGCGCCCTAAATGGTTTAGGTCAGCTCCATGCTATAGCCCTAATCCATTTAGGTCAAGTTGCCCTCGGGTGTGGGCGCCACCCCTACCGCTCCGCCTCCTCCCTCATCGCCGTGGCCGATCCCAGCCCCTCGGCGACCTCGGGGAGGATGCCCTGCTCCACGTAGATGGGGCGCACGACCTTGCGCAGCGTCGGCAGGTAGCGCGCGAATACCGCGGCTCCGCAGACGCACACCGCTCCACCGCCGCAGATCGTCCAGGGCGCGCCGATGTGTGCGGCGACGGCTCCGGCCAGGAGGCTGCCGAAGGGCGCCATCCCCATGAACGACATGGCGTAGAAGGCCATCACCCGGCCGCGCATCTCCTCCCGCACCAGGGTCTGGATGATGGTGTTGCTGGACGCCATCTGGAGCATGAAGCCGAAGCCGGCCACCACCAGGAACAGGAGGGACAGGGGCAGCCACCGGGACAGGCCCACGGCCATGAGACCCGCGCCGAAGGTGGCCGCGGCGCGGGGAATCCAGCGGCCGAGACCGACCACGGTGGTGCGCGCCGCGAGGACGACCGCGCCGCACAGCGCCCCCACGCCCGTGGCCCCCATGAGGAAGCCCAGGGTATGCGCGCCTCCGTGGAGGGTCTGCGCCGCAATGACCGGGAGGAGCACCATGTAGGGCATGCCGGCCAGGCTCACCGTCGCGAGGAGGAGGAGCACCGCACGGATGGGGGTGAATCCGTAGGCGTACCGGAATCCGTCCGCCAGGTCGTGCAGGACCTTCTTCTTCACCGCCGGACGCGGCCTGCGCCGCACCCGCATGGCCAGGAGGGAGCCGACGATGGCGAAGTAGGTCACGCCGTCGACGAAGAAGCACCATCCCTCTCCCACCCACGCGATGAGCAGCCCGGCGATGGACGGGCCCACCAGGCGCGCCGCGTTCACCATGGAGGAGTTCAGCGCGATGGCGTTGGACAGGTCCGCCCGGTCCTCCACCAGGTCGATGAGGAGGGACTGCCGCGAGGGCGAGTCGAAGGCGTTGATGGTCCCCTGGAACGCCTGCAGGGCCAGGATCTCCCAGATGTGGATGTGGCCGGGGATGGCCAGTGCCGCCAGGGCGAAGGACTGACACATCGCCAACACCTGCGTGGTGATGAGCACGTGGTAGCGATTCAGCCGGTCGACCCAGACTCCGGCGAAGGAGCCCAGCAGGAAGGTGGGGATCTGCCCCGCGAAGCCGACGATGCCGAGCATGGCGGCGGAGTGCGTGAGACGCCACGTCAGCCAGCCTACGGCGACGCGCGTGATCCACGTCCCCACCAGGGAGAAGCTCTGCCCCCCGAAGTAGAGGCGGTAGTTGCGGTGTGTCAGCGCGCGCAGGATCGGCACGCGCTTCCGGGGCGGACGGTCGGGCAAGGGTCAGCCCTTTCCGATCTCGTCGAAGGGCTCATTGCCGATGCGGTAGCGCTTCCAGTCCTTGTAGTCGAAGTGCCACCACTCGGCATCGTACACGGTGAAGCCCTGTGCCTCCATGGCCTGGCGCAGCAGCGCCCGGAACCAGCGCTGGCGGGCGGTGCCGCCGGGGTAGTCGGGATACGAGCGCGGGCTCATCTCGTCGTAGCCGCCGGGCATGACCACCGGCCTCCCGGTGGACAGGTCGTAGAGGGTGAGGTCCACCGCGCACCCGCGGTTGTGGCGTGAGCCCGTGGCCGGGTCCGCCACGAAGACCTTGAGGGAGTCCGGCGTGGCATCCCAGAACATCTTCGTCACGTACCAGGGCCGGTAACCGTCGTGGACCAGGAGCCCGTATCCCCGTGCCCGGAGCCAGCGGCTCGCACGCACCAACGCCTCGGCGGCGGGACGCTGGAGGAAGGCGCGAGGCTCGGCGTAGAAGGCCTCGCCCATGAAGTTGTTCGTGGTGGCGTAGCGCACGTCCAGGTGGATGGTGGAGTCCAACTTCACCAACTCCACGAGATCCGAGGGCAGGAAGTCACCGTCCTCGTGGGGCGGCGTGGCCGCCAACGCTTCCCTGCGCAGCTCCGCCGGGGAACGCAGGGGCGTGATCCGGAACTGCGAGCCGTCCTCGGGGGCGAAACGGAGACGTTCGAAGGCGGTGCTTCCCAGCGTGAGGCCGGAGACCGCGGCATGG
>JAJDNC010000065.1 GCA_022340865.1 Gemmatimonadota bacterium
CTTGAGCGTCTGGAACATGAACATGAAGTACCACTCCGGGCGGATGCCGGCGGGGGCCGCGGCGAAGGGGTCGGCCTTCACGCCGAGGTGCGCCGGCCAGAACGCCGCCACGGAAGCCAGCATGGCCAGCGCCGCCAGCCAGCCCACCAGGTCCCGCATGAGGAACTGCGGGAAGAACTTGATGGTGCGCTTGGGCCCGCCCTGGGCTTCGACGCCCGGCGGCACGCTCATGCCGTGCTTCTGCACCAGCAGCACGTGCAGCCCCACCAGACCGAAGACGACGGCGGGCAGAAACGACACGTGGAAGGCGTAGAAGCGGGTCAGCGTGGCGCCGGAGATCTCCTGGCCGCCCCTGAGGATCTCACGGATGAACGGCCCGACGATGGGCATCACGCCCGGGATATTCGTGCCGACGCGGGTGGCGAAGTACGACAGGGTGTTCCAGGGGAGCAGGTAGCCGGTGAACCCCATGAAGAGCACGCCGAAGAGCAGACCGACCCCGGTCATCCAGGTGAGCTCCCGGGGCTTCCGGTACGCCTTCATCAGCATGACGCTGAACATGTGCACGAACGCCATGAAGATCAGCAGGTTCGCGCCCCACGCGTGTATGGACCGGATGAGCCAGCCGAACTTCACGTTCGCCATGAGGAACTGGACGGACTCGTACGCGCCCTCGGAGCTCGGCCGGTAGTAGATCAGCAGCAGGATGCCGGTGCACACCTGGAGAATGAGCAGGAAAAGCGCCATTCCACCCATGTAGTACCAGAAGGAGTGCTTGTGGACGGGCACCTCCTTCTTCTTCACGATGGGCGCCAGCACGCTGAACCCGATGCGGTCGTCCAGCCACCAGATCACCTTCTGGACGACACCGCGCCAACCTTCGGCCGCCGGCCCCCGGTCGCGGGGCACCTCGCCGTGCGCGCTCATGCCTTCTCCACGCTCACGACGATCTGGTCGCCCCGCACGTTCACGGCGTATTCCGTCAGCGGTTTGGGGGGCGGGCCGGAGACGTTCTTGCCGTTGAGGTTGTAGTGGCCGTTGTGGCACGCGCACCAGATCTGCTTGATGTCGGCGCGGTACTGCACGGTGCACCCCAAGTGCGTGCACACCGCGTTGAACGCCCGCAACTGTCCGTTGGGCGTCCTGATGAGGATTCCGGGCTTGTCGCCGAACTTGAAGATGCGCCCGGTGTTCGCGGCCACGTCCGCGGGCTTGATGGACAGCGTCACGGAGTTCACCGCCGACTCGGCCAGCTCCGGTGGGACCCAGTACCGGACCACCGGATAGAGGATCGCCAGCACGAATCCTCCTACGCTCGTCCCGAGCACCCAGTCGATGAAGCGCTTGCGGGTCACCCCGCCGCGCTGCTCTCGATCCTTCTGGGACATCGATCCCTCGCTTCCCGCCTGAGAAGAGAACGCTCTATTCGCCATGCTGCTCTTCCGCCTCTCCGGCGCGGATCTTCAGGAGCAGTCCCGCGATGATGATCAGCACGAAGAGGGTGAAGACCGCCAGTCCCTCGCGGCGGTACGTGTGCTCGCGCAGAGCGGCCTTGCCCGTGGCGTCGGCCTTCGCCGTGATTGCGAAGCCGGGGGCCGTCTCCTTGCGCACCGTGGCCACGCTGAACGAGTGGACGGCGTTGCGGGCCTTGGTCTCGGCGTTGGTGACGTCCTGCAACTCAAAGAGCGCAGTGCTCACCTCCATGCCGAGGTTCTGGGCCTGCTCCAGCGTGGCCTTGCTCTGCTGCACCGCCGCCGAGAGAGAGTCCAGGTCCTTCTTGATGAGCAGGAACTGCTCCCCGTTGGGGTCGTCCGCCGCGTGGCACTGCCGGCACACCGTCGCGGTGCGGGTCACCAGCAAGGAGTCGGAGACCGGCTCGATGTCATGGTGGTTGTGGCAGGTGGCGCACCCGGGCAGGCCGTGCTCGTCGAACAGCCTCTCGTGGCCGCTCTTGTCGAAGTTGTCGGCCATCGTGGAGTGGCAATTGCCGCACACGTTGCGCACCGACGCGATGCCGGGAGGCGCCGCCCCGTGGTTCCCGTGGCAGGTGTTGCACACCGGCGCCGACAGGTCGCCCTTCACGAGGAGGAGCTGGCCGTGGACGCTTCGGGTGTACTTCTCCACCTGGTCGGTGGGGATCCCCCGCCCCGCCATGAGCGTGGAATCCGAGTGACAGCGCCCGCACGTCTTCGGGACGTTGGTGGGGTAGACGCTCGACAGTGGGTCGGTCGGCGGCCGGATGTCGTGGGCCGGATGGCAGTCGATGCACGTCGCGACGGTGGTGTCGCCCTTGGTCCGTAGGAGGATCCCGTGGACCGACGTCCAGTACTCCGACACCTGGTCGGTGCGGAGGCTGGGGTCGAACTGGCGCATGAACGCGCCGTCGGAGTGGCACCGCCCGCACAGCGCCGGAATGTCCTTGCGCGCCGGCGCGTGCAGGAACCCCATGGCGGGATCGAGGACGTTGGAGCCTCCGCTACCATGGCACGAGAGGCACCCCAGGCCCACCTGCGAGTGGATGTCGCTGGGAAACGACTTCGCCGGCTGCGAGAGGCGTGGGTCGGAGAGCTTCAGGTGGCACGCCACGCAGTCCTCGGAGACGGGAAGCGCCTGGGCCTGCAGGGGCGCGGGCCTCCAGAGGACCGCCGCCGCGACCAGCGCCAACGCTCCCGGTGCCATGGAGAGCGCGGACCATACGCCAGGGAGCCGGGCCCTCATCGCCAGCCTCCCCTCGTCGGCACCGCTGCGACCCCCCGGCCGGCGCCCCCGGACAGCGGAGGTGCCGTACGGCGCTGCCTCCGCGCCGAGCTCGGCGGCGCCCGAACGTCCCCCTTCGCCCCGGCTGCCCCGCCCGGCCGCACCTGGTGGCACTGGGCGCATACCTTGCCGGGCTCGTGGTTCTCTCTGTCCTGGTGACACACCAGGCAGATGTTCCGCGTCTCGGTCATGTGCTCGGTGACGGGCTCGTTGTGGCACCCGGCCGCGTTGCAGTTCAGGTGTGCCGCCAGCGTGTGCGCCCCGGCAGGCGGCTGGCGATGACAGGTCATGCACCTCGCGGTCGGCTGATGATGCTTCTCGTGACAGGTGCCGCACGACACGGTGGGCTTGAGGTTGGGCATGGCCTGGTGGCAGGTCTTGCAGGTGAACGACTTGTGGCGTGCATGGTCGAAGGGGAGCGACCGTGTCCGCGCGGTGGGCCAGACCGAGAGCTTGATCTGTTCCTGCACCACCAGCGGCGCGGGCGGCGCCTTGTGGCAGTCGAGACAGCTGCGCCCGTTGGTGCCGCCGTGGTGGCAGCTCATGCAGTCCGTCTTCGTGAGCACGCGCTGGGTGACGAAGGCGCTGGAGCGATGGCACTGCGGGCATCCGACCCCCGCATGTGTCGTGTGCCCTTCGGGCGCCTTGTGGCACGTGCGGCAGGCGATCCCCACGTGATACTCGTGGGGAAAGCGCTCCGCCCGCGTGGCGCGGCGGGCCTCTGCGGGTAGAAAGCGCCGTACCGGCGTCGTGTCCTGGCCCTGTGCGGCGGCCTGGGCTGCCGAAGGCTGCGCGGCGGCCGTGGTGTCTGCGGCAGGCTGTTCCCCGGTGGCACCCGTGGACGGCTTTCCGCCACCGCAGGCGGCGACGAGCAGGACGGACGTGACGAATACGGCGCGGGCAGGTAGGCGTCGCACTACGATCCCGCCTCTCCCCCACGGATGTGGGGCCGAAGTTGATCTTGGTGAAGGAGGTAGAGCGCCGCCCACACCGTGGGCAGCGCAACCCAGAGGGTGGCGACCACCGCGAGGGCCACGGCGCCGAGCTCGTTGACCCGCATGCCGGTGCCGACGATGGAAGGGCGGACACGAACGAAGAGCACGGTGGTGGCGGCCAGCGTGAGCGTCAGCACCGCCGAGCCTACACGCCCCCACCGGCCCTCTGGCCATCGCCGGGCGGCGGCCTTCACGGCCCTCCATCCCTCCCAGGCGGCCCACGTGCACAGGGAGAGCCCGAGAATCCAGCCACCCACGGCGAAGAAGAGCCAGGATGCCCGCATCTCCGTCATGAGCGCGGCGGTGAGCGAGATGGACGCGGTGACCAACCAGCCGATGCCCAGCAGGGGAATCGACAGGAGCGCGGCCAGCACGGCGTGGCGCAGCGCGGTCCCGCGGGTGAGGCAGGCGGGACGGCCGATCACGGCGAGGGCCCCTCCGTGCAGGAGGCCCAGAGTGGCGCCCACCACGAACAGCACGGGCGCGGCCAGGAGCTGAAGCCCCGGGTTCACGACACCGCTGACGGTGAGCGCTCCGACCACGATACCTCCTCCGGCGACACCCCCCGCCAGTGTCCAGGAGAGGACCAGTCGGGCGCACGCTCCCCGGGGACTCGTCACGAAGTCCCGGAAAGCACGAGCCTGACTGCTGGCGGGCGGTCGTCGCATGTGCCACTCGAGGGCGGGATATGCGTCCGCAACCCTTCGCGGACATCCCGCCCAACCCCTGATGTATCTCACGTCCTCCCGCAGGAGGACCCAACCATCGATGTGAGATCCGGGTGGCTCACGCCTCGTCGGACCGCTCGTTTCGTGCCGGCCGCTTCAGCTCCGGCGCCGGTTGCCCGAATCCGTAGAATCACGGATGCAACCGCGCAATGAGAATGGAATCACGGGTAGGATTTCCGCTGTAGGGTCTACGCGGATAGCCCTGTGGGGAGAATCCCCCACTCCCGTAGAAGTACTGATTTCCGGGCGTAACAGAACCACCCTTCACCGGAGGAGAAGGGCCCTGGTGGGGATGTGGACCGGCGCTCGCGGCCTGCGATGGCCGTCATGAGGGAGACGGCCGGCGCGACCGGATCAGCGTCCCGTCGGGCGCTTCTCCGGAATGGCCGCCTTGGCCGTGTCGGGCTTGGCAAGGGTCCGGATGTACCGGGCGATGGCCACCTCCTGCTCGTGGTCCAGCGTGCCCTTGAACGGCTGCATGATGCCGATGCCGTTCTCGAGCACCGCCACCGTCGAGTCCTCGCTCACGCCCTGGTAGATGGAGGGGTCGTTGAGCGGCTTGAGGGCCTTGATCCGGCTCGCCAACACCTCGGGCGGCACTCCGTCCTTGCCGTGGCACTGCGCGCAGTTGGCCTCGTAGAGCGCCTTGCCGTCGGGCTCCTGGCCCAGCAAGGTCCCCGCGCTCAGCACGAGACCCACCCCCACGGCCACTGCGACGTTCGTGAGCCTCATAGACCTGCCTCCGAATGTGAAAGACGCCCGCCAACCATGCCCGGGGTGGTAACGGCTACTTCGCCTTCCCCGGCTCACCCGCAGCTCCGAGGACGTCGGGGCGCAGGGTGTATAGGACGTAGTATGCCACCGCGTCGATCTCGCGGGGTGAGATACCCGCGACACCGTAGATGGGCATTCCCCCGCTGTGACCCGTGAAGACCATCTTGCGCAGCGAGTCCAGGGACTCGTACTTCCAGTCCGGCCGCACCAGCGAGGGCACCTTCAGGCCGCGGTCCTTCGCGTACTGCGTGCCGGCCTCGCCCACCGTCCCGTGGCACCGCCGGCACTTCTCCGCATAGACCTCGTTGCCCTGGAAGCTCCTGACGCTGTCGCTTGCCCACGTGACGCTGTCGAAGAGCTTCTGCGAGTATAGCATCTGGGCCTCGGCGACCTGCGCCGCCCTGTTGGGCGGCTGGAAGTGCTTCTGCTCGCACGCCCCGACGGCCACCGCGGCCGCCAGGGCCATGATAAATCCGGGACGCTTCGTGAACGCGGGGAATCTCCCGTGCTTCATGGCCTTCGTGAGCCTCATCGAGCCGTATCCGTGCCCGTCGGTTGGATGAGCGTGGCACCCGGAGAGATCTTCTGGGCCTCGGCCAGCGCCGCCCTGGCGGAATCCTCGTTGCCCAGCGCGTGCTGAGCCATGTAGATGCCGAACCAGGCCGCGGAGACGTCGCTCTTCAGGTCCCTCGCCTTGGTATAATGCTCGAGGGCCGTCTTGTGATCCCCCGCGCGGAACGCCTCGTTGGCGCTATCGAGCTGTGCCTGCACCGCCGGAGGCACCCCCTCCTGCGCCTTCGTGGCCTGCTGGGCGCTGATGTCCCCCGTCTTCTCCTCCTTCGGACGGCATGCCGTCGACGCGGCTACGGCGGTCAGAGCCAGCAACGCGACCAGGAACCGAGAGGTCTTCATCCTCCACCTCCGTCCAGGGGATTCCCGATGTGGCAGAACGAGCAGGCCCTCGGGTTCTGTTGGTACGCCCGCGCGGCGTCGAAGTCCCGCCCGTGGGGGTTCACCTTGAAGGCCCCGAGCACGCTGTGGCACTGCGTGCAGTCCGTCTGCTTGTGACAGCTCGTGCAGCTCTCCAGCCCCTGCCGCGCCGCCTGCCCATGACGCAACAGCCAGAGCGGCTCGCTGTCGTGGTAGCCCGGCCCCAGGCGTCCGTGCGCGGTGAGCCCACTCTCCTGGTGGCAGGCCCGGCAGAACACCGTGACGTTGTGGCAGTTGGCGCACTCCGCGTCCCTGCCCCAGGCCGCGGCCGCGTGCTTGGCGACGAAGCCCGCCGGATGGTAGCCTCCCGTGGAGGGCCCGTCGTGACAGCTCACGCAGAACGACTCCACGTGGCAGGTCGCGCACTGCTTCGGATCGCTGGCCGCCAGCGTGCTGTGGGTCTTCAGGAAGAACATCGACGAGTGGCTGTCCGGTGGCCGCTCCTTCACCCGGACTCCGGGAGCCGTGGACTGTTGCCGCGTCGGCATCGAGGCCACCTGCTTCGGCAGCGGCTCCAGATGACAGGACTGGCAGTCGTTGCGCGTATGGCACGTCACGCACGCCGTCCTGGATGCCTGGGCACCGTGCTTGGTGATCCAGCCGCTGTTGTCGTGCGTCGCCGGCACCGGATACTGCGCCTTCGCCGGCGGTAGCTGCATCCCTTCGGGAGCCGCGGGGATCTCCTGGATCGCCCTGCGGTCGGCATCCACGTGGCACGAAGCGCAGCGCTCCCGGGTGTGGCACGTGGCGCAGCGCGCAGCGTTCTGAGCCGCCTCCACGCCGTGGCCTCCGGCGAGGAACCCCTTCGCCGCGTGGTCCGGCGGCGGCTTGATGGCCTCGATCTGGCTCAGGCTGAACCCCGACCGCGCCAGCGGCACGTGGCACGTCGAGCACTTCGCATCCACCTGGTGCTGGGTGGCCTTGTGCGCATGGCACGAGAAGCACGTGGAGAGCTGGATGTTCGCGGTGACGTCCATGCGCGTTCCACCCGGCTGCGAGTGGCACGCCTCACAGGCCAGCGCCGAGTCACCCGCCACCTGGAGCAGCGCCGGGTGGATGTCGTGGTGGAACTTGAGGTTGGTGTGGCGCAGGGCCGGTGGCGTGTAGTTGACCGGTGGCACCAGGCTCCCGTTGTGGCAGCGGGCGCACACCTGCGGCGACGGGAAGAAGGATGTCGTATCCCCCGTCGGGATGCCCTGGTGGCACCCCGTGCACAGCGGGAAGAGCCCCTCGTGGCGTTGGTGCGGGAACGTCTGCACCGGCTGCGTCTGCGCGGGCTGCTGGCCGAGGGCCGGAGCCGCCGTCCACGCCGCGCCGACGAGCACGAGGACGAGCCCTGCCACCACCGGAAGCCGATGCAGGTGCGGAACCCGCGTCCGTCGCATCCCTCGTGCGAGCGCGCTCATGAGCCCCTCCTGTTCGCCAGTCCGGGATCTTCGCCGACGTTGACCCGCAGCGAGGTCCACCCGCGTGTCTGATTCCACGGGGTGAGGACCGATGTGCCTCCGTCGCGGTGGCGCAGCATGGACACCCCGCCGTTGAGCTGGAAGCGCTGGCCGAAGCCGACGTCGAAGGAGAGCCCTCCTCCCACCGCCCGGCCGTCTCCTACGCGGAACTCCTCGATCTGCTGGAAGGTCTGCGCCGAGGCCGTGACGCCCCACACTCCGGAGGGCGAGTAGCGGACCGACGCATCGCCGGACTGCATGAAGGCGCCCGGGCCCCACTCGAAGGTGTAGTCGGCGTTCACGAACCACTTCTGCGACGGAATCCAACGCGCTCCGGCCTGGCCCCGCCATCCGTCACCGGTGAGGGGTTGCAGGATCTCCGTGGTGTGGGTGTTCCCGTACGACCGGTAGCCCCCGGAGATCCAGGCGCCCAGCGTCTTCCTGGGCGACCAGGTGGCGCGCAGCACGCCCTCGGAGTACGCAACGGGCTCGAAGAAGCCCCAGATGGTGGTCAGGTTGAAGTAGGGGAGGTAGCGGCGTCCCACGCCTTCCAGCAGCCAGTGCCCCTCGTCGAGGGGAACCGCCAGGGTGAGGTTGGCCTTGCCGACCCTGTTGAAGCCGAAGTCGTAGTCCACGGACCCGCTGAGGCGTCCACGGGGCACCGGAGCGGCGAAGTCGAACGAGCCTCGCTCCGAGACCAGCCCCGTGCGATCGGCCAGGATCTCACGCTGGTAGCGAGCGGTGAACGTGGTGCTGGAGAGCCTTCCCTGCACCGACCCGCCGAACAGGTAGGAGCTCTGGTCGATGAGGAACGGATCGAGGCCCTGAAGCGCCTCGTTGGCGGGCTCCCGGAGACCCCGCTCGAGGCTCCTTCCGGCGAACGCCTCTACGCTCACCGAGCGCACCGCGTACGAGACGTCGGCGCCGTCGAAGGCGGGAAAGCCCAGCCCTCCGCGAATCTCCTGCCGCCCCGCCCGCACGCGCAGCGGTCCACGCACGAGCTGCGCGTAGGCCAGCATCGCTTCGAAGTTGTCGTTGGTCCGCGGCCACAAGAACTGGCTGCCCAGGTCGGAGTGGGCGCGCAGCATGGTCGTGAAGCTCAGCCCCTGGACGCCGAAACCCCAGGCGGTCAGGCTCAGGTCCTCGGTGGCCGCCCACGCGGTCGCCTGCGGGCCCGACGCGTAGACCGTGCACATCTCGGCGGTGGCGCACGCCACCGGACGTCCCTGGTACAGCAGGGAGCCGTCGGGCTGGACCGTGATGTCCGCCGGCGGAATCGTGTCCAGGATCATGGGCCTCATCTGGACGGCCTGCACGTTGGTCCCCACCCACCCGCGCACGCCCTGGGCGATGGCCGCCCTGGGCGAAAGCGCGCACATCCCCGCAAGCAACAGAAGGACGGCCTGGCCTGGCCTCGGCGGTCCGGAGCCGGCGGTGGCCTTCGTGATGATGCTCATCGGTGACTCCAGTTAGCCCCCGCGGGGTGCCGGCATCAGGTGGCAATCCGCACATTCTTGCCCTGGCCGGTGATCCCGCAGGTCCTGATGGCACACCAGACATGCCTGACGAGTCCTGGGAACCGTCTTGAAGGGCGGTGCCTTGTGGCACGAAGACCCTGTGCACGTCACGTGGGCGACCTCGGGAGGGTGCGCGCTGGGCGGAGGCTGTCGGTGACAAACGGTGCAGTCGTTCGTCGGCTGGTGGTGCTGTGCGTGGCAGGAGGAGCACTGGATCGCCTGTGCGGAGCGATCCGGCCCCTCGGTGTGACACTCCGAGCAATCGAGGGCCTTATGTGGCGCATGGGTGAAGGTGAGGTCCCGATGCACCGTCTTGCCGAAGGAGAACTTCATCACCTGCGGCATGGAGAACTTCTTCGTCAATCGATCCGGTGAGTCGTGGCAAACGACGCAGTCGTCGGCCACCGGTTGGGTGTGGTGGCAGTTACGGCAGTCCTCCAGCGTCTTGATGACCAGGCCGCCGTGCTCCCCCGTGCTCTGATGGCAGCGGGTACAGCTCACGGTCCGGTGCTGCGCGTGATTGAACGTGGGACCCTGCGGCGGGATCCGCGGCATCTGCTGCTGCGTCACCGAGGTGCGCTGCGTGTCGGGGGGTGTCTGTTGCGCTGCTCGCGAAGTGCGCAACGCTCCGACATCGCGCAGGTAGAGTGCGACCTCCGCCATCGCCAGGGGTCCGATGGCCCCTCCCTTCGGAGGGCCGGTGGTGAACGTGCCGGCCGGGAGCGCGCTGATCTGCTTCGGCCCGGACTCGTCCTGCGGGAGCGTGCGTCCCGTGTCGGGGAGCGTGCGTCCCGTGTCGGGGGGCGTGCGCCCGCTGTCGGGCACGAGCCTCATGCCTTCCCGGTGGAAGCCCGGAGGCGGCTGGATGCCCTGCGCGACGTTCTTGTGGCACGATCCGCAGTCGTTGCCGTTCAAGCTGAAGTCGTGCGCCTTGTGGCAGGTCTGACAGCTCTCGAGGACGCCAGGCGGCAGCCCACGGTGGAAGGGCGTGAGCGTGTCGGGCTGGGTGTGGCACCCCGCCTTGGTGCACGACTTCCAGGCATCCTGAGGCGTCTTCTGGACGTGCGGGTTGTGACACGACGCGCACTTGCCCTGATGGGGATCAGGGTTGGGCATCTTCATCGCCATGCGCATGGAGTGGCAGCTCAGGCACTCGCTCTTGTTCGGGAGGAGCGCGTTGACCGCGTTGGCGGCCTCCGACTTCGACACCGAGTCCACCGGCGCCACGAAGGAATGACACACCTGACAGTGCACCGTGAGGTCGGTCATTTTCCCAAGGCGGACCTTGATGTCCGAGTGGCACCCGGCCTGCGCGCACGTCTGGTCCACCGCTGTGAACTCGTGCAGCGACACGCCGTGGCACGTCACGCACTGGAGGCCCTTCAGCTTCGGGTTCTTCGACTCGAGGTGGACCTTGTGTCCCGCCGTATTCTCGATGATGCGCCACTTCTTGGGATCGCCCTTTACGTGGCACGACTCGCATCGCGCGTTGGGCACCTCGGCATGCACGTCGAGCGATTCGGGGTTCTCGATGATCTGCGTGAGCGCCATGGAGCTCCGCGCGAGGAACGTGGGCTGATGGCACGCGTGGCAGCCGAGCCCCCGATGGGCGCTCCTGGAGAACTTCTGGTAGGGGTGCTCCATCAGGTGGCACGACAGACAGAACTGATTGTCATGCTGGACGTAGTTATACGTCCGGTATGCGTAGAACCCACCGGCACCGACCCCTCCCGCGAGGACCACGCCGATGGCCGCGAGCATGGGCAGTGACAGTCGGCTCAGCCACCCGAGAATCCGGGATGGCAGTGAACGAGTCGGCTCCGTCATGGTGTCAGAATGGCGGACGCATACGCGGCCGTAAAGTCGGGAAATGCCCCACCGGCTCGTAGGCGATTGCGCATTCGGGCAGACCCTCTCGATTCATCGAAACGCATGGCGGCCGACCGGCCGAAGCCGGGCGGCCGCCGCAGGTCACACAGGCCCTCTCGAGCCTCCGAGCATCGGCCCGGTCAGTTGCCGTTTGTCGCCAGGTGCTTGAACATCGGCTTGAGGCTGACGTTCGGTGACCCGGACAGGTTGTAGGTTGTCTCCAGCGCGTTGATGCTCGCGATGAGCAACGACTCCACCAGGAACGGGTTGTGCACCGGCGCGCCCGCCATGGCGGCGAGGTCGCGGTTGAACTTCGCGCCCTCCGCCACGGTGTAGCGATTGTCGGTGGTGCTGAACTCCGTGGACGGAACCTGCGCCAGCAGCGTATCGATCTGCGTGATGAGCTGTGCCGTTCGCGCCTCAGCCGTCGCCATCGCCGAACGGGCGACGTCCTGGCTGGCGTGGCAGCCCGAGCCCGTGCACGCGGCGAAAGTGCGCTGCGCCATGGTACAGTTGTCGTTGGCCGTGGGCTCACCGATGGAGTCCAGGCACGGGATGGCCACGAACAGGTGCCCGGTGGCCTGGAACTGGAAGTCGCCGGTGGCAGCATCCGTCACCGTGAACCGGGATACGTGGCACCGCGCGCACAGCTGCGGGTTCGCCGACGGTGTGCCATGGGTGCCGACGAAGGGGCCGGTCAGTCCCGGCGGCCACCAACCGGCGGTCCCCAGGAGCAACGGTCCCTGAGGCGAGTGCGGCCCCCGGGACGACGTCGGATCGGGATTGCCGTTCCGCTGGTGACACTTCATGCACAGGTTGTTGTCCAGGCTCGGATCGTCGAGGGGATACCTGAGCTGGTGCGCGTTGGGCCCGCCGTGGGGATCGTGGCAGACACCGCACACGATGGGGAGGTGGTTCCCCGTACCGAGGCTGGCCTTCTCGGCGAAGTTCGTCCTGACGCCCCACGCCGCGAGCGCTCCCTCGCCGGTGTGGCACGACTGGCACTCCGCGCGATCGGCCGCGACCGACACGAGGGTCGAGTGCGCCGACTGCGCCCACTCGTCCACGAAAGGCTCGTGGGCACCCTGGTGGCACTCCCCACATCCGGTCGTGAGATCCGTGCCCACCGAGAGCGGGGCCAGCGGCTCCGTCTGGATGGTGGGATTGGTCACGTGCTCGAGGCCCGGGCCGTGGCACGACTCGCACTGCACGTCCTGGTAACGGGCATCGCCCGTCGCCGTGTAGCCCACGTCGCCCGTGGTCAGGTTCCCGTTGGAGCTCACGGAGTGGCAGGGCTCGCAGCTCGACTGGGCGTGCCCGCTGGCCTGGAGGTCCGCCCAGGCGCTGGCGTGCTTGGTCTGCACCCACTCGGCCTGCTTCTCGACGTGGCAGTTGCCGCACACGACGAGCTTGCTGCTCTGGTCGCTGTATCCCAGGAAGCTGTCGGCGGCGCTGGGGGGATTCTCGAAGAGGGCCCTGTCGCGGTAGACGACCTTCTGGTCGACACAGCCCGAGATGGCAGAGGCCGCGAGTACCAGCAGAGGGAGAGCGGCGACCCTGTTGAACTGGTTCCTCATTGCTTGACTCCGAAGGTGACGGCCGGACGGCCCGGTACGTCGGCTTGAGCTGCAACGGGAGGGTCGCATGTGAACATTAGTGCGAGTCCCTACCCCCGGCAAGACGTGGTTCCGTAGATTTACGGACCCTGCCAACGAGGAAAGCTAACGAGACCGCGCGGAAATGCTCAAGGGGGATCGACAGGTGTCGGGAATCCCCTGCGGGGGCTCCTTCCGACCATGGGAAGGTGCGCGTTTCCGCGCGACACGCCCCGGCTCAGGGCTCCGACGAGCGGGGTGCCTCCACGGCCTTCGTGTCCCGGTACCGGATGACGCCGTAGGCGACCTCGCGGCCCACCTTGGAGGCGAGCCAGAGCGCCGCCACCACCGTGGCCACCCACCCTCCGATGAGCGCCCGGCTGCCGTGGATCCCGAGCCAGATGTACAGCGCGATGCCCCCGGCGAACGAGAGGCCGATGAGCCACCCCCACCGGGTCGCCTGGTTGCGCGTCAGACGGCGGCACCGGTCGCACCATAGGAGGCGGTCCAGGTCCGCGATGTCCTTGAGCTCGCCGCAGCGCGCGCAGGCGACCTGGTCGGCGTCGAGGTCGCGCGAGGTTCGTCGGTCCACGGACATGGTGGTGCTGGCTCCTGCAGCGCGGACACCGCCGAGGCGCCGATGCCTCGCGGTGGATGTCTCTAATCTTAGCAGGTCGCTGAAGAAGGGGGCGCCCCCTGTTACGAGCGCCACGGCCCCATCCGGGGCGATCTGCTAAGGGGTCGACGTGTATTGTCCGTTGTACTTGTACTGGGTGTGCTGCTCACCCCAGCTCACCAGATCGTCGAGGAGCGCCGGGCGCTTCGTACCGTACTTGCGCGCCATCCCGGCGATGTGGAGGGACCGCCTCCAGAGGATGTCGCTCAGCTCGTTCCGCCTGAGCAGCGCCGAGGCGATCTCCCGGCCCCCCGCAAGCCGCGTGGTCACCCGTACCGCCGCCAGCCCCGAATAGTCGTTGAAGAGCGACTGGGTGTCGTCGCTGAACAGGACCACGTACGGCCCTACCTTGGCCCACAGCACCCCGCCCCGACTGATCTCCGACGTGGGCTGGATCACCGTGACCTCGGCGAGGTTGCCGTTCATCCGGGCCGTCAGCTTACCCCGGTACGTGTAGTGCGCCTCGATCTCCTTCGCGGTGGGCAGCGTGAGCTTCGGCCTTCCGCACGCCGCCGCCAGCACCACGACCGAGAGTCCCACACCGAGACGCGTCATCAACCTGCTCTTCACGATCCGCTCCGCCTCTCCGTCTCGCTTCGATCTCCGCGTGATTCCGGTCCTACCCGCGCTCGTACCACAGCAGGGTTCGGGCCAACACGTCCGCAGCCGACGCCAGGACGGCGGGGCCGTCCGTCTGCCGCACATCCCCCTTCACCACGCCGAACCAGAGCACGCGGCCGCTGCGGACGTCGATGAGGGTCGCCGCCATCTCCACGGCGAAGCCTCCCGACGGATCCCGGACAGCCACGGCCGTCAGGGGGATGAACGCCGCCTGGCCGTTCACCAACGCCGCCAGCCTCCTGAGCTCGCCGTACAGCGGGTCCCCCACCCTGCGCACCTCGGCCCCCCCGAACTCCGCTACCGGAAGCCCCTTGATGCGGCTGTCCAGATTCGGAGACCGGTCCAGGGCCTTCTGGAGCTCCGGCGGGAAGATCCAGTCGACTCCCACGCCCCGACTCCGGAGGCCGAAGGCGACCTCGTCATCGACGTCGCCGGACACGCCCGAGGTGCGCTGCACGGGGAAGACCATGACGCTGACGCCGCGCAGGTCCGGCGGCGTGCCCTGGGAGGTACCGGGCCCCGGGGGTGGAGCATGGCGGTGGATGCACCCCGTGAGCGGCACCACGACGAGCAGCACGATCGCCCAGGCGCCCAGGTGTCGCGTGCGCCATCCGTTCAAGAGTCGCCCTTCCCTCC
This sequence comes from Gemmatimonadota bacterium, assembly GCA_022340865.1. Taxonomy (GTDB): domain Bacteria; phylum Gemmatimonadota; class Gemmatimonadetes; order Longimicrobiales; family Gaopeijiaceae; genus SZUA-318. The sequence continues at coordinate 14,604 of JAJDNC010000065.1, forward strand.
CTCTTCCTCCGGAGACTGGTCCAGGGTCAGGCACGCCGAGTTGATGCAGTAGCGCATGCCGGTGGGTTGCGGTCCGTCGGGGAAGACGTGCCCCAGATGGCTCGCGCACGAGGAGCAGAGCACCTCCGTGCGCACCATGAAATGGCTTCGATCCGTCTGTGTGCTCACCTGTTCCTGGCCCATGGGCTCGTAGAAGGAAGGCCATCCACATCCGGAGTCGTACTTGGCCCCCGACGAGAAGAGGGGGGCGCCGCACGCCCGACAACGATAGACCCCCGATGCCTTCTCGTTCCAGTACCGACCGGTGAAGGCCCGCTCCGTCCCCTTCTTGCGCAGGATCTCGTACTCCTCGTCGGAGAGGATCTTCCGCCACTCCTCCTCGGACTTCCTCACGCGCCTGGTCATGGGTGTGTCCTCCTCGTCTGCGCCGGCGTTCGCCGTGCGGTCTCCGGAGACCGACGGACGTCGCGTGCACCCCCCGGGCCGGGCCGGGGGGACGTCGGCCCTACTCCCTCCGGAGAGCGACGTACTAACACGGGAACCTGGGAGCGGTTCCACGTGGTGCAACGCTTCCGCCTCTTGCCGCATCTCAGCCATAAGTACTATATACCTTGCACTTCTACAAAGGCGGCCTGAGCGCCGAGGCATGGATGGCGGGCCGTCATCCTCATCGGGACACGATCATGCCACGTTCCCTGGGCATCACCACGCTGCAGATCCTCGCCGCCATTCGCGACGGCAACGCGTACGGCCTGGACATCGTCGCCCGTACGGGGCTCCCGTCGGGCACGGTGTACCCGGCGTTGGGGCGCCTGAAGGGCTCGGGGCTCGCCCGGGCCCGGTGGGAAGACCAGCGTGTCGCCGAGAGGGAAGGTCGACCGCGCCGGCGGTACTACGAGCTCACCCCCGAGGGGTCCAGGGCCCTGGTAGAGGGCGCTGCGCGGGTGGCGGCAGCCGCCGCCGGTCTCCGCAACGAGGTACGGGGATCGGTCTGATGGCGCACCGGGTGAAGTCCGGTGGGATGGCGCGTGCGGTGGTGCGCGCTGCGGGCCTCCTCGTGCCCCGGGACCGGCGCGGCGAGTGGTGCGAGGAGTGGGAGGCGGAGCTGGAGGTGCTCAGCGGGCTCCGCCGTGGGGCCGCGGAGCTGCGCGCGGGGTCCGAGGAGCCGAGCCCGGGGGCTGCGCCGCCCATCTCCGGCCCGTACCCCGGCGAGCTGCGCTTCGCCCTGGGTGCTATCCCACACGCGGTGTGGACGAGGACGGAGGGGTGGACCATGGACGGAATCACGCTGGACCTCAGGTTCGCGTGGCGGACGCTCCGCCGCGCGCCGGGCTTCACGCTGGTTGCGGCGCTGACCCTCGCGCTGGGGATCGGCGCCAACGCGGCCGTATTCTCACTGGTGAACGGCATCCTCTTCCGGGCGCCACCCGGAATCGCGCAGCCCGAGCGGCTGGTGCAGATCGGCCGCAGCTACGATCGGGCTCCCCGGTGGGACGACTGGTCGTGGCCGGCCCTCGAGCTCATCGGCCGGGAGTCCCAGGCACTCTCCGGCGTCGCGGGCTACCAGGCCTGGTCCTTCGTCCTGGGCGCCGGAGCCGACGCTCAGGAGGTCTCGGGCCAGTTGGTGAACGGGAGCTACTTCGGCGTCCTGGGTGTGCGGCCCCTGCTGGGCCGCCTCATCGGCCCGGACGACGACGTCACGCCGGGAGCGCACCCGGTGGTGGTGCTGAGCTACGGTCTCTGGCAGCGTCACTTCGGTGCCGATCCCGGGGTGGTGGGCCGGACCGTCTCGGTGGGTGCAAAGCCCTACCAGGTCATCGGCGTCACACCGGCGAGCTTCGCCGGTCCGGGCGTGGTGGGGACTCCCCCGGAGATGTGGGTTCCGGCCATGCAGATCCCGCCCATGGGCGGCCGGCTCCCATTCGACCAGTGGGGCTGGAGCTGGATCAACGCCGTGGGACGGCTCCGTGACGGCGTGACCTTCGAGCAGGCCCGGGCGTCCATGCGGCTGGTGACGGCGCGCCTCCGGGAGGCGTCGCCCGTCAACCGCGACATCCGCGTGCTCGTCGCCCGGGGAGTAGGCCTCAGCCCCGACGCTCACCGGCAGGCTCGCCAGATCTCCTTGCTCCTCCTGGGCATCGTCGGACTGGTCCTCCTCATCACCTGCACCAACGTGGCCAACCTCTTCCTGGCCCGGGGCGCGTCACGCGCCACCGAGATGGGCGTGCGTATGGCCCTCGGCGCCGGCCGCGGCCGCCTGACCCGGCAGCTCGTCACCGAGAGCCTGGTGCTGGCCGCGCTTGCCATCGCGCTGGCCGTTCCCATCGTAGTCTCCGCAGATAAGCTACTCCCGCTCGTATTCCCCTACACCCTGTCCGTCCCCGTCTCGGCTGATGGGAAGGTCTACCTGTTCCTCGTCGGTGTGGGCATCCTGGCGGGAATCCTCTTCGCTACCGCACCGACGTGGACCGCCACCGCCCGGGACATCGGAGACGCCCTGCGGGACACGCGACTTTCCGGCGGTAGGACCCGCACGCGCCTCCGGGACACGCTGGTGGTGACACAGCTCGCCCTCTCGCTGGCGCTGGTGAGCGGAGCCACCCTCCTGGAGCGGAGCGTCCTCGAGTCCCGGGCCGCGGACCCCGGCTTCGACGTTCGGGGACTCGTGGCGGGAGAGGTGAGCCTCGGTCCCACCGGCCGCTACGACGCCGCCTCCGGCCGCGAGCTCTTCCGGAACCTGCTGGCGGCCGCCCGACGGATCCCGGGCGTGCACGCCGCCACTCTGGCCAGCGAGACCCCCATCGTCGGGGGTCACTCCCGCTCCACCGTGCGGCCGGCCGACGACCCCGACAATCAGGGGTACGAGGCCGAGCTGGTCGTGGTGGGGCCACGCTACTTCCGGACCATGGGGATCCCCGTGCTGGAAGGCCGGCCGCTCCGGGGCTTCGACGACGAGCCCGAGCGGGTGGTGGTGGTCAACCAGGCATTGGCCCGGATGTTCTGGCCCGGCCAGAGCCCTGTGGGCAAGGAGATCCTCGGCGGGCCCGATGCCCCCGGCTGGCGCGTGGTGGGCGTGGCCGGAGACGTCCAGCTCCGCTCCTTGAGGTCCCCGGCGCGACCCACCGTGTACTATCCCCTGAGCCAGATGTACTCCAGCGTCATGGACATTCACGTACGCACCGTAGGCGCGACAGCTGGTGCGGCGCGCGGGCTGCGTGAGGCCGTGGCGCAGGTGGACCCGGCGCTCCCGGTGTCCCGCCTAGTCGACCTGCGCGGCGCGATGGTGACGTCCATGGGGGAGACCCGCACCATCGGCTACCTCCTGGCGCTCTTTGCCGGCTTGGCGCTGGCCCTCGCCGCGGTGGGCCTCTATGGACTCGTCTCCTTCGGGGTGGCGCAGCGGGTGCGCGAGCTCGGGATCCGCATCGCCCTGGGTGCACGACCTCGGGCGCTGGTGGGCCTGGTGCTGGGCCGGGGACTCGCGCTGGCCGGTGTCGGCCTGGGGGTGGGCCTCGGCCTCTCCATCCTCTTCGGGCGCGCACTGCGCGGTCTGCTGTTCGCCGTAAGCCCCGCCGACCTCCTGTCGTTGGGCGTCGCCTCGGCGGTGCTCCTGCTCACCGCCGCCGTGGCCGCGTGGCTTCCCGCGCGGCGGGCGGCACGCGTGGACGCCGTCGTTTCGTTGAAGAGGGAATGATGGGACGTGCACGTCTGCGTCCTCATGCCCTCGCTGTGTCCGAGAGGCTCCGCGTCGGCCCTCTGACGGTTCTTGCCCTGGCCGCCGCGGCCCACCGGAGCTCCGATGGTCGGGTACCGTGGAGGGAGACGGCATCACCGGAGAGATCACTCTGCCGTTCCGGGGGGCGACGCGGGACCAGCCCGAGCGCCCGTGGCGGGCGAGACGTGTTGACACCGGAGGCTCCCCTGCGCCCATTGCGGGCCCCACACCGCAACTCCGGAGCGACCCGAAATGAGCTCTCCCGTACGCCACGCACGCTGGGACGACATGCCCAGGGAGAAGGTCACCGACGCCATCTCCCGCCGACTCTTCACCGGCGAGCGCATGATGCTGGCCCACGTCTATCTCGACAGAGGCGCCATCGTGCCGACCCATGCCCACGAGAACGAACAGCTCACCTACATCCTCGGCGGTGCGCTCCGCTTCTGGATCGGGGCCGAGGGGGATGCGGACCGCGAGGAGATCGTAGTCCGCGAGGGTGAGGTCCTCCACATCCCGTCGAACGTGCCCCACAAGGCCGAGGCGCTGGAGGACACGTTGGACGTGGACGTGTTCAGCCCGCCGCGGCAGGACTGGCTGGACGGCACCGACACGTACTTCCACGAGAAATAGGCCCCGGGGAAGATCGCGAACCGTCGCGAGCCCGGCGAAGCCGCAGGAGCAGAGAGGATATCGATGGATCTGGGACTGAAGGGCAAGACCGCCCTGGTATGCGGCTCGAGCCAGGGCATCGGCCGCGCCATAGCCGAGGCCTTGGCCACCGAGGGCGCCGCGGTGGCCGTGAACTCGCGCGTCGCGGAGAAGGTGGAGGCGGTGGTGGCCGAGATCGCCGCCGCCACCGGCGCGAAGGTCGCCGCCGCTCCCGGAGACCTCACCGACCCCGCCGCGGTGGAGTCCGTGGTGGCCGCCGCGCGCGCCGCGCTGGGCAGGATCGACATCCTGGTGACGAACACCGGCGGGCCTCCGTCGGGGCCCTTCGAGGACCACGACGCCGCGGCGTGGCGTCACGCCATCGCCCAGAACCTCGAGAGCGTGGTGAACCTGGCCCGCGCCGTGCTCCCGGAGATGAAGGAGCGGCGCTGGGGACGCATCCTCAACGTGACCTCGATCACGGTGAAGCAGCCGGTGGACGGGCTCATCCTGTCCAACGCCGTGCGCGCCGGGGTGACGGGCTTCGCCAAGACCCTCTCCACCGAGGCGGCTCCCTTCGACGTCACCGTGAACTGCATCATCCCGGGCTACACACGCACCGAGCGCCTGGTGGACCTGGCGGAGGCGGACGCGGGACGCACCGGGGACACCATCGAGGGCATCTACGAGCGATGGGCGAGGGAGGTGCCCCTCGGGCGCCTGGCCGAGCCGGAGGAGCTGGGCGCCATGGCGGCGTTCCTGTGCTCGGAGAAGGCCTCGTACGTCACCGGCCAGTCCGTGGCCGTGGATGGAGGCTGGATCAAGGGCCTGTTCTGAGAGGTGGGCGCGTGAAATCGGCGCCGGCCGTCGTTGGGCTCCAGGTGCCACGACAATGGGGGAGCGATCATGGGCACATCGGCACTGGTGGCGGCCGAGTGGATATGGAAGGACGGGGATTTCATCCCCTGGAACGACGCGCAGCTCCATCTCCTCACGGTAGCGGTGCAGTTCGGGGCGTCGATGTTCGAGGGAATCCGCTGCTATGACACGGCCAAGGGGCCGGCGATCTTCCGTCTCAAGGAGCATATCCGCCGGCTGCGCGACTCGTGCAGCATCTACCGCATGCCCCTCGGGCACTCGCAGGACGCTCTGGTGGAGGCGTGCCGTGACACCGTGCGCAAGAATGGGCTGAAGGAGTGCTATGTCCGGCCCATGGTGCTGTGGGGCTACGGGGCGGCGGGGATGAACCCTTCGGACAGCCCGCTGGAGACCTATATCCCCGCGTGGCCGTGGGGCGCCTACCTGGGCGAGGAGGCGCTGGCCAAGGGCGTGGACGTGTGCGTGTCGTCGTGGAGCCGGGCACACCCCAACACGTTTCCCGTGCGGGCGAAGGCCGCGGGACACTACGTGAACGCGCAGCTCATCAAGATGGAGGCCGTGGCGAACGGCTACGTCGAGGGGATCGCGGTGAGCCCCAGCGGGCTGGTGAGCGAGGGCAGCGGGCAGAACCTCTTCCTCGTGCGCGACGGCGCCGTCATCACCCCGTTCCTGGACGGGAGCTCGCTGGCCGGGATCACCCGGGACGCGGTGCTCTCCATCGCGGGGGATCTGGGCTATCCGGTGCGGGAGCAGCTCGTGCCCCGGGAGAGCCTCTACACCGCCGACGAGCTGTTCTTCACCGGCACCGCCTCCGAGGTGACGCCCATCCGCAGCGTGGATCGTATCCCCGTGGGGTCGGGGACGGCGGGTCCGGTGACCCTGGACATCCAGAAGCGCTTCATGGAGACGGTGCGCGGGGAGCGCGCCGACGCCCGGGGGTGGCTGACCTACGTGGGGTGAAGGGGTGGCTTCGGGAGCCCGGGAGCCGCGCGGCACCCGTGGAGCGCAGCGGTGACAGCCCCGCCTCCCCCGGCCGCCGCGGCGCGGGCCCTCCGCGCCGGACGTCGGCTGGAGTACCTCACCCTCGCCTGGAACGTGCTGGAGGGGGTCGTGGCGGTGGGGGCGGGCGTGCTGGCGGGGAGCACCGCGCTGGTGGGGTTCGGGGCCGACTCGTTCATCGAGAGCGTGTCGGGCGCGGTGCTGCTGTGGCGCCTGCAGGACCGCGAGGGCCACGAGAGGCGTGAGGCGGCGGCGCTCAAGCTCGTGGGCGTCTCGTTCTTCCTGCTGGCCGCGTACGTGGCCTTCGAGGCTGCGCGGTCGCTCCTCCAACACGAGCCTCCCCAGCGCTCCTGGCCCGGGATCGTGATCGCGGCGCTCGCCATGGTGGTGATGCCCTGGCTGGCGCGCCGGAAGCGCGCCGTCGCCGGTCGGCTGAACAGCCGCGCGCTGGTGGCGGACTCGCACCAGTCGGACCTGTGTGCCTGGCTCTCCGCCATCCTGCTGGCGGGGCTGCTGCTCAACGCGCTGCTGGGGTGGTGGTGGGCGGATCCCGTGGCGGCGCTGGTGATGGTGCCCATCATCGCCCACGAGGGTCGGGAGGCGTGGGAGGGCGAAGAGGGCTGTGAGAGCTGCTCCTAGGAAGGCTCTCCGCCGCTCACCCCCGGACCGCAGGGATCGTCACAACGGTCATCCCCCCCGGCGGACCCTCTACCAGTCGGGGCTCTCCAGCTCCTCCAGGCGCTTGATCTCCGCCTCCAGGCGCGCGCGGTCCTCCTCGGAGAGCTGCTCGGGCTCCACCGCGGGGGCCACCTGCGGGTTGCGTCCCGCGGCGCCGCGGATGACCAGCCCCACCAGCGTGCCCACCATCAGGATGGCGACACCGGGAAGGAAGTACCCCACCAGGTTGAACCCGCTGGCAGGCGGCTCCATGAGCACGGTCTCCCCGTAGTCGGCGACGAACCCGGCCTTGATGACCTTCGGGCTGTAGCCGGCGTTCAGCTCGTCCCGTATGCGCTTGGACCACTTCGGCGACGTGCCGCACTGCATCTGATACAGGCATTCGTGAACGTCGAGGCCACACCCGCAGTTGCACCGGATGGACTGCTCCAGGAGCAGGTACTCGTGTCCCAGGGGACCCTTGAAGGTGCGGTCCACCAGCTTCTCGGAGTCGGGCACCGGCGTCGGCGCCTGGGTAGCCACCTGCGCGGCCTCGGCAGGCGGCTGCTGAAGCGCCGCCGGCGCCGCCGCCGGAGCGGCGGTGAGCGTGGTCGCCAGCGCAGTCGCGATGAGCAAGCTCGTCATGCGGTCCCCCTCTTCCTCTACTCCGCCTACCTATAGGTCCGGCTCCAAGCTAACAAGAAACGTTAAACCCGTGATGTAGGGGGCGTTCCCTCGGGGGGCGTGGGGCCCACTCCCACACGGTCCGCGGACGGTGCCCTCCCCGGCCCGCGGCGATTGCCGGGGAGCGGGGTGTGCCTACCTTATCGGCACCCATCCACGCCACGATCCGCCCCGCGGCACCCATGCGCCTGACCCACGTCCTCATCGAGAACTTCCGCGGCATCGCCCGCATGGACCTACCCCTGGACCGTCTCACCGTGGTCATCGGCGAGAACAACCACGGCAAGTCGAGCCTCCTGGACGTCCTCGAGCGGTGCCTCGGGGGCCCCGGCACCCCTCCCCCGACCCACTTCGATCCCACGGACTTCCGGCGCACTCCGGCGCCCACGCCCGAGCCCATCCGCGTCGTCCTCACCTTCGAGCACGACGCCGACGCCGTCCGGGCCGCACCCCGTCATTCCGTCTTCGACATGGCCATGACGGCCGACGAGGACGGGGTGCGGCGGCTGCACGCCGAGTTCGCCGGCGACCCGCACACCGGCGCCATGGACGTCCGCTTCCTGGACGCCGACGGCCAGACCCTGGAGCCCGTGCCCCACCCGGTGGTGCTGGCGAAGCTGCGCCAGCTCCATCCGGTGCTGGTGGTGCGGCTCGCCCAGCCCCACGGCTCCACCGGCCTCGAGTGGGATCGCTCCGGAGATCGCGAGCGGCAGGACGGGGACTCGGATCAGGAGACCCGCGCCGAGGAGGACATCGCCAGGGTCTACCGGCTCTTGGCTCAAGCGCGGGGACCCGTGCCCTCGGAGGAAGTCCGCCGCGCGCTCCTCGCGGTACAGCGTATACGTCACACCTTCGCGGACCGGTACGTGTCCGGCGAGGGCCCGCTGCGAGGGTTGCTGGAGCCGTGGGTGGCGGTGGGTCACGACCGCGGGGCGCCCAACGCGTCCGGCCGACCGGGGAAGCATCCGACACGTCTTCCCCCGCACCCGGGCAGCGGCTCCCACGCCCTGGGCCTGCTCCTCGTCCTCGGATCCCTCATCGATGTGCGCGGAGAGGCCGTCCTCCCACAAGACGCCCACCCGCTCATCGCCATCGAGGAGCCCGAGGTGCACATGCACCCGATGATGGTGGCTTCCACCTGGGACGTCATCGAGCACCTGCGCGCCCAGACGCTCATCGTCACCAACTCCGGCGAGCTCCTCGCCGAGGTGCCGTTGCACTTCCTGCGCCGCCTGGTGCGCAGGGACGGGCGCATCGATGCACATCGGCTCCGCGACCGCACGCTGTCTCCGGACTCGTTGCGGCGCGTCGGCTACCACATCCGGGCCAAGCGGGGGTCGGTGCTCTTCGCGCGCTGCTGGCTCCTGGTGGAGGGAGAGACGGAGTTCTGGCTCATGCGGCAGCTCGCTCACGTCCTCGGTTACGACCTCGAGGCCGAAGGCGTCCGATGCGTGGAGTTCGCCCAGTGCGGTGTCGAGCCCCTGGTGCGCCTGGCCAACGACCTGCACATCGAGTGGCACCTGGTGGCGGACGGCGACCAGGCGGGTGCCTCGTATGTGCAGGAGGCGCGGCAGCATCTCGTGGAAGGCCAGCCCAAGCGCCACGTCACCCGCTTGCGCGGGCGCACCATCGAGATGGAGCTGTGGAGTCACGGCTACGAGGATCTCTACCGCCGCGTGGCGGGAGTGCCGGACCAACCCGACGCCGATGCCCGCAACGGCAGGGGCAGAAGACCGAAGCTCAAGGCCCATCACATCGTGAACCGGGCCATCCGCCGGCACTCCAAGCCGTTCCTGGCCGTCACGGTGGCGGAAGAGGCCGCGCGCCGGGGCCCCGACGGCGTGCCGCCGTCGCTGCGCAGGGTCATCGAGCATGCCGTGGCGCTGGCACGGAGCGCGGTGGACGACGGGTCGAAGGAGGAGGCCGCCGCCCTGGAGCCCAACACCGGCTCGCGCTGAGGGCCTCGGTGCGGCGGCGGCAGCCCCCGCCCGGGATCCCTACCGCGGCGTTCCCGAAAGTCGTGCCTTCAGCTCGGCATCCAGGTTCAGGACCACCACGACCGACGCATCCCCCGAGGGTGCCTGCAGGGCCAGGATGGTCCCGTCGGGGCCCACGTCGTAGTCCGCGTGAACGGCATCGAACGTGTAGCCCTTTGGAAGGACGACCCGGCGGTTGGTGACCCGCGGCGGGTCGGACCCGCTGAGGTCGGCCACCATGAGCTGACTGTTGTTGGCGTAGTAGATGTGCCTGCCGTCGGGAGCCCACACCGGCGTGCTGCCGCCGTTCGTGGAAATCTGGAGCCTGCCGGAGAGGCTCGGGAAGCGGCGGATCACAATCTGGGCCGGCACCGCCACACCGCCGGTGTACGCGATCCAGCGGCCGTCGGGGGAGAAGCGCGCCCCGTAGTCGCCGTAGTTCTCGCTTCCCGCCACGTGCACCAGGGTCGTGTCGCCCTTCAGGGCACGATACCAAACCTCTCCGTTCCCGGTGCTGTCACGCTGCAGCAGCAAGTACTTCCCGTCCGGCGAGACGACCCCCTCGTCGATCCGCGAGTCGGATCTCCCGTACACCCGAGTGGCGGGCGCCGACCCGTCCAGGGGCTTCATCCAGATGGCGTTGCGCTCCCCGTTCCGGCTGGAGCGGAAGACGACGTCCTTGCCGTCCGGCGTCCACTCGGGCCGGTCGTTGGTCTCGCCCTGGTCCGTGAAGCGGGTGAAGGGTCCCGAGGGCAAATCGTAGATCCACACGTCGCGGTGGGCGAGGGTCCCCACGGACACGGCGATGCGGTGGCCGTCGGGAGAGAAGCGGGGCCAGGTGTAGGGGCCGGGCTCGCCGATCGGGTGGGCCACGCCGTCGGCCCCGATGAGGACCATCTGGCGTTGAGGGGCACCGCTCAGGTACACCATGGAGCCGTCGGGCGAGAGCTGGGCATAGCTCAACGCGGTGGTTGTGGCCACCGCCACCTGGTCCGTGAGGGCGAGGGGCGCGCCGGTGATGCGTCCTTTCGCCAGGTCGAGGGGCGCGGCCATCACCGCTCCCCCTGCGGTGGTGTAGATCAGGTGGTCGCTGAGGACGCCCAGGGGGAACGAGCCCAGGAGATCGAAGATCGTGCTCGTCCCGTCCTTCAGGGAGGCAACGGCGAGGTGCGCCGTCGCGGCGCCGCCCATACCGGAGCTGGCGTACAGGACGTGGTCGCCGTCGGGAAGGGCGACGGGGCTGGCCTGGATGAGCTCGCCTCTCGCCGAGTCCGCCGGGACGACGGGCACCGGAGTCCCGCCGGTCTCGGGCACCTTGTACAGGCCCGTGCCCAGAGCATCAGAACCCATGACGATCCAGCCGCTGGGGCTCCAGGTGGCCACGTTGGCATCCCCCGCCGACGAGATCACCACGGGGTTGCCGCCGCTCACCGGAACCTTCTCGAGCTGTCCCCCCCCGAAGAAGGCGATCCACCGGCCGTCGGGTGAGAAGAACGGACTGAACGCTCCTTCGCTGCCCGGCACCTCGCGCGGCCGGAGATCGTCGGAAGCGCGGAGGTAGAGCCTCTGGGTCCCGTCGCTGGACACCGCCACATACGCCAGGAAGCGCCCCCCCGGGGATATGGCCACCGGGTCGATCTGGCCCCCGGCGAGGGTCGCACCCGCGGGAAGGGAAACCTCGTAGCGGAACGTGGTGGAGGAGCCCTGGCTTCGCCCACGGACCCAGAACACGCCGGCCACGGTCATCACGGCCAGGGCCAACACCCAGGGGAGGGCGGCGATCGCCCGTGTCGCCGGGGATTTGCGAACCGGCACGGCGTCGGCTGTCGCCGCCGCTCCCACCGCCGTCGCCCGCCCGGTGGCTCCGCTGAACGACGTCGGGCTCTTCAGCGCCGCGGCGAACTCCCCCGCGCTGCCGAAGCGGTCCGCCGGGAGCTTTGCCAGTCCCTTCAGCAGGGCCTCGTCCACGTGGGGCGGCACGGTGTCCCGTATCAGGCGCACGCTGCTGGCCTTCTCGGTGAGCACCCGGGCAATGACGGCCTGGGCCGTCTTCCCCTGGTGGGGTGGCTCGCCGGCGAGCATCTCGTACGTCACGGCCGCCAGGGAGTAGATGTCGCTCCGGGCGTCCACGCCCCGGTCCCCTGTTGCCTGCTCCGGGCTCATGTACTGGGGCGTGCCCAGGGAGAGGCCCGTCTGGGTGATGCGTGCGCCTCCGGCGTTGGATACGGCCAGCGCGATGCCGAAGTCCGAGATCACGGGCTCACCGTGCTGGAGGAGGATGTTCTCCGGCTTCAGGTCCCGGTGCACCACCCCCGCCGAGTGGGCGTAGTCCAGGGCGCTGGCCACGGCGTACGCGATGCGCAGCGCCTCGTCCACCGGGAGCTGTTGCTCGCGGTCCAGACGGGCGCGCAGGGACTCGCCCTCCACGTACGGCATCACATAGAAGAGGTGGCCGGCCGCCTCCCCGGAGTCGAAGAGGGGCAGCAGGTGGGGATGCTGCAGGTTCGCGGTGAGCTTGATCTCCGAGAGGAAGCGGTCCACGCCGAGGACCGCGCCCAGCTCCGGCCGGAGAACCTTCAGGGCGACGTGGCGATCGTGCTTTACATCGCGCGCCAGATAGACGGTGGCCATGCCCCCCGCGCCCGCTTCGCGCACGATGGCATAACGGCCGCTGAGGGCCGCCTGGAGGGTCTCGGAAGGCTGCATGGCAAGGTCAAGCTAGGCCGGTCGGCGACGGAATCGCAATGAAGCGGACCCCCACACCGGATCGCGCTGACAACGCCGAACCGCTCGGGGGGCACCCCCTTCCGCAGCGACCTGCTAACGCCGTCTCGCCAACGTGACGCCGTCCCCGATGGGAAGCAGGCACATGGTCACCCGCTCGTCGTCGCGGACCTTCACGTTGAAGGCCCGGAGCGCTTCGGTGTCCGCGTCCCGTGCCGAGGGATCCGCCACCTTCCCGCTCCACAGCGTGTTGTCCACCGCGATGAGCCCGCCGGGACGCACCAGGCGCAGGGCGCGCTCGTAATAAGCGTCGTACGATGCCTTGTCGGCGTCGATGAACGCGAAGTCGAAGGTACCCGCGTCGCCCGCCTCGAGGAGGGCGTCCAGGGTCTCGAGGGCCGGCGCCAGGCGCAGGTCGATCTTGTGGGCGACTCCCGCTTCCTGCCAATGGCGGCGGGCCACGGCCGTCCACTCCTCGTTCACGTCACACGCCACCAGGGTGCCGTCCTCGGGGAGGGCCAGGGCCACCCAGAGGGCGCTGTATCCCCGGAACGTGCCGATCTCCAGCGTACGGCGGGCGTCGGTCAGCTCCACGAGGAGGGCGAAGAGCTGCCCCTGCACCGGGCCGATCTGCATGCTCGCCTGCTCCATGTCTGCCGTGCCGGCCCGCAGGCGCCGGAGCACGTCGGGCTCACGGAGCGAAGCCTCGTAGAGGTAGGCGGTGAGGGAGTCGGTGAGCTGCACGGTGCGCTCGGTCACGGGACGCTCCGCACCGTGGGTGCGCCCGCGGCAGCGTCGAGGACGTCGTGGGCAAGCCCCCCACCGTAGCCCCTCCTCACGGCAGCTCCGTCTCCAGCACCCGCCAGCAGTACCACGCCGCCGCGCTCCGCCACGGTCGATAGGCCTCGCCCAGGGCGGACATCTCCTTCTGCGCGGGGACCTCCGCCAGACCGTGGATGCGGGCGTACCCCGCACGCACACCCAGATCTCCCACGGGCCACACATCGGGGCGGCGTAGCGCGAAGATGAGGTACATCTGGGCCGTCCACGGGCCGATGCCCCTCACGGTGGAGAGGCGCTCCAGCACCTCGTCGTCGGGAAGCCCGGAAAGCCGGTGCAGCTGCAGCGAGCGTGCCTTGGCCGCCAGGTCCCGGACGGCGGCCAGCTTCCCGCGGGACAGCCCCGCGCCGCGGAGCGCCTCGTCGGAGGCACGCTTCACGGCCGCGGGGGTCACGCTCCCGCCCACCGCCTCGACGAAGCGGCCGTGGATGGTGGCCGCCGCCCTGCCGGCGAGCTGCTGATAGACGATGGCGCGGGCCAGGTAGTGGAACGGCGGATCCGTGACCCGCCGCAGGCGGGGCGGCCCGATGTGCGCCACCCAGGGCCCGAAGGCCGGATCCTTCATGAGGGCCGCATGGGCCCGCGCGGGTCGCAGCGTCGGCTGCCTCTTCCCGGGTGCGGGGCTCAACGCACCCCCAGGTGCAGGGTGAGCCACTGGCCGTAGAAGCGCGCCGGGTCCACGCCGGAGACCGTCGCCATGCGGCGCTGTCCCTTCTCGAACCACTCCACCTTGATGTCCACCTTGCCCACCCCCGCGGGCAGGCCGAAGTGCACCGGCTGGGCGCCCTGGGAGGCATAGCCCCCGCCCGCGTCCACGAGGCGCGCGGTGGTGAAGTGCACGGGATGGTCCGCATCGGTCTCGGCGGTGAGGGTGACCTTGGCGCCGGCGAACGTCCACCGGCCCTGCTGATCCACCACCGCCACCTCCAGGGATCGTCTGGCCCGCGCGTTGGGGAGCCCGTTCACGTACAGGGGATCCGTGCCCTGCGGGTCGTCGTTGGCCAGCGCGAGGTCCAGGTCACCGTCGAAGTCGTAGTCCGCCCACGCCACGCCTCGATTCGCCCCCTGCTCCAGCATCGCCTTGGGCGTCACGTCCGAGAACTTGCCGTCCACGTTGCGGAACAGGTGGTCGGGCGCCTGGGGATCGCCGGCGCGGGAGGTGCTCACGTAGAGATCCGGCCAGCCGTCGTCGTCAAAGTCTCCCCAGGCCGCCGCCACGCCATCGCTGTCCGCGGCCAGGGGCGTCCCCGGCGCGACGTCCTGGAAGTGCCCGTCCCCCATGTTGCGCCACAGGACCGCGCCCCCGTCGGTGGTCTCGAGGAGATCGAGATTTCCGTCGTTGTCATAGTCGGTGACCGCCACACCGATGCCCCCCTGTCCCGCGGTCCGCCCGGGCGCGCTCATGCCCATGGCCGCGGGGGCCTCCACGAAGGTGCCGTCGCCCTGGTTCACGTAGACGGCATCCGGCTGGCCGTCCCGGTTCGCCAGGAAGAGGTCCAGATCGCCGTCGCCGTCCATGTCGAACCAGACCGCTCCAGAGGAATGGCCCGCCTTGCCGAGGCCCGCGGCTCCGGTCACGTCCTTGAAGGTGCCGCCGTCGTTGCGGTAGAGGCGGTCGCCCTGGTCCCGGAACGCGACGAAGAGGTCCGGATCGCCGTCGCCGTCGTAGTCCACCCACACCGGCTGACCGGTGTCACCGGAGCGGTCCAGGCCCAGCTCGGGTGCCACGTTCACGAAGTGGTGGCCATGGTCATCGTTGCGGTAGAGGCGGTTCGGCGTGTGTGCCGAGGCGCTGAAGCCCACGTAGAGGTCCAGGTCCCCGTCACCGTCGAAGTCTCCCCAGGCCACGGCCCGGGTGTCGGCCGAATCGGCGAGCCCCACCTGCGGAGCGACGTCGACGAAGGTCCCCTGGTCGTTCCGATAGAGGCGATTGGGACCGTTCTTGAACCCCACGAACAGGTCGAGGTCGTTGTCGCCGTCGAAGTCCGCCCACGCGTTGGTCTCCGCTCCGGGAGAGGAGAAGAGCTTGGGCTGAAGGACCTCGAAGAGAGGAGCGATGGCGGCCTCCGACCCGGAGGGGCTCTTCGGGCCCCCGCACGCTCCCAGGAGCGCGGTGAGCATCGTCGTGAGCACGAGGGCGGGAGTTCGCTTCAGGAGCTTCATGATTGTCGCCTCTCTTGAGGACGTCGCAGCGGAAGGCAGGCGCACGCGCGCTTCGGGAAACCCGTCAGACCAGGTACCCCCCGTCCACGGGGATCACGACGCCGGTGATGTGGCGGGCGGACTCCGACACGAGGAAGAGCACGACGCTGGCGACGTCGTGGGGATCGCCCAGACGTCCCAGCGCCGACCTCTCCCGGGCGCGATCGAGGATCTCGGACGGGACCCCCGCCGTCAGGCGTGTCGTGCGGATGTACCCCGGAGCCACGGCGTTCACGTTGACGTTCCTGGAACCCAGCTCCAGGGCGGCGCTCCGGGTGAGGCCGATGAGCCCGGCCTTGGACGAGACGTAGTTGGCCAGGCCGAACTCCGCCCGCAGACCGTGGACCGACGTGATGTTCACGATCTTGCCGTACTCCTGGGCACGCATGTGCGGAGCCACCGCGCGAATGAAATAGAACGCGCCGTCGAGGTTGGTGCGCAGCACGTCGTCCCACTCGCGATCCTCCATGCGCCACAGCGCACGGTCACGGCCGATGCCGGCGTTGTTGACGAGGACGTGGATCCCTCCGAGCTCGCCGCGTACCTCCGACACGAAAGCACGGACATCGTCGGAGTCGCGTACGTCGCAGGCCCGGAAGTACGTGCGCACCTCGGCCTGCCGCAGATCGTTGGCCACCTCCACGGCCGCCGCGCGAGAGCTTTCGCCTTCGTCCAGAAAGCAGAAGCCCACGTGCATCCCGTGACGGGCGAGGGTCAGCGCCACCGCCCTGCCGATGCCACTGGAGGCGCCGCTGACGATGGCCACCTGCCCCCGCAGGTTGGAGGCGTCCACGATCTCCTTCGGCTCGCTCTCGGTGACGACCTCGTCCAGGAGCTGGGCCACGGCCTGATGGACCCCGGACCGGTCCGGGGTGGACGACATCTGGGCACGGGTGTGACGGGGGGCCTCCCGTGGATCCCCGGGAAGCTCGTCAGGGTGGTCCGACATCCGCGAAGACTAGGCTCCGGGACGCGAGTTCCGCAATGCAGGGCAGCCGTCGTCCCCGGGTCGGGGACGCTCTCCTCCGGCGCGGAGCTTCGGCGGCGGCGCTTCAGACCAACTCGTCGTCCTCCCCCGCGTCCGTCACCTGGTGCACCTCTGCACCGTGCTTGATCGTCCTCCCCTCCACCAGGAAGACCACGTCCTCGGAGATGTTCGTGGACAGGTCCGCCACGCGCTCCAGGTTCTGCGACACGAGCAGCAGCTCCAGCGCACCTCCGATGCGCTTCGGATCCTCGAGCATGTGCGTCACCAGGATGCGGAACAGGGAACGGCGCAGGTCGTCCACCCTGTCGTCGGTGATGCACACCATACGCGCCGTGCCCGCGTTGCGGGTGACGTAGGCAGCCAGGGCGTCGGCGAGCATCTCCCGGGTGATCTGGGCCATCTCGGTGAGCTCGCGGAGCTCGGGCAGGGGCTGGGTGTCCGCCAGCCGCCGTGCCGCCTTCGCGATGTTCACCGCGTGGTCCCCGACCCGCTCCAGGTCGTTGGCGACCTTGTTCGACGTGATGATCTGACGGAGATCGCTGGCCATGGGCTGATGCAGCGCGAGGAGCTCCACCACACGCTCGTCCACCTCCACCTCCAGCTCGTCCACGCGGTTGTCCTCGGCGATGATGTCCGCCGCCGAGGAGGGGTCGCGTGTCAGCACCGCAGTCACGGCGCGGCCCACGAGGCTCTCCACCACCCCGGCCATCTCCACCAGACGCTTCTGCAGGGTGTCGAGCTCGTCGTGGAAGTGCCGCCGTGGCTTCTGCTCCGTGGTCATCCGAACCTCCCGGTCACGTAGGCCTCCGTACGCTCCTCCCTGGGATTCGTGAAGATCGCATCGGTGGGACCGTACTCGATGAGCTCGCCCATGTACAGGAACGCAGTGTAGTCGGACACGCGGGCGGCCTGTTGCATGTTGTGTGTGACGATGACGATGGTGTAGTGCTTCTTCAGCTCGTAGAGGAGCTCCTCGATCTTCTGCGTGGCGATGGGGTCCAGCGCCGAGGCGGGCTCGTCCATGAGGATGATCTCGGGCTTCACGGCGAGCGCCCGGGCGATGCACAGCCGCTGCTGCTGCCCGCCGGAAAGCCTGTAGGCCGACTCCCGCAGCCGGTCCTGGACCTCGTCCCAGAGCGCGGCCTGGCGCAGGGACTCCTCCACGAGGATGTCCAGGTCGCCGTCGTATCCGTTGATGCGCGGCCCGAACGCCGTGTTGTCGTAGATGGATTTCGGGAACGGATTCGGCTTCTGGAAGACCATGCCGATGCGCCTGCGCACCTCCACGGCGTCGACACCCGGAGCGTACAGGTTCTCCCCTTCGAAGAGAACCTCGCCCTCGACCCTGGCGTCCTGCACCAGGTCGTTCATGCGGTTGAAGCAGCGCAGCAGCGAGCTCTTGCCGCACCCCGACGGGCCGATGAGCGCCACCACCTTGTTGGCGGGCACGGCCATGGAGACGTCGTTCACGGCTCGGTTCGTACCGTACACCACCGAGACGCCTCGCGCCTCGAGGGCGGGGACCGCCTCACCCACGTCGATGTCGTGGATCGTCGCCATCAGGAGCTCGCGGCGGGCAGGGTGAACCGGATGGTGGTGCCCTTGCCGAGCTCGCTCTCGGCTCGCACCTGCCCCCCCATGGCGCGCACCAGGTGCCGGACGATGGCCAGGCCGAGGCCGGTTCCGCCGGCATCCCGGGCGCGGGCGGAGTCGGCGCGGTAGAAGCGCTCGAAGATGCGCGGCAGCGCCCTGGAGGGGATCCCCTCCCCGTCGTCGGAAAACGCCACCTCCGCCATCCCCTCGGCGCAGCACGTGACGGCCACGTGCACGTGCCCGCCTTCATCGGTGTGTCGCAACGAGTTCTCCATGAGGTTGCGGTAGACCTGCTCGAGGCCCTGGCGGTCCGCCACGGCGACGGCATCGCCCTCGGCGCTGAACGTCACGCCCCGCTCCTCGGCCACATCCACGAACTGCGACCACGCCTCGCGGGCCGAGGCCAGCAGGGAGACCTCCTCGTGTCCGGCGGTCCACCCGCCGGACTCCAGACGCGACAGGTCCAGGAGGTCGTCCACCAGCCGCTGCATGCGGAGCGTGTTGTTGCGGATGGCGATGAGGAACTCCTCCTTGAGCTTGGAGGGCGGATCGCCCTCCAGCAGGGTCTCCGCGAAGCCCCGCACCGCCGTGAGCGGCGTCTTCAGCTCGTGGGAGGCGTTGGCCACGAAGTCCCGGCGCACCTGCTCCAGCCGCCGGATCTCCGTGACGTCAAGGAACGTGGTCAC
The DNA here is from genome assembly GCA_022340865.1 of Gemmatimonadota bacterium. Taxonomy (GTDB): domain Bacteria; phylum Gemmatimonadota; class Gemmatimonadetes; order Longimicrobiales; family Gaopeijiaceae; genus SZUA-318. The sequence continues at coordinate 33,198 of JAJDNC010000065.1, forward strand.
CGCTCCGCCGTGATCCAGCCGGCGGGAGGACACGAGGATGTAGCGCTCGGCCACCTGGACCTCACGGGTCTGCACCGGACGCATCACCGACTCCTCCAGCAGCTCGCGGAGCTCGGTCTGGCGCACCAGCGTGCCCACGGGAGCGAACGGAGGAAGATCGCCGGGCAGGCCGAGGAGCTCGTGGGCGGTCCGGTTGGCGCGCACCACACGGGCGTCGTCGCTCAGCGCCACGACACCCTCCGCCATGGTGTCGATGAGGGCGCCCATCTCGTCGCGGTCCCGCCTGAGGTCGAAGACCCGCGCTCGCAGCTCGTCGCTCAGTCGGTTGAACGCCACCGCCAGCTCCGCCAGCTCCGCCATCCACGCCCTGCGCGGCACCCGGGTGGAGAAATCTCCCCCGGCCAGCTGACGGGCCTGCTCCGCCATCACCACGGTGGGCCGCGCCAGCGCCACCGCGAGGCCGTAGGCCACCAGGAGCGACAGGGCCATGGCCAGGAGGCCGGTCACGGCCACCAGGTTGCGCACCCGGGCCACGGTCTCGTCGATGGTGGCCAACGGGGCGGCGATGCGCAGGATCACGGGCTGGTCGCGGAAGCGCGACATGCGCGCGCCGTAGAGGAGCGGCACGCCCACCGTCGCGCTCTGGCGCTCGGAGAAGCTCACGTGGCCCGCCAGGGCGCCCTCCACCTCGGGCCGGTGCCGGTGGTTCTCCACGCCGCGCAGGCGTGCGGCGGACACGTAGGAGTCGCCCACCACGACGCCGGTGGTGTCGATGAGCGTGACCCGGTATTGCACCAGAGCGGTGATGGTGTGGGCCAGCGAGTCCGCGTCGGCCTCCGGGAGCCTCTGCACCATGGTGGCCGCCAGGGCGAGCTCGCGCTCGAGCTCGCTCTCGTAGGTGGCTATCAGCTGCTGGCGCAGGCCTCGGGCCACGAGGGTGACGATGAGGAGCACCAGGAGCCCGGTGACCCCGAGGAACCCCGCGAACAGGGCGTGCTGGATGCGAACGCGCACGGGACCCCGGGCTACCCCTGCCCTTCGGGGATCTTGAGACGGTACCCGAAGCCACGAATGGTCTCGATCCAGTCTCCGACGGGCCCCAGCTTCGAGCGCAGCCGGCGCACGTGCATGTCCACCGTGCGCGTCTGGATGCGGTCCGAGACACCCGCCTCCACGTCCCACGCCTTCTCCAAAAGCTGCCTCCGGCTCTGCGTGCGGCCGCGGCGCTCGATGAGGGCCTGGAGCAGGCGGAACTCCGTGGGCGTCAGGTTCAGCTCCTCGCCCTCCAGCGACACCTGGTGGGACCCCACGTCCACCCTGAGGGGCCCGGCCCGGAGGATCCGTCCTCCCGCGGTGAAGCCCGCCTCCTGGACGCGGCGTAGGATGGCCTGGACCCTCAGGACCAGCTCACGGGGGCTGAACGGCTTGGTCAGATAGTCGTCGGCGCCCATCTCGAAGCCCTTGATGCGATCCTCCTGCTCCCGCTTCGCGGTGAGCACCAGCACGGGAATGTGGGCCGTGGCGGGCTCGTCCTTGAGCCTCTGGAGCACCTCGTCGCCGCTCACGCCGGGGAGCATGCGGTCGAGGACCACCAGGTCCGGAATGTCCCTCCCCACGGCCTGCAGGGCCTCGGTGCCCGTCCCGGCCGTCTCCACGCGGAAGCCCTCGCGCGTGAGCTGGTACGCGATGAGTGCAGCGATGTCGCGCTCGTCCTCCACCACGAGGACGCGTTGAACGCCTGCGGCTCCGGCAGACTTTTCCATATCGCTCTTCATCAGGGTCTGGTTCACGTGAGCTTCCTGAAGGGGGATGTCGCCGGCCGTGGGAGCGCCGGGGCTTCACTCCCCGTCAGGCACCCCTGCAGAGCACCTCGAGCTCCTCCTCGGTCAACGTGTGGTCGGTGTGCTTCGCCGCCTCGAACAACCTCGTGCACAGCGCCTCGTCTTCGGGGTCGCGTCCGTGCTCGCTCAACCAGTACTTCACGTTCGAGAGTCCGGACATGGGTCCGATCTCGATGCGTTGGCGGCGGCCGACCATCGATGCCGGAACCCCGGAGTACACGCGGTCGGCGAGCCAGGTGTCGCCCTTCCCCTTGGCCTTCACGATGGCCGCCGCGTGGACGCCGGTCCCCGTGCGGTACGCATCCTCCCCCACCACGGGATAGGAGTGCACCAGGGGCACCCGCAGCGCCTGCGCCGTGAGCTCGCAGTACTCCGGGAGCATCGTCAGGTCCGCCTCGTGCGCCCCCAGGAGCACGAGGTTGACGAGCAAGAGGTCCATCTCGGTGTTGCCGCAGCGCTCCCCGACGCCGAGGGCCGTGCCGTGTATCCGGGTGGCGCCGGCCTCGACGGCCGCCAGCGCGTTGGCCAGGCCGAAGCCCCGGTCGCGGTGGCCGTGCCAGTCCACGCCGACGTCCTCGCCCGACGGCTTCACGATCTCCTCGATGACGAAGCGCACCAGCGCCCGGGCTCCCTCCGGCGTGGCATGGCCCACCGTGTCGGCGATGCACAGCCTCCTGGCGCCCCACTCGATGGCGTGTCCGTACAGCGCCTTGAGCACTTCGGGTCTCGCCCGCGTGGTGTCCTCGGTGACCATCATCACCGGAAGACCTTCGCGTACCGCGAACGTCACGGCTTCCTCGGAGGTCGCCAGCATGCGGTCCAGCGTCCACCCCTCGGCGTACTGGCGTATGGGCGAGCTGCCGATGAACGTGCACGCCTCGATGGCCATGCCGACCTTCTGGGAGATCTCCGCCACCGGGCGCACGTCGGCCACCACGGTGCGCGCCGCGCAGTTCGCCCGGATGGCGAGACCGCCCTCCACGATCTCCCGTGCCAGCGCCGTGACGGCCTCCACCGCACGGGGCCCGGCGCCGGGCAGACCGATGTCGGCGGTGTCGATGCCCAGGCGATCCATGAGGTGCAGAAGCCGGATCTTGTCCTCGATGGGCGGATCCACCACCGACGGATTCTGGAGGCCGTCGCGCAGCGTCTCGTCGTCCAGCTCCACCCGGCCCACGCCGGACCAGTCGAAGGACGAGCTCGACAGGTTCCAATCGTGGATCAGCTCCTGCTCGTCCATGGCCCCCTCGGCGCGGTGTGGTCGATCCCGGATGAGGCCCAAACATAGACTAGGCTCCAGAGCGCGTCCAAAGGTCCCTCACGACGGGCGATCCCCGGGGGGCCGAGCCGGCCACCGCACGAACCCGTTGCGCGCCGGGACTCCGTCGGCGCCCGAACTCTGGCATCGAGGTGTAACGGCGCCCCCGACCTCGTGTAACGGAAGGGTAACGCGCACCCCGATCGTGCATTGCCCCCTGGCCCGGCGGTAACGACCTTCCTCCCGTTCCTCGCATCGCGGCGGACGGCATGGACGACCTCCTCAGACAGATCCGAGACGACCCTCGCGTGCGACGGGCCGAGAGCTCCGTGCTGGCCGGTGACGCCACCACGGTGGCCCAACAGGTCCTCCTCACCCGCATCCCGGCTCCCCCCTTCAGGGAGGAGGCGCGGGGGCGCCGCATGGCGGAGCTCATGGCCGCTGAAGGGCTCGAGGACGTCACAGTGGACGGGACGGGCAACGTCCTCGGGCACGTTCGCGGCGCCGAGGACGGCGCCCCGGTGGTCGTCTCGGCCCACCTGGACACGATCTTCACGGCCGACACGCCCGTCGCCGTGCGGGAGGAGGGAGACCGTCTGCTGGGGCCCGGGATCTCGGACGACGGCCGGGGCCTCGCGGTGCTCCTGGCCGTGGCCAGGGCGCTCCACGAGACCGGACTGCGCCTCCGCTCGCCGGTGCTCTTCGCGGCCACGGTGGGCGAGGAGGGGCCCGGGAACCTCCGCGGCGTGCGTCACCTCTTCGGACCCGACGGAGCGGGCGTGGGAGCGGCGGCATTCGTGTCCGTGGACGGAGCGGGCCTGGACCGGATCGTCACGCGGGGCGTGGGATCGCGCAGGTTCCGCATCACCGTACGCGGGCCCGGCGGTCACTCCTGGGTGGACTGGGGGCTCGCCAACCCCATCCACGCCCTGGGTGCCACCGTCGGCCGACTCGCCGCCCTGGAGCTCCCCACCGATCCGCTGGGCACCCTCACCGTGGCCCGCTGGGGAGGTGGCACCAGCATCAACGCCATCCCGCAGGAGGCGTGGGCCGAGGTGGACGCGCGCAGCGAGTCGGAGGCGACTCTGACGCGGGTGGAGGACGCGCTCCGCGCCACGGTGGAGAGCAGCGTCGCGGAAGCCGCGGCCCATGCCGCCGGAGGTGGCCTCTCCGTGGAGGTCGACGTGTTGGGCGTGCGCCCCGGCGGCGCCACCCCCACCGACTCCGACGTGGTGCGCGCCGCGGTGGCGGCGACTCGCGCCGTGGGCGTGGAGCCGACGCTCTCGTGCTCGTCCACCGACGCCAACGTGCCTATGGCCGCGGGGATCCCGGCGGCGACGATGGGCGGAGGCGGCGAGGCCGGCCTCGCCCACACCACCGACGAGTGGTACCGGAACCGCAGGGGCCCGGAAGGGGTGTTGCGGGCTCTGTACCTCCTGCTCCTGCTGGCGGGACTCGTGCCGGGCGTGTGAAATCGGCGCAGGGCCTCGTCAGGCTCCGGGGGCCTCGGTGCGGCGTACCATCACAGGTACGCCTCCCTCGCCCTCCTCGCCTTCCTTGCCCTGCATCCGATTTGACACGCCCCATTACATCCGGACGCGTCGCTCGCCAACCTCCGGCTCCGGGCGTCGCAGCACCGGCGGCGGTCCCAGCTTCAGGACCCCCTACCCGTCCCCCTCCACCACGGAGTGGTCCGTCACGCTCAGCGTACCCGCTACGTCGCGCACCTGCGCATGAGCACCTACCAGCGAGTCGTGCAGGCGCGCGCGCTCCAGGACCGCGTGCTGTCCCACAACGGTGTCGCGGAGCTCGCACCCCTCGGCCCGCGTGCCGCGCTCCAGCGTGACGTTGGGTCCGATGCGCCCTCCGCGCACCAGCACGCCTTCCTCCAGGCGGACGGGCTCGACGATCTCGGCGCCGTCCACGGACGCCGAGGGATCGATGCCGCCACGCGTGGTGGCCAGGAGATGGCCGTTGGTCTCCAGGAGCGTCTCGGGCTTGCCCGCGTCCCACCACCCCTCCACCGGTGCGGTGAGGATGCGGGAGCCGTGATCCACCATGTACTGGAAGGCGTCGGTGAGGTAGAACTCCCCCGAGGGTCCCGGAGGGGACTCCAGCGTGTGGTGGATCCCCTCGTAGAGAAGGGCGTGGTCGCGGATGTAGTAGAGACCGATGTTGGCGAGCTTCGAGATGGGCTCCTTCGGCTTCTCGACGATGCGCGCCATGGTGCCGTCGTCCTGGGTTACGATGACGCCGAATCTCTGGTAGTCCTCGACCTCCTTCGCCCAGATGACGCCCGCGTAGGTCGCGTCCAGCGTGCGCACCAGCGAGTAGTCCACCTCGAGCACGGCATCGGCGAAGACCACGAGGAGCTCGTCGTCCACGAAGGGCTCGGCCAGCGCCACGGCTCCGGCGGTGCCGTCCTGGACCTCCTGCAGGACATAGTGCGCGTGCACATCGGGATACTCCCGCTTCACCCACGCCTCCATCTCCTCGCGCAGGTGCCCCACGATGAGCACCATCTCGTGGATGCCCACCCTCAGGAGATCGTCGAGGATGTAGCTCAGAACGGGCTTCCCTGCGACCTTGAGCAGGGGCTTGGGGGTATGGTGGGTGTGCGGCCGGAGTCGCGTACCTTTTCCGGCCAGAGGTATGATGGCTTTCATCGCGCTCGGAGGTGGCGGGACGGCTTGCGGGCGCGAAACAATATCCGGAGATCCGGTGCCGTGTAAACCGGGCCGTCCGTAACGGATCGCCGAACGAGAGGGGACTTCCCATGAGATCACCTTGTCGGATTCCCGTCCTGCTGCTGGGCCTCGCGGCCTGTGGAGGCCCGCCGGCTGCCTCTCAGCCCACGCCCCCACGTCCCTCCGACCCGCTGGCACACGCGTACGTCTACGAGGTGCCCTCCGGGCAGCAGACCCCACAGACGAAGCCGAGTCAGCAGACGCCCCCCACCATCGAGGTGACCGGCACCGCGACGGTGTCGCTGCCCGCCGACTTGGCTCAGGTGAGCTTCGCGGTGGAGACCCGCGAGAAGGAGGCGGGGACGGCTTCGGCGGCCAACGCCGCGCTCATGTCCCGGGTCATCGCCGCGCTCAAGGCGACGGCGCTGCCGGGTCTGCACATCGAGACGTACGGGTACGCGCTCAGCCCCGAGTACTCGATCCCGACCCCCCAGACGAACCGCACGCGGGTCATCGCCGGATACACGGCCTTGAACAACATCCGCGTCACCCTCACCGACGTGCAGGCGGTGGGCAAGGCCGTGGACACGGCCATCGGCGCCGGCGCAAACCGGGTGTCGTCCCTCTCGTTCACGGCGTCCGAGACCGCCGACGCACGCCGGCAGGCCCTCTCCCAGGCCGTTGCCGAGGCCCGGGGGCAGGCGGAGGCCATCGCCGCCGCGCTGGGCCGCGAGCTCGGACCGCCCCTGGAGATCAACGGCAGGGCCCAGAACCCCCAGCCGGTTCAGCCCATGATGCTCGCGGAGGCGGCCCGGGCCGCCCCGGCCACACCCGTCGAGGCCGGCGAACAGAAGGTCACCGCCTCGGTAACCATCCGTTTCGCTCTGGGACCGGAGAAGCCCGCCAGGTGAGCACGCCGGCGGGAGGGGGACCGACCACGACGGCGCAGACCGATCCGCGGTCCCCGGACTCCCACCTGCGGGGACGCACGTACGCCATCTTCTTCGACGAGGTGTGGCGGTCCGCGTCCGCGTTGGCGGAGGGCGGCATGCGCCGGTGGGCTCTCCTGCGCTCGGACGACGAGGCCGGGGTCATCGAGGCCGTCGCCACGTCGGGGGTTCTGAAGGCGACCGACCACGTGGACATCTCGGTGGGGCTGGACGAGAACGGACAGACCCGGGTCGACATGACCGTCACCACCGACAAGCCGCTCTTCGGCATCGGCCGGGGGCGGAGGCTCGTGCGGCGGTTCTTCGCGCGGCTGGACGCCCGCATGAGAGCGACCCCCGCCCAGATCCTCGACGCGTCGCGCCGGCAGTCGTGGAGCACGTGAGGAGATCGGGCTACCTTTTCGCGGTCATGAAGCGACCTCCCCTTCTGGTGCTGCTGGCGGCTCTCGCCTCCCTCGCGGCGGCGTGCGGCCGCTCCGAGCCCGGGACGCACGAATCGCCGGCCTCCACCCCCGCCGAGAGCAGCACCTCCGGAAACTCACACGGGCGCGTTTACGAACGGAACTTCGTGTTCATGACGCTGACGAAGGACAGCACGGTCATCGTGCCCTGGCTCTTCACCACCGCGACGCTTCCCGGCACCGAGGACCGCGAGGTGCGAGGCTACCTCGCCCGCGGTGGTGTCTGGGACCCGTTCTACCACCAGGAATGGGAGACGCCGCCGTCGCGGGCGCCCTGGCGGATCCTGCCCCACGGGAACCTCCACCTCCTGGTGGGAAACGCGGACGCCATCGAGGGCCTGGTCTTCGAGGATGGGCCCCGCAAGCTCGAGTTGGACATGTCCAACTCGCTCATCACCTGGACCGGGAGGCGCGGCCAGCAGTTCCAGCTCCTCAACGCCGCGGTCTACCTCTCGGATCAGCGCATTCCCGGAGTCGCCCTGGACATGAGCCGGGCGCGCGAGTCCCGGGAGACTCAATCCGGCGACTGGGCGTTCCTCGTCTCGGGCGATTCGTTGCAGATGGTCCTGGAGAACCCCACCGCCGCCAGCCCGGGCACCAACGGAGCGTACCGGGCGTGGGCCCGCCTGGACTTCCGGGATCTCCACTGGCCCGAGGTGACCGTGAATTGGGCCGAGGTGCGTGCGTATCAGCCGGCCCATCAGGACGTGCCCGTGTCCTGGACCCTCAAGTCCGACGACGAGGACCTCGGCGGCACGCTCCACGTGGAGTCCGCCCAGATCCAGGCCGGCGAAGGGAAGGGCCCCCTGCTCCCGGTGGACGCGCTCTTCACCGTGTCGGGAACCGTACGCATCCAGGGGACCGCGTATCGGGTGCTCGGAATCTTCCGCCACACGCGCTCGTGACCGACGCCCTCGTTCGGGACCTGGTGACGATCCTGTTCGGCGCCCTCGCGGGAGGGCTGACGAACGGCGTGGCCATCTGGATGCTCTTCCACCCCTACGTGCCGCCCAAGGTGGGGCGCTGGCGCGTCCGCTTCTTCCAGGGCGCGGTGCCCAAGAATCAGCCCCGCCTGGCGGCGGCCATCGGCCGCACCGTGGGCAACCGCCTGCTGACCTCGGAGGACCTCACGCGCACCTTCGCCGACGTCGAGTTCCGCTCGGCTTTCGACAAGCGGCTGGGCATCTTCCTCGACGATGTCCTCGAGCGTGAGCGCGGCTCCATCCGGGACCTGATCCCGGCACCGGTCCTGTCGGAGGTGGAGGCGGTTCTCGACGACGTGGTGGAGCTGGCCCTCTCCCGCCTCGCGGAGTACCTGGCCTCGGAGCGCTTCGAGGAGGCGGTGGAGCGCCGAACCGACGAGCTCGTGGACGCCGTGGCGGATGAGCCCATCGGCGACATCCTGACCCCGGCGCGCGGCGCCGCGGTCGAAGAGGCGGTGAACGAGTGGCTCGGGGACCTGGTGGAGAGCGAGGACTTCCAGGCCGCCGTGGAGGACTACATCGGACGCGCTTCGCGCAGGCTGCTCGCCCCGTCGCGGACGTTCGAGGAGATCCTGCCCCGGGGTCTCGTGGGATCGATGGAGAAGGCCATCGCGGGCTACCTGCCTCTGGCCATCGCACGGCTGGGCAAGCTGCTGGAGGATCCGAGGGCGCGGCTGCGCCTCGAGTCCACGCTCCACGACCTGCTGCATCGTTTTCTCCAGGACCTGAAGTTCCACCAGCGGGTCGTGGCCCGGCTGGTGATGACCGAGGACACTGTGGAGAAGGTGCTGGACACCATCGAGACCGAGGGCGCGGACCGCCTCTCGGAGATTCTCCGGGATCCGGCCGTCCAGGACGCCATGGCCCGGGGGGTCAACGACGCCATCGTCGACTTCCTGCGCCGTCCTGTCACCTCGGTGCTGGGCGACCCCGAAGACCCCGACGTTCTGGAGGTGCGCGCGACGCTCACGGACTGGGTGGTGGGCATGGCGCGCGACCCCTCTACCCGCGAGTTCCTGGTGGAGAAGCTGCATGCCGGCCTGGAGAAGGCGGGAGATCACACCTGGGGCGACGTCCTCCACCGGGTGCCCCGCGAGCGGGTCACCGGATGGATCGTGGCCGCGGGGCGGAGCGAGCCCGCCGCTCGCGCCTACAAGGAGGGGGTTCGCCGCCTCGCCAACGGCGTGCTGGACCGGCCCATCGGGACGCCCGCCCGGTGGCTCCCCGAGGGTGCGCCCCAACGTCTCGAGGAAGCCCTCGGGGACCCCATCTGGGAGTGGATGCAGACCCAGGTGCCCGACATCGTTCAGCGCATCGACGTCGCCCGGCGCGTGGAAGAGAAGGTGCTGGACTTCCCCACGGCGCGCATGGAGGAGCTCGTGCGCAAGGTCACCGACCGGGAGCTCCGCCTCATCGTCAAGCTGGGCTACGCCCTCGGCGGGCTCGTCGGCCTCCTGCTGGTGGTGGTGAACCGGTTCCTCCGGTGATGCAGAGCCCGAGGGCGGCGGCGGGCCGCGGCCACCCGGCCCCTACTCGTCCCGGTCTTCGGGCGACTCCAGGTGGAACGGACGCCGGCTCCGGCTCCTGCGGTCCCTGCGGAGGCCAGGCTTCCGAAAGAGCCAGGCGAAGGGCGTGAAGACCCGCTTGACCCGGTACGTGCCGCTGCTGCGGTGCCACTCCATGTCGTGCTCGATGTCCTCGGGCGTCTGGGTGTAGCGGCCCGGCAACCCCAGCCAGAAGCCGAGGGCGAGGGCGACCAAGCCGATGATGATCTTCAGGGCCAGCGACACGCGCACGCTCCCGGCAGGCACGAATGAAACAGGGCGCCCCTTCGGAGCGCCCCGACCCCACACGGTGAGGCCCCCCCGGCTGGACGGATCAGGCCTTGCCGAGGGACTCCAGCACCAGGATCACGAGTCCCGCGGAGAGGATCGCGGCCACCGTGGTGGTTCCTACGGCCACCATGACCACCACCGACCAGAAGATCGCGTGCGTGAAGAGGAAACCACCGGGTACGAGGTTGCGTAACGCGGTCAGCATGGCAGGATCCGTCGAGGGTCTGGGCTCGGATTCAGAGACAATATGGGGAGGTTCGAGCCGTCGGTCGAGGAGGGCGGGCGCGGAGAGGGACGTCGAGGACCTCCGGCATGGCGTCTCCCCGGACGGCTACGCCTCCAGGTTTCGGACCTGGCGTACCCCGGAGCGGAGCGGAAGGGCCGTCGCGAGCACGGTGAGGACGAGAGCTCCCGCGAGGCCGAGGACGAGCGGGATGACGCTCACCCGGGCCTCGCCCTGGTGCAGCCGGGACACCAGGAACAGGTAGACGGGCCACGCCTCCAGCACCACCACCCCGCCGAGATACAGCGTCGCCGCCATCATGAAGAGCAGTCCGCCGAAAGAGGTGGGAATCTCCGCGACGTTCTCGGTCTCGAAGTTGGGGTACAGGGCGCCGAACCCGAGGGCCAGGGCCGTGATCGCGAAGGTGATGCCCACCATGGTGATGGTGGTGAGCACCAGGATGAAAGGCGACGCCTTGAGCGCCAGGTTCGTGAGGATGATGAGCGGGAGCGCCACCAGGAGCAGGGGAATGGTCCCCACCCAGTACTTGGCCCAGAAGAGCGTCCTCACCTTCAGCGGCGACGAGCGCAGTAGCCAGATCATCCTTCCCTCCAGGGACATCGCCGGAAAGACGAAGCGCGCCGCGATGGCGGCCACCACGAAGCCCGCGAGCCCGAGGTTCAGGAAGGAGACCACGTTGATGAGGAAGAAGGAGACCTTCTCGCCCGTGTAGAGGGGCAGCACGGTGATGTTGTACACGTACACGGCCACCAGCACCCCCAGCAGGATCAGCTGGGACCACTGGGTAGTGTCGCGGAAGAAGACCCGGATCTCCTTGGCGACGAGGCCCCGGGTGCTGGGGCGGGCCCCTGCCAGCAGCCGATCCAGGAGCATGGAGCGCACCCTGCCCTGACGGCGCTCCGAGCCCTCCTGGGCGCGCGTGAAGCCGGTGTCGAAGTAGCGCACGTGCAGCCACCCGCCCAGCACGAAGAGCGCGGCAGCCGTGCTCCACAGGAAGAGGAACGGGAAGGGCTGGAAGGCGCCGTTCAGGTACGACATCAGCCCGTGGGACGCCCACTCGCTGGGCAGCCACGGCGAGGTGGGTGTGCGCAGCACGGTGACGAAGTCCACGAGGCTGCGGAACTCCTCGGGGCGCACGAGCCTCTCGGGCCGGAGGAAGCGGAAGAGGGCCACCACGGCCGCCGCGCTGAAGAGGCCCACGAGGGCCAGGAGGTCCCGCGTGCGCCGGGCCGGGAAGATGTTCACCAGGACCAGCGTCGCGGCTGTGCCCAACACGGCCGGCACCACCAGGAAGGGTACCATCGTGCCCACGGCCAGCGCGTAGAAGCGCCAGTCCGCCGCGTAGATGACGCCGTACGCGACCAGGAGCGGCACGGCCAGCAGCGCCACCATCCACGAGGAGTCCACGATGGTCTCGGCGAGGCGGGCCGCGTACACCTTCAACGAGTCCACCGGGGACGCCACCACCAGCTCCAGGTCGTCCGCCAGGAAGAAGGTGGACAGCGACGTGATCACGTTGGACAGCACGAGGATCATGAGGAACGTGAGAAACGCCAGGCCGAGCAGCTTGCCCGCCAACAGGTCGCCGATCCCCTGCGTGTTCCGGAAGTAGAGGAGCATGCGGAAGATCACCATGAAGATCAGCGCCCAGAAGAAGAGCCCCACGAAGCCCAGGAGGCCCGCCTTGAAGTAGCGCCCCTCGTCCGTGCGGGCGCGGTTCAGCCGCGTGCGCAGCTTCGGGCGCAGCAGCCAGAGCATGCCCGGGCGGCGCGGAAGGGCGTCCGCGCTCACCGCTCAACGGCCTGTTTGAGGGATTCGATGACGTCCGCCATGGCCTCGGTGCCCGTCACCTTGAGGAAGATCTCCTCCAGGTGGGCGCCGCCGGCGTCGGCCTGGGCCCGGAGCTGCTCCATGGTCCCCCGGGCGATGATGCGTCCCTCGCTGATGATGGCGATCCGGTCGCACATGGCCTCCGCCACCTCCAGGGTGTGCGTGGACAGGAAGACGCTCCCCCCCCGGGAGACGAACGTGCGCAGGAGGTCCTTCAGGATGCGCGCCGAGCGCGGGTCCAGGCCCACCATGGGCTCGTCCACCACGATGACTTCCGGCTGGTGGATGAGCGCCGAGCTGATGAGCAGCTTCTGCCGCATCCCGTGGGAGTAGCTCTCGATGAGCTCGTTCTTCCAGTCGGTGAGCTGGAAGAGCTCGAGGAGCCGGTCCGCGCGCTCTTCGGCCTCGGGCCCCTCCTTCCCCCAGAGACCGGCCACGAAGCGCAGGAACTCGCCGCCGGAGAGCTTCTCGTACAGGTACGGCCGGTCGGGCACGTACCCGACCCTGGCCTTGGCCGCCTCGGGATCGACGGAGAGATCGTCACCGCCGATGAAGATGCGGCCCTCGCTGGGGCGGAGCACGCCCGCCACCATGCGGATCGTGGTGGTCTTGCCGGCGCCGTTCGGCCCCAGGAACCCGAAGATCTCGCCGCGGGGCACCGCCAGGTCGAGGCCTGCCACCGCCGTGAAGCGGCCATAGCGTTTGACCACGCCCTCGAGGCGGATCATATCCGCAGCGTGGCGCGCGGGCGCCTCTGCGGCGTCCGTCCGGAGGTCGGTCACGACATTCCTTTCGGGAGAGCCACTCACCCGGTCCCGCGGGCGGCGACCCGATCGAGGACCCTGATGTGCAGGTTCCCGATGAGACGCATGATCTGTACCTGCTCCGCCAGGCCGCCGATGACGAATCGGATGTGCGAAGCGTCGGCGGGAACCTGCCCGAAGGTCGGGTCCACCGCCACCCACCGGCCCAGCCACACCTCCGGCCAGGCGTGGTAATAGAAGGCTCCGTCGGCGTAGACCAGACCCACCGCCGTGCGGGCCGGCAGCCCGAGTGCCCGGGCCATGGCGACGTACAGCACGGTGTGCTCGTTGCAGTCTCCCCGGCGGGTCTCGAGCACCTGCACGGCGTTGGGCACCGAGAAGGTGATCTTCTTCTGGACCATCCTGTACACCGCCCCCGTGAGCCGGCGGGCCACCTCCTTGGGGTCATGGCGTGACCACCGACCTCCTGCGACCTCCCGCGCCTCCTTGACGATGCGCGGATCGTCGCTCTGGATGAGCGGCGCGGGCTCCAGCGCGCTCTTCAGGTCCATGCGGGCGTAGGGCAGCCTGTAGCCCGGATCCAGGCTGTCCCAGCGCTCGCGGCGAACGATGAGCGTGTCTCCGTGCAGCGTCTGGCGCCCGCCGTCGAGGGCGAAGCCCTTCAGGCCCGTGCCGCTGAGCAGGAAGCGGATCTCGTCGTACTGCTGTGCGTCGGAGAGGTCCACGTTGCTGCGCACGGCCGTGGACAGGATGACGTCTCCACCCGCGCTTCCCGAGGCCGAAGCCAGGCGCTCGTCCTGCTGGCTCTGCCTGGCCAGCTCGTACTCGGTCTTCTCCATGGAGAAGCCCAGCGGGCTGGAGGACTTCAGGATCCGGCCGTCCTCGTCCACCCAGCTCTCCACGCGGATGCCGTCGAAGATCTCGGCGATGTGCCAGGCCGGAATCGAGTCGTAGTGCGCAGCGTACCAGCGGCCCGTGGCCTGGTTCATCGCGGCGCTGTCCGGCATGACCAGGGTGTCGTGGGCCAACACCCGGACCTCCACGTTCTGCGTGCCCATGGTCGTGGGATCGAAGACCGGGAGGCGGACCGTCTCACCCACCTCGAGCCCGTTGCCCATGGCCACCCTGATGGGCACCACCGAAGAGAAGACCGGCGGTTGGGCCATGCGGAAGCTGACCTTCTGCTGACTGCCGGCGGAGTTGATGGTGACGGAGAGCGTGGTGTCGGGACCCAGCGTGCCCGACGCCTGGAAACGTCCGGCGTCGCTGTCCAGCGAGAACGTGAAGGAACGCATTTGCAGGGCATGCGTCAGCTCCACCCGGGTGCGGGCCACCGCGGTGCCCGTCTGGCCCATGGCCGGCATGGCCAGGCTCATGAGATCCTCGAGCACGAAGCCCTGGGGAACCGTGTCCAGGCGGGAGCTGGCCTGACCTACGGCGTGACCGCCCATCGTGAGCGTGTAGAAGTCCACACCCGGAGCCAGAGAGAGGGCGGCCTCGCGCAGGCGCGCGACCTCCGGCTGGAAGTACTCTCTGCGGACCTGCCACCCCACCATGCCCAGCCACACCGCCAGGATGGCGCCCCCCAGGATCCGTCTACCCATTCAACCGCCGCCACTTTCGGCCAGCGCGGCCCCGCTGCGCGGCGTACCGCTCTGCACACCGCCGCATGGGCTTTCGGGCACTGGCCGGTTCGGGTGTGTTCGGTCCGGTTCGCCCTGAAAGCGGCACAGTGGGCACACCGCGGGCAGACCTCTGGTTAGCTCTCGCGGCCGTCTTCGTGTCGAACCAACCGTCGCCGACCACGGAAAACGCCCCCCGTTCCCACCGGCTGATGCTCATATTCCAACGGTATCGAGCGACGACCGGGAGGGAAATGCTCCCGGGCGTGGACACTATCTCCATCGGGCCGCAGATCGAGTTCCCTCACCTCCCGGCGAAAGGGTGCCGGTGGTCTCCGACGGGCGGTTTCAAGAGATCCTCACCGAAACCTCGAAAGAGTTGGCCGGATAGCGGCGGGCGGCTCGGGCGAAGCACCTCGCCGCCGTGTAGCTTGACGCGTCTGCGCCCGGCCCGATATAGGTCTCCATGGACGGTCCCCTTGTCCTCGACGTAGTCGATCCGGGATCCTCGCCATGTCCGACCCAACCGAGAAGGTCAAGCAGGCTCTCGGCGCTCGTTATGCGATCGAGCGTTCCGTCGGCGAAGGCGGCATGGCAACGGTCTACCTCGCCGACGATCTCAAGCACCATCGGCAGGTGGCGATCAAGGTCCTCCGGCCCGACCTGGCTGCGGTGTTGGGCGCCGAGCGGTTCCTCCGAGAGATCAGGACCACCGCCAACCTGCAGCATCCGCACATCCTCCCGCTCTTCGATTCGGGAGAGGCCGGATCGTTCCTCTTCTACGTGATGCCGTTCGTCGAGGGTGAGTCGCTTCGCGACCGCCTCGATCGCGAAAAGGAGCTCGGCGTCGAGGAGTCGGTGCGTATCACGACCGAGGTGGCGTCGGCGCTCGACTACGCGCATCGCCACGGCGTGATCCACCGTGATGTCAAACCGGCGAACATTCTGCTGCACGACGGAAGCGCGCTGGTGACCGACTTCGGCATTGCGCTCGCGGTGCGCAACGCCGGTGCCGAACGAATTACCGAGACCGGGCTCTCGCTTGGGACGCCGTACTACATGAGTCCGGAGCAGGCGACCGGAGACCGGGACATCGGAGCGCGCAGCGACATCTATTCGTTGGCGGCGGTGCTGTACGAGATGCTCGCCGGCGAGCCACCGCACGCCGGTGGGACGGTCCAAGCGGTGATCGCGAAGGTGCTGACCGAACCGGTCAGGCCATTGGACGAGCTCCGGGAGTCGGTGCCGCCGCACGTGGCATTGGCGGTCGCGCAGGCACTCGCGAAGATCCCAGCTGATCGTTTCGTCACGGCGGTGGAGTTCGCGGAGGCGCTCCGGAATCCGGCGTTCGGGCTGTCCCGTGGCCGGGCGTCTACGTCGGTCGGAGCTTCGATCGCGACCGCGCGACGAGTCAACGCTGCGGCGATCGGGATGGCCGCGTTCGTGCTGGGGGGCCTGGCCGGGTGGCTGATACATCGACCTGCCGCCGTCCCCGCTCCCCCGGTGGTGCGATTCGAGATCCGGCCGGACTCCGGGCAGTTGATGGAGGGCGTCCCCGCCATCTCGCCGGACGGCACGACCATCGTGTACGAGGTATCCTCCGGGAGCGAGGCGCGGCTCATGGTCCGCCGAACGGATGAGACGGAGTCCCATCCCCTGCCGGGCTCCGACGGGGGCGTCGCGCCGTTCTTCTCGCCGGACGGCGAGTGGGTGGCCTTCGGGACCGGGACGGCGCTCAGGAAGACGCGGCTCGATGGCGGGACGCCCACGCCGGTCGCCACGCTCAGCGGGTTCTTCGCCGGGGGAAGCTGGGGCGCCGACAACAGCATTGTGTACGCCGTGTGGCCCCAGGGGCGATTGTACCGCATTCCGTCCAGCGGCGGCAGACCGACGCCAATCGTGCTTCCTGATTCCACGATCCGCGCCATGTGGCCCGTGCTCCTTCCAGACGGCGGCACGCTTCTGTTCCAGGCAATCCCCATCGCGAAGCCGGACGCACATACCATGGCGTTGGACCTGGCGACGGGCACCCTTCACGACCTGGGGCCCAAGCGAGGGACACGATTTGTACGCCCGGATGCTCTGGTATACGTCGTGGCCAGTGGAGAGCTCCTCTGGCAGCGGTTCGACTTCTCCCGCTACGACAGCATTGGCCCGGCGCTGCAGATCGCCCCGAGTGTCGCCATTGGAAGCGGGGTCTCGGGGTTCACTGCGTCCGAGAGTGGAACGGTCGCTTACACGCCTGGTGTATCATGGAGTCGCAACCTGGTTCTCTTGGACCGTGACGGCGCGGAAACACTCCTCGCGAGCGGTCCGGGCATCTGGGCTCCGCGCTTCTCCCCCGACAGTCGCCGCGTAGCGTACGGCGCCTATCCGCAAGGAAAGGCGGAGGCGGATCTCTGGATTCGCGACCTGTCTGGTGGAGCGAGCCAGCGACTCACCTATGAAGGGCGGGACAGCAACGACCCTACGTGGAGCCCCGACGGGAAGCACATCGCCTTCTCGGCAATCCGGGACTCTCTGCAGAAAGAGAAGGACCTGTTCATCCAGGCGGTGGGCGGCGATGGAAGTGCCGAACCGCTGGTCACGCGCCCCGGCACGCAGTGGACCAGCGACTGGAGTCGGGACGGCTCGACCATCGTCTATACCGAAGTGAGCAACTCGACAAGCGACGACATCTGGAGTACTTCGGTAGGCGGTGGCGAACCGAGGCCGTTGCTGGTCACACCGTTCGCTGAGGAAGGCGCGCGGCTCTCGCCGGACGGGAGCTGGGTCGCGTACACGTCGAACGAGACCGGACGCGACCAGGTCTACGTCCAGGCCTTTCCCACGCTGGGCAACAAGATCGTGGTCTCCGAGGACGGCGGGCGCGACCCCGCGTGGCGTGGCGACGGGAGAGAGCTCTACTACTGGCACCAGAACCAACTGGTCGCAGCGGAGTTGACGCCCACCACCCCGCTCAAGGTGAAGCGCCGTGATGTGCTCTTTTCGAAGAACTACCTCACCGGCATCCACGCCAACTACGACGTGACGAACGACGGCCAGCACTTCGTCCTCGTCACCGGTGGTGCCTCCTCCAACGGGCTGACCGTCGTTCTGAACGCCGTGGAAAGGGAGCGGTGACGGCGTGGCTGACGAGACCCGGATCGATCGCCTGAACGCCGCCCTTGCCGGACGATACGCGGTATGGCGCAAGCTGGACGAAGGCGGGATGGCAACCGTCTACCTGGCCGACGATCTCAAGCACCATCGGCAGGTCGCGATCAAGGTCCTCAAGACGGGGCTGGCGGCCGCCCTGGGGCCAGACCGCTTCCTGCGCGAAATAGAGATTGCCGCTCACCTCACGCATCCGAACATTCTGCCCCTCTTCGACAGCGGGCGCGCGGGGGAGTCGGATGAGCTTCTCTTCTACGTCATGCCCTACGTCTCCGGTGAGTCCCTGCGTGGGCGGCTGGCACGAAATGAACCGCTCCCGGTCCCCGAGGTCATTCGCATCGTAAAGGAAATCGCCGACGCCCTGGCATACGCGCACACGCAGGGCATTCTCCACCGCGACATCAAGCCCGACAATGTGATGCTCTCGGGCCGCCATGCGCTGGTCGCCGACTTCGGTATCGCCAAAGCCGTGAGCGAAGCCACGGGCCAGCAACAACTCACGACCACGGGCGTGGCGCTGGGAACGCCACGCTACATGGCGCCCGAGCAGATCACAGCCGACGTCGCCATCGACGGACGAGCGGATATCTACTCCCTCGGCGCGCTCGCCTACGAGCTGCTCACCGGTCGCACCCCCTTCCACGGCTCCACCCCGCAGGCGCTGTTCGCGGCACAGTTGACCCAGGAACCGGCCCCTATCGAAGCGC
Organism: Gemmatimonadota bacterium; assembly: GCA_022340865.1. GTDB lineage: Bacteria > Gemmatimonadota > Gemmatimonadetes > Longimicrobiales > Gaopeijiaceae > SZUA-318. The sequence goes on from JAJDNC010000065.1 coordinate 51,536, forward strand.
ATGGAGTCGACGCGCCGCCCGCCTTCATCGCCGCGGTGATGCGCTGCCTCGCGAGGGATCGAGGGGATCGCTGGCAGAGCGCAGGCGACCTGTTGAGCGAGTTGGAAGCGTTGACCACGCCGGCGTCGGGAGTCGCGACCGTCGAGGTGGGGACGCGGGCGCTTCGGGCTTCGGGCAGGTGGCTCACCGTGGGAGCTGCGTGCGTGGTCGCCCTGGGGCTCGGCCTGGCATGGCGGTTGGGGGCCTTCGGACCGAGGAAGACCGAAGCCTGGCTCCGGACCCGGGCCATCCCCGAGATCCGCCGACTCTCCGAGAACGACGAGTACATGGCTGCGCAGCAGCTCGCGATGGAGGCCGATGCGGCGTTTCCCGATGATTCCCTTCTCGACGCCGCCTGGCAGACGTTCGCGTTCCGGCTCACCATGACGACCGATCCTCCCGGGGCTCGGATGGCCTATCGGATGTACGGTGGCGCCGACACGGCATGGCAGCCTTTCGGCACCACGCCACTAACGAACGTGTGGTTTCCGCGCGGACAGTATCAGCTCCGGTTCTTGAAGGACGGGTACCGGCCGTACAAATCCGTGTGGACGACGCTCTGGGCACCAACCGGACCCCAGCGCATCCCCCTCGACTCAGTGGGGAAGCTACCGGACGAGATCGTGCACGTACCCGGCGGCATGGTCGGCCTCGAGCATCCGGGTCTGGAGGCACTCGACCCCATCCCGCTAGCCGACTATCTGATCGACCGGTATGAAGTCACCAATCGCCGTTACAAGGCCTTCGTGGACGAGGGCGGCTACTCGAAGCGTGAGTACTGGCAGCAGCCGTTCGAGAAGGACGGTCACACGATCCAGTGGAAACAGGCCATGTCATCGTTCACCGACCGGACCGGGCGGCCGGGGCCCAGCACCTGGGAGCTGGGCGACTACCCCGATGGGGAGGACGAGTACCCGGTGAGCGGCGTGAGTTGGTACGAAGCCGCCGCGTTCGCGGTCTTCGAGCACCGCGACCTCCCCACGATCCATCAGTGGAATCACGCCGCCGGCACCGCCGCAACCAGCGCCATCGTGCCCACCAGCAATTTCGCCGATAGGGGTCCGGCCTCTGTGGGCACGTATCGCGGGATGAACCGCTACGGCAGCTACGACATGGCCGGCAACGTCCGGGAGTGGTGCTACAACGCCGAGCGGGGCGGCACCGGCAACCGGTTCATTCTGGGCGGCGGGTGGAACGACGCCGCCTACATGTTCGTGGATGCCTACACGCAGTCCCCGTGGAACCGCGCGCCGACGAACGGCATCCGCCTGGTGACAAACCTGGGCGGCGGCGCGGACCTCACCCGTGCCAGGCAGCCCATCCGGCTTGTTATGCGGGACTTTTCCACCGAGAAGCCGGTGAACGACGCCGAGTTCGAGGTCTACCGGAGGATGTACGCGTACGATGAGAGCCCACTCGATGCGACGATCGAACGCACCGATACCACCGAGGATTGGATCCGCCAACGCGTCACGTACGACGCGGCCTACGGTACCGGGCGTGCCATCGCGTACCTGTACCTTCCCAGGATGGCGGGGCCCCCGTATCACACCGTGGTGTTCTTCCCCGGATCCATCGGGTTCTTCCTCAACTCCATCGACGAGGAGTCGTCGCTGAGTTGGGACTTCATCGTCAAAGGTGGCCGGGCCGTCGTGTATCCCGTGTACCGTGGCACCATGGAGCGGCGCACCCCCGAGTTGACGAACGACCAGCCCAGCGAGACGGTCACATACCGCGACTTCGTCATCTCATGGGCCAGGGACCTGAGCCGGTCCATCGACTACCTGGAAACACGAGAGGACATGAGCACCGACGACCTCGGCTACTACGGAGTGAGCTGGGGCGGCCGGATGGGCCCACTCGTGCTGGCTGTCGAACCCCGTATCAAGGCCGCGGTGCTCAACGTCGCCGGGCTGAAGTTCCAGAGGGCCCTTCCCGAGGCCGATCCGTTCAACTTCGCCCCGCACGTCACGATCCCGGTCCTCATGCTGAACGGACGGTACGATCAGTTCTTCCCGCTGGAGACGTCGCAGAACCCGCTGTTCCAACTGCTCGGAACACCTCCGGATCGGAAGCGCCACGTGGTCTACGAAGCCGGACATCTCGTGCCGCGAACGCTGACCATTACCGAGACCCTGGACTGGTTCGACCGATACTTGGGCAAGGTCCACTGACGCAGGTCCATGGCTGGCGACGAGCCCATCGGGCCCGAGATTGCCGGCGTCTTCAGGACTCCGTGAAGGCGGGCGCCGATACGGGATTGGATCAGGATCGCGGTGTGGGGCCTCTTATGGGGCTGGGCTCAGGAGCCGTCGGAATCTGGCGCTTGCGACCCCGCCCCCCCGGCAGGAGCTGATCGTTCGTCAGCGGCAGAAGGGAAGGCGCCCGGGACGAATCGGTCTGCCGGGATGAACGGTACAGCCCGCAGGGACAGCCGGTTCCACCGGTGCGGAGGCTCCTCAGTCCAACGGGGGAAGGCGCTCGCGGCTCAGGGCTGCCACGAGCCGATCGAACATCTCACGCCCGTACTCGCTGTCCACGACGACCGTGAGATCCAGCGGGGGCCGCTCCTCCGCCAGGTGCTCGAAGAGGATCTCCAGCATGGCGCGGGCGTCGTCCTCCGGCTCCATGTGACCCGCGCCCATCCCCAGAGGCGGAAGCGCCAGGGACGTGAGATCCCACTCCGCGGCTCGCCGGAGACCGTTGCGCAACGCGCGCTTCACGGAGTGGGGTGTCTCGGGCTCGTCCTCCGAAGCCGTCACCACGTGGATGAGGAACGCCGCCTCCAGGTCGCCGCCCGGGGTGAGAAAGGCCCCCCCCACGGGAAGCTGCCCCAGCCCCTCCAGGCGCTCTGCCACCGTAGGGCCCGCCCGGGCGATGACGTCCCGGGCCGCCGCGCTCATCGGCGCCAGGTCGGAGCGGATGGGACACACGAGGGCCTCCTCCGCGCTGTCCACGAGCGTGCCCACGACGATCCGGATCACACCCCTTGCAGCTCCCTGACCCTTCGATACATGGCGGCCGCCTCTTCCGTGAGATGCTTTCGATCGTACAGCAAGCCCATGGTGTAGAACGCCTTCACGTTGGTGGGCTGGAGGGTGGCGGCGTGCTCCAGCGCCTCCAGCGCTTCGTCGACCCGCCCCAAACGGTTGAGGGCTTCGCCGCGATAGAAGAACGCCTGCGCGTGGTCGGGGCGTTGCTCGCACACCCAATGGAGGTCCGCGTCCGCCTGGGCGTAGAGGCCGCGACGGAAGTGCAGGATGCCGAGGCTCGCGCGCGCCTCCACGTTGTCCGGGTCCAGCCGCAGCGCCCGGCGCAGCTCCTGCTCCGCCTCGTCGTATCGGCCCAGGACCCCCAGCGTGGATCCCAGGTTGTTGAGCACCTCGACGTTGTCGGAGTCGATCCTGGCCGCCGCCTCGAACTGCTCCAGAGCCAGGCCATGGTTGCCCATCGCCTCGTAGAGGGCACCCAGGTTGTTGCGCGCCTTCAGGCTGGCGGGGTTGACCGTGAGGACGGCACGGTAGACGTACACCGCCTCCTCCACCCTTCCGTCCTGCACCAGCTCCTTGGCACGGGCGAGCTGCTCCCCCGCAGGGAGCGCTTGTCCGCCCTCCGGGCTCTCTTCCGGCACCAGCTCGAAGACAACCGAGCTCCGACGCCCCGACGACCAGTACACACCCTCCGGGAGTTCCTCCGCCTCCTTGCGCTCCTCGACGGCGGGATCGGTGGCCGTGGCCTCCTCGGCGGCAGGCCGCTCCGGTTCCGGCGTCGGCGCTTCCGGCTCCTCGACGGCGGGATCGGCGGCGGTGGCCTCCTCCTCGGCGGCAGGCCGCTCCGGTTCCGGCGTCGGCGCTTCCGGCTCCTCGACGGCGGGATCGGCGGCGGTGGCCTCCTCCTCCGCGGCAGGGCGGTCCGTGTCCGGCGTCGGCGCTTTCGGCTCCTCGACGGCGGGATCGGCGGCGGTGGCCGCCTCCTCGGCGGCAGGGCGGTCCGTGTCCGGCGTCGGCGCTTTCGGCTCCTCGACGGCGGGATCGGCGGCAGGCTGCTCCGCTTCAGGAGTCATCGCTTCCTCCTCCGGCGTTGCGGAACCGGGGCTCGCATCGACGCCCTCGGCCCCGTCGACGCCCGTGAGGAGATCCACCTGCTCCGCCGAGGCTCCCTTCGCCTTCCTTCTGCGCTTTCGGCCCTTTCGCGTGGTCACGATCCACCCCCGGATCCCGATCCCGTCTCTTCTCTCACCCAATCCAGATACGGCGTGTAGCCTCCCATTGTCTCGAGGATCAACACCTCCGGCACGTCGTACGGATGCATCTCCGCGACTCTGCGCGTCAGCTCACCGGCCCGGGCATCCGTCGTCTTCAGGATGATGAGGGCTTCCGCGTCGCGGCGCACCTCCCCCTGCCAACGGTATACGGACGTGACGCCCGGGAGCACGTTCGCGCAAGCCGCAAGGCCCTCCTCCACGACGACCCTGCCGAGAGCTTCGGCGGTCTCCTCGTCCGGCGCCGTCACGAGGGCGACGCGCACCGGCGAGCTCACGGTACCTGCCGGGTCAGCGCTCACGTCCGCGTTCGGCCTCCTCATACAACCCGTCGATGGTCTCCTTGAAGCGTTCCTGGACCACCTTGCGCTTCACCTTGAGCGTAGGCGTGAGCACGCCGTTCTGCACGCTGAAGTCCTCGTCGAGGAAGGCGATGCGCTTCGGGGTCTCATAGGACGCGAGCCCCTGGAATTCCTTACTCACCTCGGCCTCGAGGTAACGGACCACCCGCGGGTCGGCCAGGAGGTCGCCGTGTCCCTCCCAGGTGATCCCCTGTTCCCGCGCCCACGCCTCCACGACGGTGAAGGCGGGCACCACCAGCGCCGCCACGAACTTCCGCCGGTCGCCGATGATCACGACCTCCTCCACCAGGGGGTTGGCCTTCAGCCGGTTCTCGATGACTTGTGGTGCGACGTTCTTCCCGCCGGCCGTGACGATGAGGTCCTTCTTGCGGTCGGTGATGCGCAGGAAGCCGTCGGCGTCGAGCTCGCCGATGTCGCCGGTGTGGAACCAGCCGTCGGCCTCGACGGCCTCGGCGGTGTCCTCGGGACGCTTGTAGTACCCCTTCATCACCTGCGGCCCCCGCACCAGGATCTCGCCGTCGTCGGCGATGCGGATCTCGGTCCCGGGCACCGGCTTTCCCACCGTGCCGATGCGGAAGTCGGTGACGGTGTTCACGTTGGTCACCGGGCTGGTCTCGGTGAGGCCGTACCCCTCCAGGATGGGTATGCCGATGGAGTAGAAGAAGCGGGCGAGCTCCGGAGCCAGCGGCGCCGAGCCGCTCACGAAGAAGCGCATGCGACCACCCAGAGCCGCTTTCACCTTGGAGAACACCAGTCGGTCCGCCAGCGCGAATCGGAAGGCCAGCAGTCCTCCGGGAGCCCCCCCCTCCAGCCGCACCCCCGCCGCCCTGTCCGCCACCGCCACCGCCCAGCGCACCACCAGCTTCTTCAGCCCGCCGACTTCCATGATCGCCGCGTGCACCTTCTCGTAGACGCGCGGCACCGCCACCACCACCGTGGGGTGGACGTGCCCCATGTCTTCCACTCCGGTGAGCATGGAGCGGCCGTGGACCACCTTGCATCCCGCCGCGAAGAACAGGTAGTCCACCGTGCGCTGGAAGATGTGCGACAGCGGCAGAAAGCTCACCGTCACGTCCGCGGTACCGACCGCCAGGGCGATGCGACACGCCTCGACGTTGGAGCCCACGTTGCGGTGGGTGAGCATGACCCCTTTGGGATTACCGGTGGTCCCCGAGGTGTAGAGGATCGTCGCCACGTCGTCCGGCTTCGCCTGGAGCGCCCGGGCTCTGAATTCCTCGACCGAACCCTCGGCCACGCCGGCGGCCCCCCGCTCCAGGAATGCCGCCCAGCCCACGACGCCGTCGGGCAGGTCCTCCGGCGGGTCATACACCACGATCTCCGGCGTCAGGCCGGACAAGGTGCGGGCTTCCACCATACGCGCCATGGTCTCGGACCCGGAGACGAAGACCAGCTTCACCTCGGCATCACGCAGGATATATGCGATCTGGGGCGGCGTCAGGGTGGGGTAGACGGTAACGTCGGTCATGCCCGCACAAAGGCACCCGAAGTCGGTGAGCACCCACTCCAGGCGGTTCTCCGACATGATGCCCACGCGGTCGCCCCGATGAAGTCCGCAGGCGTCCAGCGCCGCCGCCACCGTGCGGGTCCGCTCCTGCACCTCGGTGCAGGAGATGTCCTCCACCCGCATGTCCGGCGTGATGCGCCCGAAGGCCGGAGCGTCGCCGAAGCGGTCCACGGTGGCGCAGAAGATCTCCGGCAGCGTCGGTTGCGGGACGGGAGTCGGGTTCTTGGCGTAGTTCATCTCGGCCATGGGAACGCGGACGGGGTCCGTCAGACCCGCTCGATGCGGATGTCCAGCGGGAGATCCGGACGGAGCGTGTGCAGGACGCTGCAGTACTTGTCCCGGGAGAGGTCGATGGCGCGCTCCAGACGCGCCTGGTGCTCCGGCTCCGGCCCCCTCAGGCGGTAGACGAGCCGGATGGCCGTGAACCTCCTCGGGAACTCCGGAGCCCGGTCGCCCTCGACGCTCACCTCCAGGGACTGCACCGGCACCCGGGACTTGCCAAGGATGTCGACGACGTCGACGCCCATACACCCCGCCAGGGAGATGAGAAGGAGCGCCGTGGGTGAGGGCGCGTCCTTCCCCCCGCTCTCCAGGACGATCTCCGGGCCGCCTTCGGTGCCGCCGACGAAGCGCAGGTCCTTCCCGGTCCAGCGCAGGCCCACCCTGAGGGGACTAGAGGAGCTCATCCGGCGGCGGCTCGGGAAGTGACTCGTGGGACTCGCCCCTGAGGTGCGCCAGGGTCGCGCGGGCGTGGGCAACGTGATCTCCGGCCTCCGGCCCGGCGGGAGCCTGGGCCAGGAACGCCTCGAGGTGCCCGATGGCCTCCTGGGGCTGACCCGCCCTGAGGAGGATGAAGGCCAGACCGTAGTGCGCACCGGAGGCCGCCGGCTCCTTCTGGAGGACGTGCCGGTACGTCTTGGCCGCCTCTTCGGTCATGCCGATACGCGTGTAACAGATCGCGATCTGTTGGAGGATGAGCGTGTCCCCGGGGGATTCCTTGAGGGCGAGCCTGAAGGAGGTCAACGCCTCGTGGAACTTGTCGTCCGCCAGGAGGTCGACACCCTCGCGGTAGTAATCCACGCGACCCGACCCGGCATCACCGAAGAGCTTTTTCCAGAACGCCATACACAGGGGGGTCAGGGGCTCGAGTTCCAGGGGGAGGTGGCACGGTGCCGGAGAGGCCCGCGGAACGTGGTGAAGGTAGAGGACGGGAGGCCCGGGGCGCAACGTCCCCTGAGGAGCCTCAAGCCCTTGCCGCCACGATGGTTCCGGCCTCCGCGGCCAGCACGTTCAGCCCGGCCTGCTCCAGCACGTGGACTCCCCCCTCCGGAGCCGAGGTCACCACCACCCGGGAGAGCCGGGCCACCGTCCGGGCGGCCTCGCGGATCCAGCCGGAGCCCAGAATTCCATCCACCACCACCCCACGCAGGGTCTGATCGAAGAAGGGGAGCCCCGGCCGTGACACCAGGCGGCTCACCCGCTCCACCTCCGGCCAACGGGCCAGGTCGGCGTCCACGCCCACCACCTCCACCCCGGGCACCACCTCCACCAGTGCCGGGGCCAGGCGCGCCGGCTCCCCCACGAGAGCCAGGGTTCCGGGGCCCTCGGCGACCCCCAGGAGCGCGGCGAGCCGCTCGACGTCGGCGGGCACCGACGGCTCCGGGTCGCCGGCGCGCCCCTCCGGCAGGGCCCCGCGAGGCGGGGCCCGCAGGTCGCCGAAGCCGCCACGCACGTCGAATCCGTCCCGGCAATTGGGACACCCGAGCGTCCCCTCCAGCACCCGTCGGTCCACAACCTGGCGGGCCAGGAGGATGAGGCCGAATCGGGGTCCGCAGCGCGGGCAGGTCAGGCGGTCGGTGAGGAGGAGGTGCACGGCTGCATTACCCGGACGGGCTCCCGGGATCGCTCAGCTTCCCGGCCGGCGTGCGGCCGGCAGCGGCGCCCCCGCCGGCCCGTACTGTGCCCACTGGGTCTCGGTCTCCCACACGCGGGCGTACAGCAGGCCCGCCGCCATGGGAGGGGGGAGCCTCCCCTTCATCTCCTCGTAGAACCAGCGGGCCTGGTTCTCCGCGCTGGTCTCCACGCCCTCGAACTGCGGCAGCTCGTTCAGGAGCCGATGGTCGAGGGAATCCGCCAGAGCCCTGAGCTCGCGCTTGAGATCCACGAAGTCGAAGGCGATTCCGGCCTCGTTGAGCTCCGCGGTCTGTACCGCCAGCTCCACCACGTAGCGATGCCCGTGCAGGCGCTCGCACTTGCCCTTGTAGTGCACCAGGAAGTGAGCCGAATCGTAGTGGGCCTGGACGCTCACGGTATACACGCAGGGATCGCTCATCACGCATGCCCGATCTGGAGGAGGGGCGCGCCCGCGTCGCGGCCGGCGCCGGTGACGAGGGCGGTGACGCCTCCCAAGAAGGGCCGGTCGTTCACAGGGGCCGGTGCTCGCTGGTGACGAGGCGTAGGAACTCGTCCCGGGTCCGTGGATCCTTGAGGAAGGTACCGCGCATGGCCGAGGTGATGGTCTTCGAGTTCTGCTTCTGTACGCCCCGCATCATCATGCAGAGGTGGTAGGCCTCCATCACCACCGCGGCCCCCAGCGGGCGGATGGTGTCCCAGATCGCCTGGGCGATCTGCTCCGTGAGGCGCTCCTGAACCTGGAACCGCCGGGAGAAGACCTCCACGATGCGCGCGGTCTTGGACAAACCCATGATGCGGCCGTCGGGGATATAGGCCACGTGGACCTTCCCGAAGAAGGGCAGCAGATGGTGCTCGCACATGGAGTACATCTCGATGTCCTTCACGAGCACCATGTTCTTGTGCCGCTCCTCGAAGAGCGCGTCGCTCACGGCGTCCGCCGCCGTCTGTCGGTATCCCTGGGTGAGGAACTCGAGAGACTCCCGGACCCGCTCGGGTGTCCGGACCATGCCCTCCCTGGTCGGGTCGTCGCCCAGACGGCGGATCATCTCCGCCACCAGGTCCTCGAAGGAGACGCTCGCGAGATCCACACGGCCGCCTTCGACCCGCACGCCGACCCGCTCCTCTATCGAGCTCTCCATGCTCACTCCTCACCCGTGTATTCCACGAAATTCCGCGGCGTCTCGTGAACGACGACCTTCGCCGGGCGCACGCCGAAGGCAACGCATCGGCTATCCGACCCCACATCGTCACCCTCAGGCTCTCGGCCGTGGGGTTGCGCCCTCCTCGACGACGGGCAGGCCTTGTGGATGGCGAACGGGGCCGTGTGCGGGCCGGACCCCCCGCTACCCCCTGCGGTGATCCTGGGTCCGGCGACCCGCGTCCGGCGAACGTCCAATTCCCAAGCGCGAGAGGGCCGGCGTCCGTGGACGCCGGCCCCCCGCTGCGCCCCGGAGGGGGTTTATTGAAGCCCGGGAATTACTTCTGGTGACCTCCCCGCGCTTTCCGCCTTCCCCGCTCCGGGGGCCTGGCGTCCAGCTCGGGAGTCAGTCCCGGCTTCAGGAGTGTTGGCTCAATAAAGGATTCCTCCGACGCGCACCTGAAATATAAGGGAGAGATGGTGGTGGGCGACACCGGGACGGTTTGTTGACACCTGTAGATGTTCCGGCTAGCCTGGACCATCATGACCCGCACGGGAAGGGGATTCCGACGGGCCCTGGCGGCCCCGCTCTGGGTGTTGATGATGCTCTCCAGCGTGTCGATCCCCATCCTGGATCGCGCCCAGGTCGGGCAGACGCTGGCGGTCGAGCGACCGGCGTCCGGGCCCGTCAGCCACCCGCGCGGGCACGACCACCGCCTGTGCACGCAGGTCCGCGCGAACCCCCCCGTGCCCACCGTGGCCACGGCCCACAGGCAGGCGGATGAGGTGATCCGGATCCCGGTGGTCGTGTCTCACAGGATCCCCTTCCTCCGCGCTCTCAGGAGCACGCGCCGCAGCCGGGCTCCTCCCCTGGTCTGACGCAAGCGCTGCAGTTGCACCACACGGGCCTCGCTCGTACGCGCGACTCGCGCACGCCCGGCTCCCGTACGTCATACCGCTCGGCCAATCCCCGAGGAGGCAGCCGATGCCACTCTCGGCCCCGACTCTCGTCCAGCTTCGGCTGGGCGCGCTCATGCTGCTGACGACCCCGTGCGCAGCGTCGTTGGCGGCGCAGCAACCACCCCCCGTCACCGCACAGGATTCGCTGCGCGCCGAGATCAAACGCCTCGTGGCGGTGGTGGACAGCCTGCGCGCCGAGGTGACCCGGCTCGAGGAGGCCGGGCAATCCGCAGGGCCCGCCGAGACGCAGGCCCAGGACGCCCTGGCGCGGCTGCGCGCGGCGGCGGCCGCGGCAGCGGGGACCGCCGAAACCGACAAGCCCCGGGAGCCCCCGCCGCAGGAGTTCGTTGGCCACCAACGTTCCCTTCAGGCCCTGAACCCGGAGATCAGCGTCACCGGGGACCTCTTCGCCCAGGTGATCAAGGGCAACACCGACGCCGAGAACTTCTTTCCCCGGGAGTTCGAGATCGCCGCCCAGGCGAACCTGGACCCGTTCTCCCGAGCCAAGATCTTCATCACCCGGCACGCGCCGGGCGGCGAGCTCGTGCCCTTCGACACCGGCATGGAGGGCGAGGAGGGCACCGCGCTGAACGTCGAGGAGGGATACATGGAGTGGGTGAAGCTCCCCCTGAACCTCGGGGTGAAGGTGGGGCTCTTCCACCAGCAGTTCGGGATGCTCAACCGGTGGCACTCCCACGCCTATCCGTTCCAGTCCCGGGACCTCCCCAACCTCGCGTTCTTCGGAGAGGAGCCTCTCGGGGGCGCCGGCGCCTCCCTGCACTATCTGGCTCCCTTCGGCGGCGCAGGTGTCGGCACCTACGAGGCCACCGTCGAGGTGACCCGCTCCGACAACCCCATGCTCTGGGGGACGTCGGACCGTCCCTCGGTGCTCGTCAACCTGAACGGCTTCTGGCAGCTGAGCCCCTCGACGGATCTCAACGTCGCCCTGACCCGCCTGAGCGCCAGCTACGAGGACACCACCGACCTCTTCCATCGCACGGTGTACGGGGGTGAAGTGGCGTTCACCTGGCGGCCTCCCGCACGCGCGGGATACCGCGGCTTCACCTTCCACGGGGGCGTGAAGATCCTGAACGGGCTCGTGGGCCCCGACGGCTCCCGCGCTCCGGGAGGCCGGGACCGGGCGACGGGGATCTGGACCATGGGCGAGCTCCGACTGGGATACTCCTGGCTCGTGGGTACCCGCTACGACTGGACCGAGGATCCCCTCGACCCCACCCGGACCGCGACGCTCGTGTCCCCGACGCTCACCTGGTGGCAGAGCGAGTTCGTCCGGGTCAGGGCCGAGTACGACCTGCTGGGTCGTAGCTACATGGACGGGCGGGACGGCAAGCTGCTCCTCCAGGTCACGTTCGCCATGGGCCCCCACAAGCACGAGATCTACTGACGCCAACCCTGCGCGGTTCCGGCCCGCATGGTGCGCGCCGGGACCCGGGGAGAGATGACCATGATGATCGCAACGGCCTTCCTCGCCGCCGCCCTGCTGAGCCCGGGCACCGACGGCGCGCCCCAGCCGCCTCGGAGCCTGCCCCACGCCGCAGCCATCCGCGTCGTGGCGACGCTCCCCGTCTATGCCACGCTGGTGAAGGAGATCGGCGGGGACGAGGTGGAGGTCACGTCCATCGCGAATCCCAACGAGGACGCCCACTTCGTGCGGCCCAAGCCCAGCTTCGCCCTGGACCTCAGGCGGGCTCAGGCGTTCGTCACCACGGGTCTGGATCTGGAGCTCTGGGTCCCCCCGCTCCTGGACAAGGCCCGCAACCCCGACGTGCTGGAAGGCGGCAAGGGCTACATCACGGCGTACACCGGCATCCACCTTCTCGAGGTACCGGTCTCCCACGATCGGAGCGCCGGAGACGTGCACGTCTACGGCAACCCCCACCTCACGACGGAGCCCCTCACCACCCTGCAGATCGCACGCAATATAGCTGCCGGCCTGGACAGGGTGGCGCCGGACCGCGCACACGTCTTCGACGCGGGACTGGCCCGCTTCACCGACCGTATCTACCGGAAGCTCTATGGTGACCGCCTGGTGGAGATCCTCGGGGGACCCACCCTCGAGCAACTCTCCCTCAAGGGCACGCTCTTCGGCTTCCTCGTGGCCAACGACTATCGAGGCCGTCCCCTCATCCAGGACCTGGGTGGGTGGCTGAAGGAGGCCGAGGTGTTCCGCGGCGGGTCCATGATCTGCTACCACAAGAACTGGGCCTACTTCGAGGACCGTTTCCAGGTGAGGTGCGTGGACTACATCGAGCCGAAGCCCGGCATTCCCCCCACGCCCGGACACGTGGCCGAGATCATCCGCAAGATCCAGGACCAGCGCATCAAGGTGCTCCTGGCCGCCTCCTACTTCGACCGGAGCAAGGTGGAGATGGTGGCGGAGAAGAGCGGCGCCACCCTGGTGCGGGTGCCCATGGAGCCCGGGGTCCTGCCCGGCGTGGATGACTACTTCACCCTGGTGGACACCTGGGTGAGCACGCTCGCCGCCGCTTTCGCCAAGAGCTGAAGCGGAAGACCGGTCGCCCCGGGGCGACCCTCGATACAGGACGAAGAACCCATGCTCGATCTCGTGATTCCGCCGGTGGTGGCCGCCCTGGCGATCCTGCTCATCCACGCGTACCTGGGTCTGCACGTCATCGCACGGCAGGTGATCTTCGTCGATCTCGCCTTCGCGCAGATCGCCGCGTTCGGCACCACGGTCGCCCTCCTGATGGGCATCCCCATGGGCACGACCCTGTCCACGGTCTTCGCCCTGGGCGCGACCCTGGTGGGGGCGCTCATCTTCAGCCTCACGCGCATGCCGGAGGGCTCCGCGGTACCGCAGGAGGCCATCATCGGCGTGGTCTACGTGGTGGCCTCGGCCGCGGCCATCCTGCTGGCCGGTATGACCGCCGAGGGCACGGAGCACATCAAGGAGACCCTCACAGGAACGCTCATCTGGGTCACCTGGCCCACCATCGCGAAGATGGTCGGCGTGTACGTCCTCGTGGGCGCGTTCCACGTCGCCCTCCGGCGCTATTTCCTGGCGGTGTCGTTCCACCCGGAGACGGTGACCAAAGTGCGGCTCTGGGACTTCCTGTTCTACGTGTCCTTCGGGGTCGTCATCTCGTTCTCGGTGGAGGTGGCCGGCGTGCTCATGGTGTTCAGCGCACTGGTGATCCCGTCGGTGGTGGCCTTCTTCTTCACCGACCGCTTCGGGATGGCGGTGGCCGTGGCGTGGGGCTCGGGCGCAGTGGCCGTCATCGGCGGCATCGCGGCGTCGTTCTACTGGGACCTGGCCACGGGCCCGCTGCTGGTGTGCGCGCTCGGCCTGCTGCTCGTGGTGGCCATGCTGCTGCGTCCCGTCCTGGGGGTCCACCCCAGCTCCAGGATCCGGGTGAAGGCGCTCATGGCGCAGGATCCCGGCGGGGAGTGACGCCCACGGCCGACGCGACGCCCCTCACCCCTCGCGCCGGAGCCTCCTCAGGAAGCGGAGATTGCGCCGGTCGGCGGCTACGGGGTCGTCTCCCTTGGGGGTCTCCAGGATCTTGGGTACCGAGCGGAGCCGCTCATCGAGCATGATGCGGCGGAAGGGCTCCCGGCCGAGCGTGCCTCGACCCAGGTTCTCGTGGCGGTCCTTTCGCGATCCCAGGGGGTGCTTCGAATCGTTCAGGTGGAGCAGTCCCAGAAGCCCCCAACCCAGCACCCGCTCGAATTCCTCCCAAACCGCGTCGTAGGCCGTCACCAGATCGTAGCCGGCGGCATACGCATGGCACGTGTCCACGCAGATCCCCGCACGGGCACGCACGTCGCTCCCCGTCTCTTCCAGGATCGCCGCCAGATTCTGGAAGGACCCGCCCACGCTGGTGCCGCCGCCCGCGGTGAGCTCGAGAAGGACGCGGGTGGTGGACTCCACGCTCCGCAGCGCTCGTGTCAGGCAGTCCGCGTTGCGCCGGATCCCCGAGGGAAGGTCACCGTCCGTGGCGTTCCCGGGATGTGTGACCAGGAAGTCCAGGCCGAGAGCCGTGCACCGGCGCAGCTCGCCGGTGAAGCACTTCAGTGAACGCGCTCGCAGGGCGGGGTCCGGCGAGGACAGGTTGATGAGGTACGAGTCGTGCGCGCCCGCGACGCGGATCCGCTGCTCGGCCCGCTCCCCTGCGAAGGCCTCGGCGGTGGCGGCGTCCAGCGTCGGCTCCGCCCACCGGCTGGGCTGCTTCGTGAAGAGCTGCAGGCACGCGGAACCGATCTCCCGTGCCCTGGCCGGGGCCTTCCCCACCCCCCCTTCGGTGGAGACGTGGGCCCCCAGCTCGTCGTCGGCTCCTCGCGTCATCCCCCCGCCGTGTGGAAGGCGCACCCCAGTGACCGCACCACCACGAAGCTCTGCAAAGTTTGCCCTCGGCGGAACCGCATTGCTCGTTTCAGGGAGGCGCAGCGCGGCGTTTCCTACGCCGGGCCTGCTCAGCTAACCCACAGTGGCACAACGAGTTGGACCCGTGCAGCCCCGTCCCCGCCGTGCGTGTCCGCCGGCGGCACGCGACTTGAGAAGTCCTGCGGCGTTCGCGCCCCGTCAGGGGTGCATACCCCCGAGCACCGTGGGAGCCAGGAAGATGCGCATATCGGCCGACGGATTCATCGACATCCGGGATGGACGCAAGGTCCGCACCCCCGGGAATCACAGCAAGGTTGTCGAGCCCCTGCCCGAGGCCGAAGCCCTGTCGTTTCTTCTGTCCCATAGCTTTCGAGGACCCCGGCGCGTGATCCGCACCCTGTCCATGAGCGAGTGTCGCCTGATGCGCCTGGCCTCCTGGGCGGATTCGATCTCCGAGCGCATGACCCTTGTGGATCGAGTGTGGCGCTCCATCACCGAGCCCGTGGCAGCCCCCGTCAGCGACACGCCGAAGCTCCTGCAGGTCGTCCAGATCGGCCGGTGGGCGTACCCGATCCACGTGGAGGGCGACACCACCCGCGTCCTTCCGCCTGGCGGCGTGCCCATCGGTGAGATTCGCAATCGGAAGACGGTCCTTCGGCTGGATCGGAAGACCGCGTAGGAATACAGGAAGGTCCGGCCTCCCGTCCTACGGGGTGGGGACCGGAAAGAGCCCACGCCCATTCTGGGCTGGGCCTCACGCCCTGGGGGGGGCGTGCCGAGAGCGGCGGTAGGCGTCAGCCTACCGTCGCTCGTCTTTTTCTGTACCACATCCCGCGAAGATGTGTCCTCCACAGGGGACGTCCGGACTCCAAACTGCCTGTCTCCCAAGGCCTTTCCCGTTCGGCACGGCGTATGCTTCAACCCTATACCGACAGGACCGAGAGCTTCAAGGCGGCCGACCCGCCCCACAGGGCCGCCAGGAGGGAGGAGGAACGATGATCGGGATGAGGAAGCGACTCGAGATGACCTCGGGATGGGGCCGCTGGCAACGGACGGTGTGGATCGTGTGCCTGGGCTTCATCGCCGTGGCGCTGATGGCGCACAAGGGTGCGGCCCAGGAGGCCGCAAAGCAGCCCATCACTCTATCGGGCACCGTGGTGAATCCGGCCGGCACCCCTCTGGTGGGGGCGTTCGTGTCGGTGAGCGGAGCGCCGCTCGGATCGCTGACGAACGCGAGCGGGCGCTTCAGCCTGCCGGACGTCGCGCCCGGCAAGGTCTCGCTGACCGTCTCGCAACTGGGATATCACACGCTCACCGTGGACAGCACCGCCGCGGCCCGGGTGCCGGTGACCCTCACCATGACCCCCCACCCGGCCCTTCTCCACGGCCTGCGTGTGGTGGCGAATCGCTTCAAGCAGAGGCGTGAGAGCACGGCGTTCAGCGTGCGGGAGTGGGGACGCAGGGATCTCGTGACGTCGCCGGACAACAACATGAGAGCCTTCATGGAGGGCACCATGGGTCTGTCCCTCGTGCCGTGCCCGGCGTCCGCCTTTTCGGACGTCTGCGTCTACCGACAGAACTACATGTTCCAGCCCACCGTCTACATCAACGAGGTCCCGGTGCTCGGTGGCCTCGACGATCTAGAGTCGTATAGCCCGTCGGACCTGTACATGATCGAGTCGTACGGGCATGGTGCCGAGATCCGGGCATACACCACGGGGTTCATGGCTCGCGCCGCGAAGACCGACCTCCGCCCCGTTCCGCTGTCGTTCTGAGCGTGGGCCCACCGGCGGCGCCCTCGGGAGAGAGGGGCAGATAACGCGAACCGCGGGATCGCTCGACCGAGGCGCTGAAGAGGGGTCGGCCACCTTCGGGTGGCCGGCCCCTCGTTCATGCTCACCGCCCTACCACCGCGGCGGGAGACCTCACTTGGGCAGGCCGGGCTCCGTCATGCCACGCACGTCCAGTGCCTGGTCGATCTGGTCGGCGGGCAGCAGCTTCTCCCGCAGCACGACCTCGCGCACGCTGATGCCCTCCTTGGCAGCGGTCTTGGCCACCACGGCGGCCTTGTCGTACCCGATGTAGGGGTTGAGAGCCGTGGCGATGGAGGGGTTGAGCTCCAGGAGCTGGCGACACCGGTCGGGATTCGCCTCGATCCCCACGACGCACTTGTCCGCGAAGGCCCGCGCGACGTTCGCCAGAAGCGCGACGGACTCCAGAAGCGACGCCACCAGCACGGGCATCATCACGTTGAGCTCGAAGTTGCCGCGGCTGCCCGCGATGGTGATGGTCGTATGGTTCCCCATCACCCGCGCCGCCACCATCATCATGGATTCCGACATCACCGGGTTCACCTTCCCGGGCATGATGGACGAGCCGGGTTGGATGGCCGGCAGGCTGATCTCGTGCAGCCCCGAGGTGGGCCCGCTGCCGAGCCAGCGCAGGTCGTCGGCCAGCTTGAGGAGGCCCGTGGCCAACGCGTTCAGCGCACCCGAGGCGCTCACGGCGGCGTCCTTCGCCCCCTGAGCCTCGAAGTGGTTGTCGGCCTCGCGGAACTCGAGCCCGGTGAGCTCGGAGATCTTCGCGATGGCCTTCCCGGGGAAGTCGGGGTGGGTGTTGATCCCGGTGCCCGTGGCCGTGCCGCCCAGGGCCAGCTCGGCGAGCTCCTCCGCGGCCCGCTGCACCCGCTCGACGCCCTTCGACACCTGCATCGCATATCCGCCGAACTCCTGCCCGAGGCGCACGGGCGTGGCATCCATGAGATGGGTCCGTCCGGACTTCACGATGCCGTCGAACGCCTTCGCCTTCTCGCCGAGCGCGTCCCGCAGGTGCTCGAGAGCCGGCACCAGGTCCCTCACCATGGCGACCCGGGCGGCGACGTGGATGGCCGTGGGGATCACGTCGTTGGAGGACTGCGCCGCGTTCACGTGGTCGTTGGGGTGCACCTTCGATCCCAAAATCTCCGTGGCGCGATGGGCGATGACCTCATTGGCGTTCATGTTCGTGGACGTGCCCGAGCCGGTCTGGTAGACGTCCAGAACGAACTGGTCGTCCCACTTGCCCTCCACGACCTCGGTGGCCGCCTTCACGATGGCGTCGGCGACGGGCCGATCCAGCGTCCCCAGCTCCGCATTGGTGAGGGCCGCCGCCTTCTTGACGATGCCCAGCGCCTCGATGAAGCTGCGCCCGAAGCGCTGGCCGCTGATGGGGAAGTTCTCCACGGCCCGCTGAGTCTGGGCCCCGTAGAGAGCGTCGGTGGGGACCTTCATCTCGCCCAGGGAATCCTTCTCGATACGATATCCGTCAGCCATGGGAGGCGCCTCTCTGAAAGGTCGGAAGTCGGAGGTCGGGCCGGACGCGGGGAGGCGCCGCCGGCCGACTCCCGAATTTAGCAGGTCGTGCGGCCTACGCCTCCCCGTTGCGGCTGGCCGCGATCCAGGCGCGGACTTTGGCCTCGTGCTCCCGTGTGGTGATGAACGTGAGCACGTCGCCGGGCTCCACCCTGGTGAAGCCCCGTGGGACCACCACCCGATCGCCCCGCCGCAGCAGGGCGATGAGCGCCTGATCCGGCACACGGATGTCACGGATGGGCCGGAAGCACATCCCGGCCTGATCGCGTGTGACCTGCACGTCCAGGTGCACCGAGCTCCCGCGCACGTTCCTGGGGATCGCCTCGGTGCGGTCGAGGAGCCGCTGATGCTCGTCGGCGAGCTCCTTGTAGGCCCACATCATCTCGGTACGGCGCAGCACCCCCGCAACCCGGTTCGACCCGGCGTCTTCCAGCACCGGGAGCTGGTAGACGTCCCGCTCGGTGAAGCGCCGGAAGGCTTGCCGCAGCGTCTCTCCGGGCAGGCACGTCACGACGGACCGCGTCATGACGTCCGCCACCGTGCTCTCGTTGAAGCCACCCTCCACGATGGCGCGCTCCAGGTCCGACACCGCGACCATGCCCGCCAGCTCCTCGTGGTCGTCGAGGACCACCCAGCTCCGGGAATGATCCTCGCGGACACGGTCGGCGAACTCCTCCAGGGACAGGTCGGGGCGCACGGACGGAACCGTGTCGGCCATGGCGTCCACCACCAGGAGGACGTCCAGGGTGCCCATCTCCTCGGGACGGCTCATGCCGCCCAGGCGGCGGAGCTTGATGCTGTAGATGGAGTCCGGATCCCTGCGCGACGCGATGATCTGGGCCAGCACCACACACAGCATCAGGGGAAGGATGATCCGGTAATTGTCCGTCATCTCGAAGAGGATGATGATGGCGGTCATGGGCGCGTGGGCCGCCGCCCCGAAGACCGCCGCCGCACCCACCAGCGCGTAGGCTCCCGGCGACGCGGTGAGGTTCGGCAGGACCACGTTGGCCGCACGACCGAAGACCCCACCTGTCATGGCGCCGATGAACAGCGCGGGAGCGAACACGCCTCCCGATCCACCGGCGGCCAACGTGACGGACGTCGCGAAGATCTTCATGAAGACCAGCGCCGCCATGACGCCCGTGGCGAGGCCGCCCCCCATGGCCTGCACGACGCCCTCGTGGCCGATGCCGAAGAGCATATCGCTGCCGAACGTGCCCAGGACGCCGACGGCGAGGCCGCCGGTGGCCGCCTTGACCCAGACGGGCACGTTCCACGCGTCGAACCGGTCCTCCGCACCGTAGACCGAGTGCACGTAGAGGAGCGCCACGAACCCGGTGACGACGCCCAGGAGCAGATACAGGCCGAGCTCCCAGTTGCTCACGAGCTGGAACCGCTCCACCAGAGGGAACGCCGGGTCCGTGCCCAACACGGTCTGGGAGACGGCCGTTGCACACACGGAGGACACCACCACGAGCCCGAAGGACCGCGCGGCGAAGCTGCCCAGGATCACCTCCAGCGCGAAGAGCACGCCGGCCACCGGCGCGTTGAAGGTGGCGCTGATGGCGCCTGCGGATCCGGCGGCCACCATCAGACGCACCTCGTCGGCGCTCAAGCCCGTCACCTGGCCGATGACGCTCCCCAGGGAGGAGCCGATCTGGACGATGGCGCCCTCGCGGCCCAGAGAGCCTCCGCTGCCGATGGAGATGGCGCTGGCGATGGCCTTGGCGAAGGCCACGCGCGTGCGGATCTTGCCGCCCTGAACGCGTACGGCGTACTGCACCTCCGGGACTCCGTGCCCCTTGGCCTCCGGCGACCACCACAGCGCGAGGTAGGCGACGATCACCATGCCCACGGCGGGGACCAGCACGGTGACCGCCCACACGGGCACGTGCAACGCCGTGCCCAGGCGCCCGCCCTGGAAGAAGAAGAGCCAGTGCACCTCGCCGATCATCCACCTCAGCGCCACCGCGCCAACGCCTGCGAGGAGGCCCACGGCCACGGCCAGCATGAGCGGGCTCCAGGAGCCGGCACGGTTGACGGCGAGGCGCAGGCGTTGCCGCGAGGGGAGGGCTCGTGAGGCCAGGAGCAGGGGGTGCATGGGCGGGTCCGCGGCACTCTGCCGCGGTCAGCTCCTCCTCGGTTGGCTGGGACGCATCTCGATGCGGCTCAGGTGAGCCGCCTTGGGATATGCCATGAGCTGCATCACCGCAAGCGCGCATTCTTCGGCCTCGAGCCTCCATGTCCGCCCTGGATCCTGCTCGCGACTTCCGAAGTGCGTGTTTACGCTGCCCGGCATGACGATGCTCACCCGAACGTCGTCGTAACGCACGTCCAGCATCATGGCCTCGGTCATTCCGAGGAGGCCGAACTTCGACGCGTTGTATCCCGTGCCGCCGGCGAAGCTGTTCCGGCTGGCCAGCGACCCGATGTTGACGATCCACCCGTCGCCGGTAGCCGACAGGTGGGGCAGGGCCGCCTTCGAGCAGTAGAAGACCCCGCCGAGATTCACGTCGATCTGGCGCCGCCACTCGTCCACGCTCAGCTCGGTGATGGGCTTGATGATGCCGACACCCGCGTTGTTCACCAGGATGTCCAGACGCCCGAGCCTGGCCACCGTGTCCGCCACCAGGTGCTCGCAGGCCTCGGGATCCGACACGTCGCACACCGTGCCCAGGATCTCTCCGGCCGCACCCTCGGCCAGCCGGCGGGCCACGCCATCCACATCCGCCGCCGTGCGGGCGCTCACGACCACCGACGCACCGGCGTCCGCGAGGTGCTCCGCGATGGCGAGCCCGATGCCCTTGGTGCTCCCCGTGACGATGGCCACCTTACCGCTCAGGTCCGGCATCTCCCCCCTCCTTGCGCCGGAGCGTGCGCGACCCGAAGGAGGTCCCGCTCCGGCCGTCATCATTACGACCGTAGTACCAGTGTTCCACGAATGTCTCGGGATTTCAACGTACGGCGTCGGCTACGAGGTGTGTCGGACGGGTCGGCCGAGCCGTCCTCCTGGGTGTTGCCGAGCCGGAATGAGAAGAGGGGCCGGCCCGGAAAGAGCCGACCCCTCGCGTGTTCGCAAGCGCCGATCCCTCAGCGCACCGCCACCTCTTCCTTCCCACTGACGTGGGCCTCCGCGCCGCCGTGCGCGAGCCACCGCTCCGCGTCCAGCGCCGCCATGCACCCCGTTCCGGCCGCGGAGATGGCCTGCTTGTAGTAATCGTCCATGACGTCACCGCAGGCGAAGACGCCGGGCACCGAGGTGTTGGTGCGCCAGGGCACCGACATCTCCACGTAGCCGTTGGGCTTCAAAGCCACCTGGTCCCCGAGGAACGCGGTGTTGGGCTGGTGCCCGATGGCCACGAAGAGCCCGTCGACCGAAAGCTCGCTCGCGGCCCCGGTGACGGTGTCCTGGAGACGCAGTCCGGTGATGACATCGTCGCCCAGCACTTCGGTCACGACCTTGTTCCACTCCACGCGGATCTTCTCGTCGGCCAGCGCACGCTCGGCCATGATCCGCGATGCCCGGAACTCGTCACGCCGGTGAATGATGACCACTTCCTTGGCGAACTTGGTCAGGTAGATGGCGTCCTCCATGGCCGAGTCGCCGCCTCCGACCACCGCGAGCACCTTGTTCCGGAAGGCCGGAAGCGCCCCGTCGCATACCGCGCAGGCGCTCACGCCTCCACCGGACTGGGCCAGGCGCTCCTCGTTGGGCAGGCCGATCCACTTGGCGTTGGCACCGGTGGCGAGGATGACCGCCTCCGCCCGCACCTCCTTGCCGCGGCTCGACTTCAGGACGAAGGGATATTGCTGGAAGTCGACCTCCGCGATGTCCTCGGTGACGATGCGCGTGCCGAAGCGCTGGGCCTGCGCGCGCATCTCCATCATGAGCTCCGGGCCGGTGATGCCTTCCTTGAAGCCCGGGTAGTTCTCCACCTCGGTGGTGAACATGAGCTGGCCCCCGGGGATCATCGTCCTGCTCCCGGCCCCCTCGAAGACGAGAGGCTCCAGCTGCGCGCGGGCGGCATAGACCGCCGCGGTCCAGCCCGCGGGACCGGACCCGATGATGACGACGTGCTCGAGCTCCCGTGGCGTGTTGTCCGTCATTGCTGCTGTACCTCGCTCCCTTGGCTTCAGGGCCCGTCAGAGGCCCTACCTGTCCTTGAAGATATTCATGCCCGCGGAGTGCCCCGGCTTGACGCGCACCGAGGGCCCCACGAAGTGCACGGCGTTGTCGACGGCGACGGCCGTCTCAGCAAAACCCGCGGCGACGCCGTCGGGTTTCACGGAACGGTCCACGATGTCGCCGCCGGCCATGGAGGGCCCCGAAATGCCCCGTGTGGCCTCCTCCGATGACCGCGAGGTCCCGGATGCCGTCGACCATCGGCCCTCAGACGGAGGTGGTGGCGGCGACATCCCGCGCCACGCGGACCACCTCGCGGGCGTTGTCGTAGGTGATGCGCGCCTCGGCATCCTCCAGGGACAGCCAGACGCACTCGGTGATCCCCTCCGCCTCCTCGGGCACGGGATCGCCCGCGTCCGACGCCATCAGGTAGAACGCACAGAACTTGTGGATCAGCTTGCCGCCGGCCCGGAAGTACCAGTCGATGGTGGCCAGCTCCGGGCCCAGCCTCAGCCCGTGGAGTCCGGTCTCCTCGGCGACCTCGCGCAGGGCGGCCTCCCCGGAGCTCTCGCCGTTCTCCAGGTGACCCTTGGGAAGACCCCAGTTGCCGTAGGGATCACGGATCACGAGGGCGCTCAGAACGTCGTCCACCCGTCGGACGACCACGCCCCCGGCGCTCCGTTCCACCCGCGCACGCCCCCGCTTCGCCATTGATCCCTCTCTAGATGTTGCGATCACATTCGCGCGGCCATGCATCCACGGGACACTCCCCTAGAAGATGGACAGACGCACGTAGCGCCGCGGGTTCTCCCGCAGGTCCCGTAGAAGCAGGTCCAACTGTGCCAGCACCCCTTCCGCCCGCACGGCAAAGGTACTGTCGGAGAGAAGGATGCCCAGGGATCCCTTCCCCGACTCGAGCTGCGCCGTGATGCGGTCCAGCCTCGCGAAGACCGAGTCCGCGCGGGTCAGCGTCGACTGGATCTGCTCCGACGATCCCGACACGACGCCCGAGACCTGCCGGATGCTCCCGGTCGCCAGCCGTACGTTGGTGACGATGGAGTCCAGCTGGGCCTCCCTGAGCACGCTGTCCACGCGCTCGAAGGAGCGCCGCGCGACCCGTGAGGCCTCCTCGATCTGCGTGAGCGCGGTATCGGCGTTGGCCGTCACGTTCCTCGCTACCGAGGACTCCTGGTTCACGAGGTCCCGTATCTCCCTGCTGATGGCCTCGATGTTGTCGATGGCCTGAGAGAGGTTCTGAGCGGTCTTCTGGCTGAAGGCCATCTCCAGCCGATTCGTGAGGTTCTCCAGGTTCGTGGAGATCTCCTCGGCGGACGCGGTGAGGCGCGTGAGCTCGGGGAGCGTGTAGCCCCCCACCACCCGCACCCCTCCTGAGGAGGCAGACCGCGGAACGGCGTAGAAGTCGTATTCCGGATAGTGCGAACGGCTCACGATCTCGGCCTGCCAGTCACCGAACATGGACTCCGGGGCGAGCACGGCGCCCGCGTCCTCCGGCAGCTTCACCGTCTTCTCGAGGTTCACCGACACCCGGACCGCCTGGCCGTCGGGCTCGACCTCGATGCTCGAGACCCTCCCGATGCGCACGCCGCGGAAGACCACTGCATCACCCGGCGTGAGCTCGGCCACGTTGGGGACGAGGATCTCCAGAGGCACGAGGGCACGCCCCCAGTGCGCACCCTTGAGCCATAGAGTGCCCCCGACGCCCACTGCGACGGCGATGATGATGACGAACCCCACCAGAAGCTCGCGACCCTTGCTCATGGAGCTACCTCCAACAGGTCCGGTCTCCCCTCGATGAAACCACGCACGACTGGGTCCTGGGTTTCCCGGAGCTGATCGGGAGTTCCCTCGAAGCGGATCCTTCCATCGTGGAGCATGGCGATCCTGTCGGAGATCCGGAACGCGCTTTCCATATCGTGGGTGATGACCACCCCCGTGACCTCGAGCTCCCGGCGCATGCGCATGATGAGCTCGTTGATGACGGCGGAGGTGACGGGATCCAGTCCGGTCGTGGGCTCGTCGTAGAGGAGGTACTTGGGCGCGGTGGCGATGGCGCGCGCCAGCCCCGCCCGCTTGCGCTGCCCCCCGGACAGCTCGGCGGGAAACCGCTCGCCGTAGCCGTCGAGGTCCACCAGATGAAGGCACTCCTCCACCCGTTCGGAGATCCGCCCCCGGGTCCATCCCGGAATCCTCTTCAGTCCCATGCCCACATTGTCGTGCACGGTCATGGAGTCGAACAGGGCCGCGAACTGGAAGACGTATCCCACCTCCCGACGGAGCTCGTACAGCTCTTCCCGTGACAGGGTAGCCACGTTGCGGCCGTCCACCCAGATCTCTCCCTGATCCGGCTCCAGGAGGCGGATGACGTGCTTCAGGGCCACCGACTTGCCCACTCCGGACCCACCTATGATGGAGAGTGTCTGCCCCTCCCGGATCTCCAGGGAGAATCCCTTGAGAACCTGCTTGGGCCCGAACGCCTTGTGGACGTCGATCAGTCGGATGCTCATTTCAGCAGCGTCGCCGCCCAGAAGGCGTCCAGGACCAGGATGATCATGCTACTCACCACCACCGAGCGCGTGGTGGACTTGCCGACGCCCTCCGCGCCTCCGCTGGTGGAGAAGCCGAAGAAGCACCCCACCGATGTGACCGTGAGGCCGAAGCTCACGGACTTGATGACCGAAAACCACACGTCCCAGGGTTGGAAGAAGAGGCGCAGCCCCTTGAGAAACGTCTGGGACGACATGTCCAGCAGGTACATGGAGGTGAGCCACCCCGCCAGCACACCGACGGCGTCGGCGAGGAGGACCACTATGGGGAACATGAGGGCGCCGGCCAGCACCCGCGGCACCACCAGGTAGGCATTGGGATCGTAGGCCAGCGTCTCCAGCGCGTCCACCTGCTCTGTCACGCGCATCGTCCCGATCTCGGCCGCGATGTTGGCCCCCACCCGACCCGACAGGGCGAGCCCCGTGAGCACGGGACCCAGCTCCAGCACCATGGTCTTGCCCACCAGCGTGCCCACGAAATAGAGGGGAACGGCGCCGGTGAAGGTGTAGGAGGCCTGAAGCGCGAGAACCACGCCCGTGAACAGCGCGATGAAGATGGCGATGGGGACGGAATCCACCCCGATCTTGGCCATCTGAGCCAAGAGGTGCGGCCCCCAGATGGAGCCCTTGCGAAGTGCCCGGACGGCACCCACCGCGAGGTACCCCGCCCTGCCCACGGTCGCCACCGACGAAAGGACGGCCCCTCCCACGGCCTCGACGGGTCTGAGCAGGGAAACGCGCATGTTTGCCAAGATAACAGCCCGTGGCGGAAATACACGGGCCGGCGCGCCCCAGCCGGACGGCGCAGGGGACTCCCCCGGTCAGGGTGCCGCGGAGGGCCGGTGGGCCCTCACTTCGTCGGCGGCGCCTCGGACTCCAGGGTGAACTCCACTTCCTCCCTGGCCCCGGGGGGATCGGGAAGCGCATAGGAGATGCGAATGCGCCGTACCGCGCCTTTGGGGTCCGCCAGCGCCACTTCGAAATCCAACCGTTGGTCGGCAGACACAATGCGGGTGCGCACCCGCTCTCCGGGCTCCGCCTCCGGGCCGTCCGCAGGGTTGCGGAACAAGGTCTTCGTGGACTGGCGGCCCGTCTCGAGCTGCCGTGTCACCTTCACCTGCCGGAGCCAATCGGGCTGGTAGTTCACCTCGTATTCGAAGCCGCGCTGATCAGCGCCGTGGCCCTCGCGGTTGTGTCTCGCCACCCGGGTACTCCAGAACGGGGTGTTCGCCATCAAAAAAATGATATAAACGAATGTTTCTGACCGGTGCCCGAAAAGTCAAGTTTTCAATTCGGCGCGCAGGTCGAAACGGATTGCCCGCAAACGATCCTCGCGGGACGGGCCCTCACGGATTTTCCTTCTACTCCGAGATCGCGCCCATCGTCAGATCTCGGAGAATTACAGGCGGAGAAGGAGCCGGAGGAACGGAAGCGCCCGGCGGTGGCGAATCGGCCGCCGGGCCGGCCCACGGGAGGGCGCGCAGCACGCCGTCGCGGCCCGGAGTCGACGAAGCTTGACCCGGTCATCGGCCGCGCCTTACCTTGGCGTCGTTCCCGACAAGCTCCAACGCGCGCATTGCGGCCCTCACCGCCCGGTGAATTCGTACAGGGCCGACCCGTTCTCGCAGATCCGGCCCTCGGGCCGCCGCCCTACCCTACACTCACCGAAATCCCTCCTTCCTTCTCGCGGCCGCCCACGCCGCACCGTTCCCCGACGGAGCCCTCCCGTGGACATCACCGAGCTCAAGAGCAAGACCGTCGCCGAGCTGCAAGATCTGGCCGAGGAGCTGAGCATCCCGAACTACATCGGGATGCGGAAGCAGGATCTGGTCTTTCGTATCGAGCAGAGCCTGCTGGAGGGCGACGTGGTGCTGCGCGCGGAAGGCGTGCTGGAGATCCTCCCCGAGGGATACGGCTTCCTGCGATCCCAGGACTGGAACTACCTGTACGGGCCCGACGACATCTACGTGAGCCCTTCGCAGATCAAGCGCTTCGATCTGCGTACCGGCGACACGATCCTCGGTCAGGTACGCCCGCCCAAGGACGGCGAGCGCTATCTGGCCCTCCTCAAGGTCGAGTCCGTCAACGGGCTGGATCCTGAGGCGACCAAGCACCGCGTGGGGTTCGACAACCTGCGCCCACGATATCCGGAGGACCGCCTGCATCTGGAGATCGAGGGCGGCAATCTCACCATGCGCGTCGTGGACCTGATCTCCCCCATCGGCAAGGGGCAGCGCGGCCTCATCGTGTCGCCGCCCAAGGCGGGCAAGACCACCATCCTCCAGCAGCTGGCGAACTCCATCTCCACCAACCACCCGGAGGTGCACCTCATCGTCCTGCTCATCGACGAGCGCCCGGAGGAGGTCACGGACATGGAGGAGCACGTGGACGCGGAGGTCATCTCGTCCACCTTCGACGAGCCCGCGGAGCGGCACACCCAGGTGGCCGAGATGGTGATGGAGAAGGCCAAGCGGCTGGTGGAGCACGGCAAGCACGTGGTCATCCTCCTGGACTCCATCACGCGGCTGGCCCGGGCCTACAACGTCACGGTGCCCCACTCCGGGAAGATCCTCTCGGGGGGCGTGGACGCCAACGCTCTGCACAAGCCAAAGCGCTTCTTCGGGGCGGCGCGGAACATCGAAGAAGGGGGCTCGCTGACCATCGTGGCCACCGCGCTCATCGAGACCGGGAGCCGCATGGACGAGGTGATCTTCGAGGAGTTCAAGGGCACGGGGAACATGGAGATCATCCTGGATCGCCACATCTCGGACAAGCGCGTCTTCCCGGCCATCGACCTGAACCGCTCGGGAACACGCAGGGAGGAGCTCCTCCTGTCGGAGACGGAGCTGAACCGGGTCTATCTCCTCCGGAACTTCCTCGCCGACATGCCGCCCGCCGAGGCCATCGAGTTCCTGCTGACGCGCATGGCACGGACCACGACCAACCAGGAGTTCCTGGACAGCATGGCGCAGGGGGAGTAGCGCGTCGTAGACGGCGGTGACGCGCACCCTTCGCTCGGAGCGACGCGCCGTCGCACATGGAGATCCTGCGGGTTACCGCGAGGGGCGCAACTCGAATCCTCGCTCAGAGTCCGCGTCACCACCTGTCCACCCGCGCGAGGGTGCGAAGACTCGCTCGGGGCACCCGTGCGACAGCACGGGTCGCGCCCCGCCACCGCCGCCGAACCGCGCAAGGGTGCGAAGCAGAAGCAGTGGGCTCGCTCCGAGCGAAGGGCCCGCGCTGTCGACGCCACCTCCTACTCGTCCAGCACTTCCTCGTAGCGCGGGTTCACCACCAGATCCTCACCCGCGAAGACCTTGCGGTCCCACGGGAAGATCACGGTGGCGTCGGTGGCCAGGGCGAAGTAGTCCGGCTTGTAGCCCCTGGTGCGCGCGAAGCTCGTGGCGGTCCTCACCTCCGCTGGACGCACGTCGCGGGTGGCGGCCAGGGCGAGGCGGAGCGTCTCCCCCGACGTGACAATCTCGTCCACGAGGAGCACGCGCTTGCCCGCGGCCTGGGACGGTGCCGCCGACAGAATGGCCGGCCGCTGGCGCACGACCTCCTCCCCTTCCCGGCGCGTGATCTTCATGGAGTAGAAGTCGAGGCGCAGGATCGACGCGATGACCGCTCCTGGGATCACGCCCGCACGTGCGATGCCCACCACGATCTCGGGATCGAAGTCCCGGGCCACCCTCAGCGCGAGCGCCCGGCACAGCTCTCCGAACATCTCCCAGGAGACGTCCAGAAACTCGTCGGGATGGGGTGCGACGCCGGGCATGAAGACATCGGGGGGAGGCATGGCCACAACGTACGTCACTCGTCGAAGGTGGGCAACGAGAGGATGCGTCTCCGGCATGGCGATTCCGGCCGGCCCCGAACCCCCGCCCGGCGCACCCGCCGTTGACGCCCTCCGACCTGTCAGGCGATTCTACGCCTCTTCCTGTCCCATGCCCTTACGTGCCATGGCCGACGACCTTACCGCAGAGGCGGACCGCAGGCTCGAGGAGGCCCTCACCCGAGAGGGTGCCCGGGACCCCCGGGAGTTCTACCGAGAACGCCTCCGGGACCTCAAACAGGCGAATCCCGACGGATACGCCAAGGCGGTGGCGTACTACCGCGACACGCTCATTCCCGGCGTGGCGTCGGGTGACGTGGAGCCGCTGCAGGCGTGGACCGAGTATGGCCGCCGCCTCGCCGAGTCCCTCCTTCCCGGACGCACCGTCTCGGTGGACGCGTCGGGTCGAGCCCACCCGTACGAGGCCCCGGCACCCCGTGACCGGCTCGTGCTCCACCTCCCCGGCGGCAAGGGCGGGCGTGCGCTCCTGGTGGGCCTCCCCGCCGAGCTCACGCCGGCGCAGCGCGCCACCTACGACGTGCTCGTGGGGGGCAAGCTGAAGCTCCGGAGCTGACCGGCGCGGGACACCGGTGGAGGAGCGGTGGACGCCGACCGCATCCGCGGAGGACGGCGTGCGGTCCGGAAAGGGGACGTGCGTGCCTCCCTCGTTTCTGCCCTTTCTGCTAACGGCCGGTTCTCACGGAGATCGCGTACCGGAAGGCGAAACGGCGGGTCCGCTCCGTGGCCGCCAGATCCGGGTCCGCCACTACCAGGGGCAGGTCGACGCGGAGGCTCAGCGGCGAGCCCGCGACGGCGAGCTCCCCACCCACTCCGGCCGAGGCGTAGACGTGGCCCCAGCCCCCCAGCCCCGCGAAGGCAGCTGGTGTCAGGATCCGGGGGCCGTCCGCGAGGGTGGGGGTAGCACCCATGGCCAGCCCCCCGAAGACGCTGGCGCGTGCCCGCAGGCGAGCGCTCCTCACCCGCATCCCCACCGCCGGCGTGGCCAGGCGTCCGGTCAGGCTGGCGAGCTGTCCCAGAGCGAGACCGGGATGGTACCCCTCCAGCTGCCCCCCACCCGGCACCCACCCATGGAACTCCAGGGGAGCCCCCGTGCTGCGCACCCAGGGGTCCGAGAGCGCCGCGTAGGGATCGCCGCCCGCCACGAAGAGCTGACGCTCACGGGGCGCCTCCGCACCACTCCAGATTCCCCGGTACCGTCCCAACACGGCGCCGGCGAAGAAGCGGAGATTCGCCCTCCACGGGCGCGTCGGGGCGGTGGTGACATCCTGGGTGAACGTGCCCCGCGTGAAGAAGTGGTCGTTGCTGTCCAGCCCCCACGACAGGCCGAGGTCCCACCGCGCCCTCGTCCGGGTCTGCCGCATGCCGAGGGACACCTCGGCCGCCCCGCGGTTCGCCAGCGTCCACCGCCCCGGCACGAGGTAGGCCGGATCGTAGACGGACGACAGCGTGAGCCCGGCGCGCACGTAGGTGCGCGGCCCCAGCAGCGGGCGCCGGCTGACGTCGCGCTCGCCGCTGAGGTCGAGGAACGAGCGTCCCTCTCCGATGAAGGTCTCGATGCGCATCCCGTAGCGCGGCCTTCCCCAGAGGATGGGGTTCTCCACGCGCACGTAGAGGCTCCCCACGTCACGCCTGCGTGAGAGGCCTCCCTTCCGGAACGCGTTCACCCCGGGAAAGCCGAAGCGCACCAAGGCCTGACGGGTGTTGCCCAGATACGACGTCCTCGCCTGGAAGCCGGCCACGACGCCCCCGGCGTTGTTGGCCCAGGCCAGCGGGAACAGGCGCAGCGGCGCGCGATCGATGAAACGCGGGAGCGCGCCCAGCGGGTCGTCCAGCCGGGTGAGGTAGGGCCATCTCCCGAAGAGTCCGGGCCGCCAGACGTCGTTGGTGGCGTTCCAATCCAGGGTGGTGCGCAGGGGGTCCAGGGCGATGCGGCGGGGCTTGAAGCTCGTGTATACGTGGTGGGTCCAGCGGAGAGCGTCGCCCGGGACCACCGTGTCCTTCACCTGTCCCTTCGCCTCCAGGTACACGGGCACCGGCATGCGCATGTTGCCCCGCCGGTCGATCTCCAGGGTGGTGAGCCAGCCGCTGCCGTCGCGGCGCACGTGCACGTCGCCCAGGGCGTAGTCGGTGACGCCGGTGGTATGCAGCCACTCGCCGAAGAACCAGTCCAGGTCACGGTGCATGACCTCTTCGGCCACCGACTGGAAGGAGTACTGGTCCACGTGGCGGAACTGGTAGCGCCGATACCACGTGCGCATGATCTGCCTCATGCGCTCTTTACCCGCCATCTCGCGCAACATCCAGAGGATGATCTCACCCTTGGTGTAGATCATCCTGTCGTACGTGGGGAAGTCGCTGTAACGCTCCGCCTGGAACGTCACGGGCTCCGATTTGCCGCGCAGATCGAGGTCCATGACCCGAGCCTCGCTCCCCACCCACGCCCTCCGGCCCAGGCCGTGCTCCTCCTCGTACCAGGCGGTCTGGAACGAGGTCATCCCCTCGTCGAGCCACCCCTCGTACCACTCGTTGTTGCCGAGCATGGCATAGGAGTACTGGTGGCCGACCTCGTGGAGGATGAGCCCCAGGGACGCGCTCCCGTCCATCACCATCATGGGGAACTCGGTTCCGCCGCCCTCCAGCCGGTGCAGGTTGGTGATCTGGGGGTAGCCGTACTTGCCGTAGAGGCCGTCGAGCCAGCGCAGCGCCTCCACCGTGTTCCGGACGGCCTTGCCGTTCCCCCACGTCCGCTGGTCTCCGGGACGATAGAGGACGTGGATGGCGGCGTCCCTGAAATGGCCCTGCTCGTAGATGTACGCGGGGTCCGTGGACCAGGCGAAATGGTGTACGTCCCGGGCATACCAGCGCACTCGCTTGCGCCCCGGCGCCGGGGTCGGCGAGAGGAGCCCGAGGGATGCGCCCGTGGGCAGCGCCTCCCGGGGCGTGACGTCGCAGCTACGTACACCTCCGCGCACGACGCAGGGCGCTTTGACCAGGGAGTCCAGGGGGCCGTACCAACTCCGCTGGAGGTCCACCGGGCCCGTGCCGGAGGCGGCCGCGCCCGCCCAGCCGGGATCGCCCTCCACGGGCACGCCGGTAGCGCCCACCACCTGGTCCGCCGGGAGGTCCAGGGTCACGTCGA
The DNA here is from genome assembly GCA_022340865.1 of Gemmatimonadota bacterium. Taxonomy (GTDB): domain Bacteria; phylum Gemmatimonadota; class Gemmatimonadetes; order Longimicrobiales; family Gaopeijiaceae; genus SZUA-318. The sequence goes on from JAJDNC010000065.1 coordinate 83,136, forward strand.
ACGTGGCGAACTCGCCGTAGAACTCTCCCATGCGATACAGGGGGTGGGCACGCCACCCCTCCAGGTCGTACACCACCACCTTGGGATACCACTGCGCGAAGTCGTAGTGGCGGCCCTTGCGTCCCTGACGCCGGAACGTGGTGGAGAGCCGGGCGTTCCAGTCGTACGCCAGCGTGATCTCCGCTCCGGGGGGGAGCGGCGCGGGCAACTCCATGCGCACGATGGTGGAGTCCGGCGCGTACGGGTACACGAGCGAGACCGGACGGCCGTCCACCTCCACGCCCTCCAGGCGGTCGAAGGCCCAGTCGTCCGGCCCGAGGTCCTGGAAGGTGTGGATCCCCATCTGCAGGTCCCGTCGCGCCCAGGCGGAGTTGGGACGGAACGCGTTCAGGTACAGATGCAGGTAGAACTCGTGGAGGGTGTCGGGCGACTCGTTCCGGTACCACACGCGCGCCCGTCCCGTGAGGACGTGGCTGGGCTCGTCGAGGCTCGCCTCGATGCGGTACGAGACCCCCTGCTGCCACGCGCTGGGGGCCTGCTGCGGTGCGGCGCCGGCCGTCGCCGTGGCGGCGGCGAGGAGGGCCGACGTCAGGAGCCCGTGAACCGGCATGAATCAGTCCTCCTCCACGAGGTAGGCGACGCCCCAGGTCCCGAGCCCCAGGTGCGTGGCGAGAACGGGCGTGGCGGGCGCGGCGAGAATCTCCACGTCCCGACCGAACCGGTCACGGAGCCCTTGGGCGACAGGCTCCACGGCGTCGGGCTCGCCGACGTAGACGATGCCGAAGCGCGCCTGCGCGCCTGCGGGCACGCGCCGGACGAGCTCGTCCAGAAGCACGACACGGGCGCGGGCCATGCCCATAGCCCTCGCTACGGGAGCGACGGTTCCGTCCAAGGTGAGCTCGAGGATGGGCTTCACGCCGAGCACGCTGCCGAGCAGCGCCCGCCCCCGTCCCACCCTCCCCGAGGCCAGGAGGCGATCGAAGGTGTCCAGCGTGAAGAGAAGCCCCGAGCGCCGGCGGGTCTCCCCGAGCTCGCGGACGATCTCCTCCGGAGAGCGGCCCAGCTCGGCCAACTCGCACGCCTTCATGACCAGGAGTCCCTGCAGGAGGGACGCCCCGGCCGAGTCCACCAGGTGTACCGGCGCGCCGTGGAAGCTCCCCGCCGCCGCCGCGGCGGAACGGAACGTGCCCGACAGCGCGGAGCCCAGGGTCACGCCCACCACGGCCTCGCCGTCCTCCGCGGCGCGGGCGAACGTCTCCAGGAAGTCCGCCGGCGCCGGCTGGCTCGTCGTGGGCAGGGATTCGTCGGACGCCAGGCGCCGGTGGAACTCCTCTGCGGTGATGTCGACGCCGTCGCGGTAGGTGCGGTCCGAGTCCACGAGAAGCAGGGGCGTGACGTGGATGCCGTGGGCGCGGACGATCTCCTCGGGGAGGTCGGCACCACTGTCGGTCATCACCACCACGGGACGCCTCGCCAGGCGGATGTGCTGATCGGCCGCACGCTCCACGGCGTAGTGTTGTACGTGCATGTCCTCGGCCTTGTGGGTCACCAGGGTGCCCAGGCCGCGCAGATAGTGGAAGACCGCATCGGGGTCGTCGGTGTGCACGTGGACCTTCAGGACCGCCCCGGCCCTGATGACGATGAGCGAGTCTCCGTGCTCCCGAAGCTCCGAGCGCACGTCGCTCTGGGACGGCAGCGCCGCGCCGCGCACCAGCGCTTCGGTGCAGAAGCGGAAACGCTCGGACGCGTCAGGGAAGTCCACGCGGGCCGCGGCTGCGTCGGCGGTGTCCTCCTCCGAGGCGCCGCCGCTCACTACGGGATCGCCGTGGATGAAGAGGAGGACTCCTTCGAGGAGGCTGACGAAGCCTTTGGCCCCGGCGTCCACCACGCCGGCGGTGCGCAGCACCGGAAGCAGCTCCGGCGTCCGCGCCAGCGACACCCGGGCACGCTCCACCAGGTGCTGGATCAGGGCGGCGAAATCGAGCTGGCGGGCGTCGGCGGCCTCGGCCGTGTCGCGCATCACCGTCAGGATGGTCCCCTCCACCGGCCGCTCCAGCGCCTCGTGGAGCCTGCGCACGCCGGCGCGGAGCGCCTCGCCGAACTCGCGAGTCGTGATCCGCGCGCGATCGCGGAGGTCCTCGGCGAAGCCCAGCAAAAAGTGGGAGAGCATCATGCCGCAGTTGCCGCGGGCGCCCAGCACCGCTGCCTGGGCCGCCTCCTGGGCCACCACCGCCACCGCCGCGTCGCGATTGCCGCGCAGATGGTCGGCAATGGCCCGCACCGTGAGGGCGAGGTTCGTCCCCGTGTCGCCGTCCGGCACCGGGAAGACGTTGATGCGGTTCAACTCCGTGCGCTGGCTCTGCGCGTACTCGCACGCGGCCATCAGCGTCCGTCGCAGGCGCGGACCGTCCAGGTATCCGATCTTGAGGGGCATCGAGATGCTCAGTGCCATGGAGAGTAAGTCTCGGGGTGGCGGCACACGGACGCCAGCGTCACCTTACCGATGTGGTCCTGCCCAGGCCCTGGACCCTCCGAGGTAACATCGTGGAAACGCCCGTCATCCAACACTGGATCGTGTCCGTCGCCCGGGCGGCGAAGCTGCCGGGGGCCGATACCCTGGACGTGTCGTCCGACACCGACGTGGGCGGCGCCTGGGACCTGGTGGCGATGCACACCGGGGTCGACCCGGACGACCTGGCCGCGCGGGTGGCAGCCCACTATCGCCTCGGTGTGGCCGACCTCGACGCGGTGGACGCCCACGCGGGGCGGCTGCTCCCCGCGGGCATCGCTCGCAGGCTGCACGTGGTCCCGCTCCGGTATTCCGACCGGATCCTGACGGTGGCGACCGCCGACCCGGTGAGCATGGATGCCGAGCGGGAGATCTCCCACGTGGCCGGGCGCACCGTGCACTTCGAGGTCGCCTCTCCGCGGGCTCTGGGCGACGCCGTGGAGCGCATGTACCCGAGCCAGCGGACCCTCGGGCACGAGCTTCCGCCGCTGGAGCCCGAGGCCAAGGGCGGCCCCCTCGTCCTGGTGGTGGACGACGAGGTCGAGATGCGCTCGTTCCTGCGCTCCGTCCTCGAGCAGCGCGGGTTCCGGGTTGCCGAGGCCTCCGACGGACGCGAGGCCCTGGACTACCTGGCGGGCGAGGAGCCGTTCTCCCTGGTCATCCTGGACCTGTACATGGAGGACTTGCAGGGCCTGGATGTCCTCAAGCACATCCGGTCCCACGTGCGCACCGCGACGTTGCCGGTGGTGGTGGCGACGGGGTCCGACGATCCCGCCGTGGAGATGGAGCTCTTCGAGGCGGGTGCAGACGACTTCGTCGTGAAGCCGGTGGACCCGCCCCGGTTCATGTTGCGCGTCCAGGCGGTGCTGCGCCGCCGGGAGGGCAGCATGGCCGATGCGGGATTGGGACTCGCGTAGGCCGAGCCTCCTAACCCTCGCCAGGGCGCAGGTGTCCATGTAGGTGCCATGACCGAGCAAGAACATCGTCCTTCGGGATTCAGCCGCTTCGTCGGGGAGCTGAGCCGGCGCCACGTGGTGCGGTTCTCTCTCGGGTATGCCGCCGCCGCGTTCGTCATCCTCCAGTTCGCGCAGATCGTCCTCCCGGCCTTCGGCATCGGCGACAACGGCCTCCGCGTGATCGTGATCGTCGTCGGCCTGGGCTTCCTGCCCGCGGTGGTGCTGGCGTGGCTCTTCGACATCACCCCCGAGGGGATCCGGCGCACCGCCGACCCCGAGGCCACGACCGACCGGCTCCCGGAGGGGTCGCTCCTGCCGCGTCTCGCCTTTCTGGGCTTCACCGTGCTCGTGGTGGGCGGGGTGGGGCTGTGGTTGGCCCGGGACGGAGCGTTCACCTCGGCCCCCGCCCCGGGGTCCGACTCGTCCGGAGTCGTCGCTCCCGTTCTGGTGAAGTACGACGCCCGCCAGCCCATCCGCTCGCTGGCGGTGCTGCCCCTCGAGAACATCTCCCCCGGGGGTGGGCAGGACTACTTCAGCGAGGGGATGCAGGAGGAGCTCACCGCGCAGCTGAGCCAGATCTCGGGCCTGCGCGTCGTCTCCCGCACCTCGGTCATGCGATACCTGGGAACGAACACGCCCATTCCCACCATCGGAAAGGAGCTCCAGGTCGACGCGGTCATCGAGGGCTCCGTTCGCCGGGACTCCGCCCACGTGCGCATCACCGTGCAGCTCATCCAGGCCGCCAGCGATACGCCCATCTGGACGAAGCAGTACGACCGCGACCTGAAGGACGTGCTGGCCCTGGAGAGCGAGGTCGCACAGGAGATCGTGCGCGAGGTGCGGGCGCGCATCACGCCGGAGGAGCGAGCGCGGCTGGCGCGCTTGGCGTCCACCAGCATGGACTCCCGCGCCCAGGAGTCGTACCTGCGCGGTCGGTACGACTACCAGCGAGGCACTCCGGAAGCCTATCGCTCCGCCATGCGCTACTTCCAGGAAGCGGTCTCCCGGGACTCCACCTTCGCGCCGGCGCTGGCGGGTCTGGCGGGGTCGCGCTTCCTGCTGTCCCTGAGCGACCCGGCGGCCCCCGGCGCCGACCCGGCTCTGGCGGAGAAGGAAGCCGACCGGGCGGTGGCCCTCGACAGCCTGTCCAACGAGGCACGGGAGGTGGCGGCCATCATCCGCAGTAACATGCCGGGACCCGGTGCCGCGCGGCCGAACGACACGACGTGGGTCGCCGCCATGACCCAGCTCGGACGGCGCATCGAGGAGCAGCTCCACCGCGGCCCCACCGACACCGCTCGTCAGGGACGCATCCAACAGATAGTAGCTGCCCGGCAGCTCATGGTGTCGGGCAACTTCGGCGAAGCCACCGACCTACTGCGGGGCATCGTCGAGACGAACCCCACCTTCGGCCTCGGCTGGGATCTGCTGGCCCGCGCGCAGCTCGCCGCCGGCCAGGTGGACAGCACCGTGGCCACGCTGGACCGCTGGCGCGCCGCCGGCGGCCAGGGCGCGCCCACCGCCCAGGAGATCCAGGCGCTGCGCGCCGCCGTGAAGAAGAACGGCGTGAAGGGATACTGGACGTGGGCGCTGGCCCGGATGGAGCAGCGCGAGGCCAGCGGCCAGCACGTGTCCCGTGGCGAGCTCGCTGCTGCCTATGCTGCGCTGGGGCGCACGGACGACGCGTTCAAGGTCCTCCAGGAAGGCGTGAAGGCGGGAGATCGGAGCCTGCTCACGTTGCAGAGCGACCCTGTGTGGGACCCCCTCCGGTCCGATCCGCGCTTCGCCGAGCTCATGAGCCAGGTGCGCTCGCTGCGCTTCGCGCCCGGGCACCGACCTCCGGGCCGGGAGGGAATGCGGCGATAGGGGAATCGGCACCACGGAGGGCCGACCGGGGACAGGTCTCGACCTCTCCCTGGGACCACGGGCGTCCGCCGGTGTATTCCCTTGCCACCGGTCGTACCGGGCCACCATCCCCAAGCGCTTTCCGACATCCATGAACCTGCCCGCGTCGTCGCTTCGCCGACGGCCCTCTTCCATTCGCGGCGCGCACGTCGCAGCCCTGTTCGCGCTCGCCCTCTCGACGGTGGCCCTGGTGCCGGCCCCGCTGCTGGCCCAGATCCACGAGATCCGGGGCCAGGAGCTGCCCGCTCCGGTGCGTGACCTGCCTCTGGTACAGATCTCCGTGCCACCGGAGGCCGGCCACCCCATGGCGTTGGTCATGAGCGGCGACGGCGACTGGGCCCGCTTCATCCGCGACCTGAGTGACACCCTGGCCGTCCACGGCATCCCCGTCATCGGCCTCGAGTCACGTGCCTGGATGAAGGGCCCGCGCACCCCGGAGGAGCTCGCCACCGCCATGGAGCGGGTGCTGCGCTACTACCTGAAGACGTGGGGCGTCGACCACTTCATCATCGTGGGGTACTCGCGCGGGGCGGACTGGACGCCCTTCCTGGTGAACCGCCTCCCGGGGGATCTCCGCTCGAAGCTGCAGGGCATCGCGCTCTTCAGCCCCGCCCTCGAGGCCAGCTTCGAGTTCCACCTGGAGGACCTGGTGCGCTTCGTGCACCGGAAGACCAACCGCTCCACCCTCCCAGAGATGGCCGAGATCCACGACCTGCCCGTGCTGTGTGTCTACGGCGCCCGCGACAAGGAGGCGATGTGTCCGTCGCTGGCCCCGTCGCAGGCGGAGATCGTTCGGCGCGACGCGGGCCACCGCCTCCACGACCCGGGCGAGCTTGCGGACCTGGTGATCGCCCGTATGGGCGGTGCGGCGGCCGACCGCTCGGGAACGACGGGCACAGAGGGGGGAGCGGCGGGACGGCCGAACCGTGAGCGGACCGGCTCAGGCCGCCCAGGGCCGCCCTCTTACTCCTCCCTGAGGGCCTCCACCGGGTCCACGCGGGTGGCGCGCAGCGCCGGCAGAAGCGTGGCCAGCGTGGCGGCCGCCAGGAGCACGACCACGACCAGGGCATAGGTCGCGGCGTCGGTGGGCGCCGTGTCGAAGAGCTGGCTTCTCAGCACCCGCGAGACCGCCAGCGAGACCGCCAGGCCGAGGCCCACGCCCACGGCCACCAGCGTCATCCCCTGACGCATCACCAGCGACAGGACCGCTCCGCGGTCTGCCCCCATGGCCATACGCACACCCAGCTCGCGTGTACGCTGCCCGACGGCCTGGGCCATGACCCCGTACACGCCGGTGGCGGCCAGCGCCAGCGCCACGGCGGCGAAGACCGCGAGGAGCATCAGCGAGAGGCGCCGATCGCCCATGGAGTTCGAGATGCGGCTCTCCATGGTGGCGACGTTCGCAAGGGGGAGCTTCGGATCGAGGGCTTCCACCGCCTTGCGCAGTCCAGGCACCAGCGCGGCGGGGTCGCCCTTCGTGCGGACCACCACGAACATCCCCGCCCGGGGGAACTGCCTGTAGCTCCCGTAGACCTGGACGCGGGGGGTAGCGTCGAGACCCTCGTGGGCGGCGTGACCCACCACACCGACGACCTCGATGGTGTCGTTGCCGAAGGAGATCTGCTTGCCGATGGGATCCTCGTGGGGCCAGTACCGGCGTACCAGCTCCTGGTCCACCACGGCCACCGTAGGCGTCTCGGGGCCGTCGGCGTCGGTGAAGAAGCGCCCCTTGAGCAAAGGGAGGCCGAGGGCCTCCCGGAAGCCCGGGCTGACGATGCGGATGTCACCCCAGGGGCCGGGCTCGTTGGAGCGCGGCTGGTACCCCACGACCGTGAAGCTCGCCGTGGACCAGCCGCCGCTGAAGGGCAACACCGACTCCACACCGGCCGCGGTGACGCCCGGGACCCCACGGAGTGCCGGGAGGAGCTGGTCGTAGAAGCGCCGCTGCGCGGCGCCGTCGGGATACGAGGTGCCGGGCAGCGACAGGTAGAACGTCTCGACGCCCTTCGGGTTGAAGCCCGGGCTGACGGCCTGAAGGCGCGCCATGCTCCTCAGCAGGAGACCGGCGCCGGCCAGGAGCGCCAGTGAGAGCGCCAGCTGCGAGACCACGAACAACCGCCGGAGACGGAGCGCGGCCGGGTCCACGCCGGCGCGCGTACCTTCGCGCAGCGCGCCAAGCACGTCCGAGTGCCGGCTGCTCACCGCGGGCACGAGGCCCACGAGCACGCCGGTGCCGACGCTCACGACCAGCGTGAAGAGGAGCACCCCACGGTCCAGTGACACGCCCGCGATCCCGGGCATCGAACGCGAGGCCAGAGCCTTGAGGCCGTCCAGCCCCCACATGCCCAGCAGGAGCCCTACGCCCGCCCCGCCAAGCCCGAGCACGACCCCCTCCGCCAGCAGGCGCCGGAGCACGTCCCGGCGGCTCGCGCCCATGGCCAGGCGCACCGCCATCTGTCGGCGCTGGCCGGAGGCCCGCGTGAGCAGGAGGCTCGCCACGTTGGCGCACGCGATGAGGAGGACCAGCACCACGGCCCCCAGGAGCACGAACAGCGCCGGACGCACGCTCGCAGTGGCGAGCTCCTCGAGGCCGGTGACGTGGATGGTCCACCTCGCCGTGAACTGGTTCGGCATCTCCTTCTTGAGCTTCTCCGCGAAGGCGGCCATCTCCGTTCGCGCGCCCTCCAGGGTCGTGCCCGGGGCCAGGCGCGCCACCACGGACAGGTACTCGTTCGTGTAGCTGCGGCTGTACTGCTTCTCCCTAAGGACCAGGGGGATCCAGAGCTCCACCTGGCGGCTGAAGAAGTCCCGGAACGTCGGAGGCATGACGCCGATGACCGTGTACGGCTCGCCGTCGAGCTCCAGGGTCTTGCCCAGAACACCCGGATCGGAGCCGAACCGACGCGCCCAGAAGCCTCCGTTGAGCACCACCACGTGGGCGTCGCCCGTGTTCACCTCGGAGCCGAACGTGCGCCCGAGGGCCGGTGCCACGCCCATGGTGTGGAAGAAGTCCGAGGTCGCCGACGAGGCATCGATGCGCTCGGGGTCACCCTGTCCCGTGAGGTTCATGGGACGCCCGGACTCCGCGGCCATGCCCGAGAAGCTGTGGGTCTCGGTGCTGTAGTCCCTGAAGCCGCGGGCGGAGACCGACGCCTCCAGGTTGTCGAGCGATGGATAGAAGTGATTCAGGGCCACCAGGGCCGACGGGTGCGCGTAGGGGAGCGGCCGGAGCAGCAAGGCGTTCACCATGCTGAAGACCGCCGTATTCCCGCCGATTCCGAGGCCCAGCGTCAGCACCGCGAGGAGCGCGAATCCCGGCCGCCGCGCCATGCCCCGCAACGCATGCTTCAGATCCCGCAGCATCGTCTCCATTCCCCCTCCCCTTCCCTCTCTCGTAGGTCCGAGATTTCGTGTGACCGGCCCCGATGGGTCCAGGCCCAGGATCGCTTCAATGCGGGCGGCGCCTCCATTCACTGCCAGATCGCGCATGGTGCGCAGCATCAGCCTCGTGGTCGCCCCGGAGCCCAGGCGGCGTGCCTCCACCCACGTGGCGTGGAACATGGCCGCCATCTCGTCGCCGTGGACGCCGCGGATCCGCCGTGGGTAGATCCCCAATGCGCCGCGGTACAGCCGTACGGCGAAGGGCTCCCGGGCCATCAGTCCGTGCCTTCTCCGCCGGCGAACCCCGCACGGAGCTCCGGCCGGTCCAGGAGATGACGCAGCCTGGACGCCTCGGCGGCCGCGAGCGCCCGACCGAACGACGTGATGCCATAGTAGCGGCGCCGCGTGTCCACGCTCTCCTCGCCCTGCGGAGCCGGCACCTCCTCCAGCAGCCCGTCCTGCAGCAGCTTCGCGATGGTGCGGTACAGGGAGCCCGGGTCGAGGGTCACCGCCCCTCCCGAGCGCTCCTCCACCGTCTGCTTGATCCGGTATCCGTGCGCCGGTTCCTCCAGAAGCGCCGCGAGGATGGCGAAGACCCTGGGGTTCAGGGGGAGGCGTCGGTTCAAGTCCGCTTTCGTCATGGGCTATCTCTGCTGGATAACTATAGGTATCTGGCAGAGAGTACGCCGAACGGGAGGCGGAAGTTTCACGGCGGATCGGGGGCGCGAGGAACGGTCGCTACTCCAGCGCCTCGAAGACCCCGGTGTCGCGGTTCTTGCGGACGTTGTCCCAGGGGAAGATCCGCCCGTTCATGGTGACGTAGACACCGGGGGGGAGCACCTGCACGGCGGTGAGCGCGCCGCCGAGGTTGAAGAGCCCGTCCGAGGAGCCGAAGGCGATGGGGATCATGGCCCCGGTGAGCACGATGGTCTTGCCCCGCACCCGCTCGGCGAGCACCCGCGCGGTGTCCACCATGGTGTCGGTGCCGTGGGTGATGACGATGTGGCGCTCCGCCACCTCCTGGCAGTTGTGGGCGACGACCCCACGGTCGGCGTCGGTCATCTCCAGCGAGTCGATCATCATGAGCGTGCGCACCTTGACGTCGAGACGGCAGCGTCCAAGCTGAAGCATGTCCGGCAGGTGCGTGTCCGAGAAGAAGAGACGGCCTCTGATCTCGTCGTACTCCTTGTCGAAGGTTCCGCCGGTGACGAAGAGGCGGATGGGCTCGCTCATGGGGACTCCTGGTGGGCAGCGTGTTCAGAACCGGGGTACCCTCGCGCTCCGTCGTCGTTCGAGGGTGGACGAAGCTCAAGACGTCGCCGCTTTCCCGCAAGCCGCCGAAGGAGCCATCTTCCGGGTGCGTACCGCAGCCGGTTCGACCCTCCCGGCGCATGCGACCCGAGTCCGTATCCTCGAGCCACATCCCGATTCCCGCACCTCGAGCCCGCACTTCGGGAGGTCCACCATGTCCACGCGTCCTTTCGTTCTTCTCGTGGCCCTGCCCCTCCTGGCCGCCTGCGGCGGATCGGGCGGATCCGCATGGGCCGGCACCGTTCTGGACAGCGCAGGCCTCACCGTCGTCCACAATCCGGATCGGGGGACCTGGGCGTCCGGCCAGGGCTGGACGGTGAAGGAGGTCCTCTCCATCGGCGAGACGGCGGGAGACGCGAACTACCAGTTCGGACAGATCGTCGGCGTGGCCGTGGACGGCGCCGGCCAGATCTACGTGGCGGACATGCAGGCCCGGGACATCCGGGTCTACGATCCCTCCGGCAAGTACGTCCGCACCGTCGGCGGGCCGGGAGCGGGGCCGGGGGAGTTCGGGGCCCAGATCGGCGGCGTCGAGGTCGCGGGTGACGAGCTCTGGGTGCCGGACCTGGGCAACCAGCGGCTCAGCCGTCTCTCGCTGGAGGGAAAGCCCCTGGGCAACACCCACCTGGACTTCCTCAAGGCGATGCCCCTGCGGTGGGACCAGATGCCCACCGGGCGACTGGTGGCCCAGCTCCGCCACTTCGGGTTCACCCAAGCCGACGCCGCCCCCAGCCCCGACGCCATCGTCGCCGTGAACGCCGACGGAACGTTCGGCGATACGCTGCAGATGCTCCCCGTCGGAGAGAGCATGAGGATCTCGGCCGGGAGAGCGCAGACACGCTTGTTCGCAGCCGAGCCCGTTTGGGACGCCGCGGCGGACGGGCGGCTCCTCTCCGGGCGCACCGACGAGTACCGCCTCGAGGTGCGCGACTCCAGTGGCAGGCTGACGCGCATCGTCACCCGGGCCGCGACCCCCAAGCCGGTCACCGACCGGGACAAGAACGTCATCCTGGACGCCTATAGGAAGCGATTCGCCCAGCAGGGCGCAGGGCTCTCGGCCGACGCCATCGAGGCCTTCCTGAAGACCATCCAGTTCGCGGACGACTACCCCGATTTCGAGATGCTGGCTCTGGGGCCGCAGGGGTCCATCTGGGCGCAGCGCGTCCGCTCCGGCGCGGAGCTCGCCGGCGGCAAGGAGGGCACCTTCGACCCCCAGGACATCGGCTCCAACGACTGGGACGTCTTCGACGCACAGGGGAAGTACCTGGGGGTCGTGACCTTCCCCGAGCGCTACCAGCCCATCCGCGTGGTGGGGGACCGCTTCTACGGCATCGCCAGGAACGACCTCGACGTCCAGATCGTGAAGGTCTACCGGGTGGTCACGGGCTGAGAGGCATGAGCGCGGCCGGACACATCGGCGCGCCGCACGGGTAGGCGAAGGACGATCGGCTCCAGCCGGCCACCCCGTCGTCGAGCGGCGCCGGCGCGTCGGCCGCCGAGCCGCCTGACCGCGTCACCGAGCCACCCCGAGGACCCACCGTGACCTTCACCGCCATCGACCCCGCCACCGGCGAGACGCTCTCCACCCATCCCGACACCTCCCCCGACGAGCTCGCCGCCATCGTCGAGCGCGCCCACGCCGCCCACCTGGCGTGGCGCGACGCCCCCTTCACCCGGCGGGTGGAGAACTTCCAGATCCTCGCCGGGCTGCTCCGTGAGCGGAAGGACGAGTACGGCCGTCTCATGACGTCGGAGATGGGCAAGCCCCTGGCGCAGGCCGTCGCCGAAGCGGAGAAGTGCGCGACGGCGGCGGACTACTACGCCGAGAACGGCGAGGCCTTCCTGGTGCCGGTCTCCGCTCCGACGGATGCGTCGCGAAGCTACTGGACGTACCGGCCCGTCGGCGTCGTGCTGGCCATCATGCCGTGGAACTTCCCGTTCTGGCAGGTCATCCGGTGCGCCGTTCCCGCAATCATGGCGGGCAACGCGGTCCTGCTCAAGCACGCCCCCAGCGTCCCGGGATGCGCCGTCGCCCTGGAGGAGCTCTTCCGCGAATCGGGCTTTCCGGCGGGGCTCTTCCGCAGCGTCTTCGTCGACACGGACGCCACCGGGGATCTCATCGATCATCCCCTGGTGCAGGGGGTGAGCCTCACCGGCAGCGTACGCGCCGGCAAGGCGGTGGCCGCGCGGGCCGGGGCGGCCATCAAGAAATGCGTCCTCGAGCTGGGCGGCAGCGACCCCAGCATCGTGCTCGCCGACGCGGACCTGGACGCGGCGGTGGCGAGCTGTGTGTTCGGCCGCCTCCTCAACACGGGCCAGAGCTGCATCGCGGCCAAGCGCTTCCTGGTGGTGGACGACGTGCGCGAGGCCTTCGAGAAGAAGCTGATCGCGCACATGAAGGCCGCGGTGATGGGTGATCCCCTGGACGAAGCTTCGGTCATCGGTCCCATGGCGCGCGTGGACCTCAGGGACGCGCTCCACGACCAGGTCGTCCGCTCGGTGCAGGCGGGAGCGAAGCTGAGGCTCGGCGGCGAGATTCCGGAGCGGCCGGGAGCGTGGTATCCACCCACGGTGCTCACCGACGTGCGCCGGGGCACGGCGGCGTACGAGGAGGAGATCTTCGGCCCGGTGGCCTCGGTGCTCCCGGTGAAGGACACCGCCGAAGCCGTGAGGGTGGCCAACGATACCCGCTTCGGCCTGGGCGCGTCGGTCTACACCGCCGACGACGGTCTCGGGGAGAGCATCGCCGCCGAGCTCCTGGACGCCGGCAACTGCTTCGTCAACGGGATCGTGAAGTCGGACCCCCGCCTCCCCTTCGGGGGCGTGAAGGAGAGCGGGTACGGCCGGGAGCTCTCTCCCCTGGGGATCCTGGAGTTCACGAACGTGAAGACGGTGTGGGTGAGGTAGGGGCGGGACGCACCGGCGTTCCCGTCTCGGCGATCCTCGCCGTGGCGGCCACCAGCTCCCGTGTGATCCCGGGCTCGTGGGACGAGTGCCCCGCATCGGGCACGATCACCGCATCCAGCTCGGGCCACGCGCGGCGCAGGTCGTCGAGGCTCCTCACGGGGCATACGACGTCGTAGCGTCCGTGCACCGCGATGGCCGGGATGTGGCGGATGGCCTCCACCCGGTCCAGGAGGAACGTGTCGGGGCGGAAGCGGACGTTGCGGAAGTAGTGGGCCTCCAGGCGGGCGAGGCTCCACGCCATGTCCGGGTCCCCGAACATCTCCGCGAACTCCTCGTTGGGCAGCAGCGTGCAGCTCGAGCCCTCGTAGACGCTCCACACCCGCGCCGCGGCCCGGGCCACTTCGGGGTCGTCGCCCGTGAAGCGGCGCCAGTACGCCTCGAGCAGATCCCCGCGCTCATCCTCGGGGACATGCTCGGCGAAGGCCCGCCAGAGCTCGGGTTGGATGTTGCGGACGCCGTCGAGCCACCACTCGATCTCGGAGTCGCGCATGAGCCAGATGCCCCGGAGCACCAGGCTGAGCACCCGCTCGGGATGCTCCTGGGCGTAGAAGAGGCCCAGCGTGCTCCCCCAGGAGCCGCCGAACACGTGCCACCTCTCGATGCCCCGGTCCACGCGCAGGCGCTCGAAGTCGGCCACCAGGTCGGCGGGCGTGTTGCCCTCCAGCTCGCCGTGGGGCCGCGAGCGGCCGCTCCCACGCTGGTCCAGGAGGATCACCCGGAAGCGCTTCGGGTCGAAGAAGCGCCTGTCGAAGGCCGAGCACCCCGCGCCCGGGCCGCCGTGCACGAAGAGGACGGGGATCCCGTCGGGCGTGCCGCACTCCTCCCAGTACAGCTCGTGGGGCTCGTCGACCTTCAGCGTGCCGGTGACGTAGGGCTCGATCTCGGGGTGGAAGAACTCGTTGGCCATGGGAAGACGCTCGGCTGGACGCGAGGGGCGGGCCACGCCCGGAACGGGTCGTAAAGCGCGGGCCGGGGAGACACGCGATGCACTCCGGGACGCGGTACGGCACGTCGAATATCCCTAGATTGGGGCGTTGCAACCACCCACCCCGGAGACACACGGAGACACGATGACGGGCCCCGCCGCTGTCCAGGACTTCTACCCCGACGACGTCGCCCACTGCTACGGATGCGGCCGCCTGAACGAGGCCGGCCATCAGCTCAGGACCTTCTGGGACGGGGACGAGACCGTCACCCGCTTCACGCCCCTCCCCCACCACACGGCCATCCCGGGGTACGTCTACGGCGGTCTGGTGGCGTCGCTCATCGACTGCAGCGGCACGGGGTCGGCGGCCGCGGCCATGCTCCGGCGCGAGGGCCGCGAGATCGGCGACGGACTGTCCCCACGCTACGTCACCGCGGCGCTCCACGTGAACTACCTGAAGCCCACCCCCCTGGGCCCGGAGCTGGTGGTCCGTGGCGTCATCAAGGAGATCACCGACCGCAAGGTGGTGGTGGAGGAGACGCTCTCGGCGGACGGAGTGGTGACGGCCACGGGATCGGTGGTGGCGGTGCGGATGCCCGAGGGCATGGTGAAGTAGTCGCGGATCCCCGCTGCGTGTCGACTACTCGAAGCTGCTCGGCACCGCCTCGTACATCTCCCCGGCCACGTCCTCGGCCGTGCGCATGACCGACAGGTCCAGCTCGAAGTCCGGGTGGTCGGGGGTCCGGAGCTTCTCCACCAGCTCCCGGATCTCGCGAGGGGAGAGGCCCAAGGCCTTCAGCTCGTCGGAGCTCAGCGCCGCGCCTTCGCGGGCGCGCACGCCGGCGTCGTCGGCCTCGAGGAGCTTCGAGAGCGCCGCGCGCTCCCCCCGGGTCAGCGGCCGGCCATCCAGGTCGTAGTCCACCCACGCCTCGTAGGAGAGGGGCGCCACCCGCTTCACCATGCCAGCGATGATCCCGGCGAACTGCCGGATCTCCCACTGGGCCCGCCGGTCCACGCGCAGCGTGAGGAAGTGGAGCAGGTTGTGGAGGTCGATCTTCCAGTACCACTGCGTGTACGTCGACACCGGTAGGTCGATGCGCGCGATCTCCCGGGCCACGTCCTGCTCCAGGAGCCACCCGTACGTGTCGCCGGCCTGCTTGCGGATACGCTCCCAGCGTTCCACCGCCTCGCGGTACACCTCCGGCGGCGCGCCCCCCTCCCTGCCCTGCTTGTTCGTCCGGCTCTGGAGCTGGAAGTGCTCCACGTCCGGCATGTAGAAGAGCAGAGGCATGAGCGAGTAACGTGCGCTCAGCTCGTTGACGGAGGCCGTCCTGTGTCTGATCCACTGCCGCGCCACGAACATGGGCATGGCACAGTGGAACTTCATCTCCACCATCTCGCTGGGCGTCGTGTGCCGGTGACGCCGTAGGTAGCGGACCAACCCTCGGGTCTGGGAGACCTTGCGGGTTCCGGCCCCATAGCTCACCCGCGCGGCGCTCTCGACGTCCTCGTCGGAGCCCATGTAGTCCACCAGGGAGACGAACCCGTGGTCGAGGACCGGGAAGTACCCGCCCAGGATCTCCTCGGCGGCGGGGACGGTGGGGCGCTTGGTTTCCATGGGCGTGGGAGTGCGTCGGCGGCTCGAGGGGTGGAGGAGGCGGCTCGGTGCGAATATAGTCCTGCGGGCAAACCTACCCACGGAGCGTCCATGGAGCGTCCATGATCGTCGTCACCGGAGGAGCCGGCTTCATCGGCTCGAACTTCATCGCCGGCCTGGAGGAGGCGGGGGGGGATCCCGTCACCGTCGTCGACTGGCTCGGCCACGAGGACAAGTGGAAGAACCTCCGCCGGCGAGACCTGGACGAGCTCGTGGATCCCGGCGCCCTGGACGACTTCCTGGCCCGTCGCGTGGACGACATCACGTACGTCGTGCACATGGGGGCCATCTCCTCCACCACCGAGACCGACGGCGACGTCATCGCCGAGACGAACCTGCGCCTGTCCCAGCATCTGTGGCGGTGGTGCGCACGGCACGAGGTGCCGCTCCTCTACGCCTCCTCGGCCGCCACCTACGGCGACGGCTCGGCGGGCTTCGACGACGACGCCTCTCCCGGAGCGCTGGCCCGGCTGGTCCCCCTGAACGCGTACGGGTGGAGCAAGCTCGCCTTCGACAAGTGGGTCGCGCACCAGGCCGCCAGTGCGGGCGCGAAGCCCCCGCAGTGGGTAGGGCTGCGCTTCTTCAACGTGTACGGCCCCAACGAGTACCACAAAGAGGACATGCGCTCGGTGGTGACCAAGGCGTATCCGGCCGCCGCGGCGGGGAAGCCGATGACCCTCTTCCGGTCACACCACCCCGACTACCCCGACGGGGGGCAGAAGCGCGACTTCGTCTACGTGAAGGACTGCGTGGACGTGATGCTCTGGCTCACCGAGCACCGGGAGGTGAGCGGGCTCTTCAACCTCGGAACCGGGAGGGCCCAGACCTGGCTCGAGCTCATGGGCGCCCTCTACGGCGCGGTGGGGCGCGAGCTCGACGTGAGCTGGGTGGACACGCCCGTGGAGATCCGCGATCGCTACCAGTACTTCACGCAGGCCGAGATGGAACGCCTCCGGGCCGCCGGCTACCGCCGGTCGTTCCGCTCCGTGGAGGAGGGCGTCGCGGACTACGTGGAGCACCACCTGGCCACGGATGACCCGTACCGGTGAGGCTGGGACGACACGATCGCCTTCCGGCCCCTGTTCCTCCAGACCCTTGACGGGACGGTGGAATTCCGATAATTAGCCGTATCGTTAATTAACGATACGGTTAAGAGCCCATGCCTACCGACTCTCTGAGCGCCACCCTCGCCGCCCTCGCCCACCCGACCCGACGCTCGATCCTCGCGCGCCTGGCCCAGGGGGCCGCCACCGTCAAGGAGCTGTCGGAGCCGTTCGAGCTGAGCGCCCCCGCGATCTCCAGGCACCTGCGCGTCCTCGAGAAGGCCGGCCTCATACACCGCGCCCGTGACGCGCAGTGGCGTCCGTGTGCTCTGGAGGCGGGTCCCCTGAAGGAGGTCGCGGAGTGGGCGCAGGAGTACCGCAGCTTCTGGGACGGCGACGGCCACCTCGACGTCTACCTGGCGCACCTCAGGAGGAGGCGCGGAGACATGTGACGGAGGCGGAGGCCCGGTCTCGACCTCACCCGCCGGAGCCTCCCGCCGACCCCTCCCCCATCCGCGTGCCCTCACCCTTCAGCCAGTAGTCGAACCACTGGCGGATGCGGCCCAGGCGGTCCACCAGGAGCCACGGCTCTCCGGTGCGTGACAGGTCGTGGTTGGATCGCGGATAGCGCACGAACTCCGCCTCCACGCCGCGCTTCCGGAGGCCCATGAACCACTCCTCGGCGCTGGTCATGGTGGCGCGGTGGTCCTCCTCCGACTGCACCAGGAGCGTGGGCGTGTGCACGTTCTGCACGTACATGTCCGGTGAGAGCTTCCGGTACAGGTCCGGATTGTCCCACGGCTTGCCGTAGAACTCGAACTCGGTGAGGCCCTGCGCGTCCGACGAGCCGTACCAGCTGAACCAGTCGCTGATCATGCGGTCCACCTCGGCCGCCTTGAAGCGATCGGTGTGGGCCGTCACCCACGCCGTCATGAAGCCGCCGTAGCTCCCGCCGGTGACGCCCATCCGGGTCGAGTCCACGTCCGGACGCCGGCTGACGATGTCCACCGCCTTCATTAGGTCCTGATAGTCCTCGTCGCCCCAGCGTCCCCGCGTCGAGTAGGTGAAGTCGGCACCGTACCCGCCGGATCCGCGGGGGTTGGTGTAGAGCACGAACATGCCGGCGCCGGTGAGGTTCTGGAACTCATCGAACCACCCTTCGCCGTACGAGGAGTGCGGACCGCCGTGGATGTAGAGGACCAACGGGTACTTCTTGCCCTTCTCGTAGCCGTACGGGTACTGGAGCCACGCCTCGATCTCCAGGCCGCCCACCGACTCGTAGGTGAAGCGGTCGGCCTTCGACCAGGCGATCTCCCGGTTCAGCGCATCGTTGAAGCCCGTCAGCCTCCTCTCGTTCTTGCCGTCGATGCCGGCGACATACAGCTCGGTGGGCTCGTCCACCGACGTGGCCACGAAAGCCACCTTCCGGTAGGCCTCGTCGTAGGAGAAGCCGTTGATGCGCCGCCGTCCCGAGATCACCTCGGTCATGGCGCCGCTCTTCGGGTCCACCCGGAACAGGGCGGTGCGCCCGCCGACGGCCGCGCTCATGGTCATCTTGCCGTCGGGCATCCACTCCACGCTCTGGGGCTCGTACTGCCAGCTCCCCAGCACGTTCCTGGGCTCGCCGCCGGCCAGGTCCACCACCCAGATTCGCCGGCTCGACGTGCGCGCCAGGCTCGAGACGAAGCCGATCTGCTTCGAGTCCGGCGACCACATGAGCCGGCTCTCGCTGCCGTCCTGATGCGTGAGGCGGCGTGCCTCGCCGCCACTCGCCGGCATGACGAAGATGTCGGCGTCGTTGCGCGGCGCCTCGTCACGCGTCGAGTCGTACGGGAGCTCGGAGACGGAGTCGCGCTCGGCCGCCACCACCGAGTCCGGGCGCAGCTCGGGGTCGGCGGTGAAGGCGATCCAGCGCCCGTCGGGGGACACCTGGGGGTCACGGTGGGAGTACGGCGTGTCCGTGAGCCTGGTCTTGGCCGTGTCCCCGGTGCTCTGCCGGTAGATCTCGGACGCCTCCCACGTGCGGGGGGTCCGCCGGTTGGGCAGGTAGCCCCGTCCGTTGGCCATCATGGGGATATCCGTGAACTGCATGCCGTCGAAGCGCCGCGGATCCAGGGGCCGGGTGATGCTCCCGTACGGAGGCCGCGCCACCGGGTTCATGCGGGCGTACGGATCGCCTCGGCCGCCGCGTCCGCCCGGCGCCTCCTGCGGGGCGTCTTCTTCACTCCCGCGCCCCCCCCGGCCGAAGAAGCCGAAGCGCCCCGAGCCTCCCTGGGTGAACACCGTGAACGAGCCGTCCGCGGGCGTGGAGCCCCGGGGCTCGGCCTCGGGCTGGAACGCCTCACCCGCCGGCACCCGGTCCATGCGCAGGGCCCACGTGCTTCCCCGGCCTCCCTCCCGCCTCGAGGTGAAGAGCAGGAGCGAGCCGTCCCGGGACCACCGCGGGTTGGAGCTCTCCGTCCCCGGCGAGGTCATGCGCACGGGCTCGTCTCCGGCGCTGGAGACGAGCCATACCTCGGAGTGGCGCTTGTTCGCGGCCTCGTCCACTGTGGTGACGGTGAACGCGACCCACCGCCCGTTCGGCGACATGGCCGGCGAGGAGACGGTGGTGAGCTTGTACCAGTCCCGGGTCTGGAACGCACGACCCTGGCTTGCCGTAGACGGCGTTTGCGCCGCAGCGGGCGCGACGGCGAGTAAGGCGCAGACGACGGGTATGAAGCGACGCATGACGGGTGCTCCGATGAGCGTGGACCGCGCGGGCGCCGGCAGGGAGGACCCCGCGTCCGGCGACGATAGGCGCGGGCGGATGTGGCGTCAACGACAGCTGTGGGAGACCGCCGGCTCCCGTGCCGACCCGGCGTCCGGTGGACCCGCCGTCCGGTAGACCCGGTCTCGTCGGAGGCGTGGGGGCGGGCTCATGCTCGGAGGCCCCGTCGCCCGGGATCCCCAGGTGACGCGTCAATCCAGCGGGTGAGCCGGGGCCGGCCGGCGGCGGCTGGCGACCTCCCGAAGCTCCACCCTACCTTGACTCGGTACCCATTCCAGGAGGACGAGCTGGACCCCGACGGCAAAACCTCCGCCCCCGACCGCCGGGCGTTCCTGCGCCGGGCCGCCGGTGCCGTGGGCGCCGCGGCCGTGGTGGTACCTCTCGGCGGCCGTATCGCCACCGGCGAAAGCGACCCGGCCGCCAGCGGCACGCAATCCACGCGTACGCCGGCCGCCGCGGGCCCGCTCCAGCAGCGCCGGCTCGACGGCCGGCCACCCCTCGCCGAGCGCTGCTTCACGAGCAAGGCCGTCGAGCGCACCATCCAGCGGGTGAAGCACGAGGTCACGGATCCGAAGATCGCGCAGCTCTTCGAGAACTGCTTCCCCAACACCCTGGACACGACGGTGGACTTCGGTGAGGTGGACGGCCGTCCCGACACCTTCGTCATCACCGGGGACATCGACGCCATGTGGCTGAGGGACTCCAGCGCCCAGGTGTGGCCGTACCTGCCGCTGATGCGGGAGGACGACCACCTCCAGCGCCTCATCGCGGGGGTCATCAACCGGCAGACGCGCTGCATCCTCATCGACCCCTACGCCAACGCGTTCTACAAGGGCCCGGGGGACAGCCCGTGGAAGCACGACCTCACGGACATGAAACCCCAGCTCCACGAGCGGAAGTGGGAGGTGGACTCCCTCTGCTATCCCATCCGGCTGGCGTACCGGTACTGGAAGCTCACCGCGGACACGTCCCCCTTCGACGATGCGTGGCGCCGGGCGATGCGCAGCGTGGTCGCCACGTTCCGCACGCAGCAGCGCATGCACGGGCGTGGCCCCTATCACTTCGAGCGCGTCACCGCCTGGCAGAGCGACACGGTGGCCGGAGGTGGGTGGGGCAATCCCGTCCGGCCGGTGGGGCTCATCGTGTCGATCTTCAGGCCCTCCGACGACGCGACGATCTTCCCGTTCCTGGTTCCGTCCAACCACTTCGCGGTGGTGTCGCTGGGCCAGCTCGCGGAGATGGCCACCGCGCTGGGACCCGGCGCGGACTTCGCCGCCGAGTGCCGCTCCCTGGCCGCCGAGGTCGCCGACGCCCTGCGCACGTACGCGGTGGTGGAGCACCCGACCCGGGGTCGGGTGTGGGCCTACGAGGTGGACGGATACGGTAGCCGCCTCTTCATGGACGACGCCAACGTGCCCAGCCTGCTGTCGCTCCCGTACCTGGGAGCGTGCGCGAAGGACGACGCGCTCTACCGGCGCACCCGTGCCTTCGTGCTCTCCGACGACGACCCCTACTGGTTCCGGGGCAAGGCGGCGTCGGGGGTGGGAGGGCCCCACGCGGGGCCGGGACGCATCTGGCCGCTGGGCTTGATGATGCAGGCCCTCACCAGCACGTCCGACGACGAAGTCGCCGGCGTCCTGCGCACGCTGAAGGACACGGACGCCGGCACGGGCTTCATGCACGAAGCCTTCGACAAGGACGACCCATCAGACTACACAAGGGCATGGTTCGCATGGGCGAATACGCTCTTCGGGGAGTTGATCCTCACGGTGCTGCACGAGAGACCGCACCTGCTGAAGACATGAGGACGAAGCGTGCGTCGGCGACGCCTCACGCGCCGCCGGTGTCCCGGCGTCGGGGCGGCGGCGGCGAGGCCCGTCTCCGGTGGCTACGGGCTCGAGGGCCGCGACGGGCACGGCGGGTCGGGCTGCCCCTGGCCGCCGTTGCCGTTCTCGCGTCCTGCGCGCCCCCCGACCATCCGCCCGCCCTTCAACAGGAGTCGCTGGCACGCTGGGTGGATCCCTTCATCGGCACCGGCGGGCACGGCCACACGTATCCCGGCGCCACCGTCCCCTTCGGGATGGTCCAGGTGAGCCCCGACAACGGGCGCTCGGGTTGGGACTGGTGCTCCGGGTACAACTGGTCCGACTCGGTGCTCACGGGCTTCAGCCACACGCACCTCAGCGGAACCGGGATCGGAGACCTGCTGGACATCCTGGTCATGCCGGTGGCGGGCCCCGTGAACCTCGCCGTGGACACGCTCCCCGACGGCACCCGACCGTACGCCGACCGCCTGAGCCACGCCCACGAGCACGCGGAGCCGGGCTACTACTCGGTGACGCTCCAGCGCAGCCACATCAAGGTGGAGCTCACCGCGACGCGTCGGGTGGGCCTGCACCGCGTCACCTTCCCCGCCGGCGCGGACCCGGGGCTGGTCGTCGACCTCGGATACCACGAGAACTGGGACGCGCCCACCTCCACCCAGCTGACCCAGGTCGCGGACACCCTCTTCCTGGGACGGCGCTACAGCACGGGATGGGCCAAGGACGAGCGCATCCACTTCGCGCTGGTGACGTCCCGCCCGGTGACCCGTGTGGACATGGTGGGCACCTCCCCCCACCAGAGGGCGCTCCTGCACTTCGCCCCCGGCACCCACACCCTGCTGCTCAAGGTGGCGATCTCCTACGTCGACGAGCGCGGGGCGTTGGAGAACCTGGAGGCGGAGGCTCCGCTCTGGGACTTCGACGGCGCGCGGGCGCACGCCGCGCGCATGTGGGAGCGGGAGCTTTCCAAGGTCCGCATCACCGGAGGGACGCCGGCGGACAGGACGATCTTCTATACGGCGCTCTACCACACGCGCCTCGCGCCGATCCTGTTCGAGGACGTGGACGGCCGCTACCGGGGTGCCGACGGCAGGATCCACCGGGCGAAGGGCTTCGAGAACTACTCGATCTTCTCGCTGTGGGACACGTTCCGTGCCGCGAACCCGCTGAACACCATCCTCGATCCCGCCCGCGTGCACGACTTCGTGGCCTCCATGCTCGCGTTCGGCGACCAGCACGGGCTCCTGCCGGTGTGGCCCCTGGTGGGCAACGAGACCAACACGATGACGGGCAACCACGCGATTCCCGTCATCGTGGACGCGGTGCTCAAGGGCCTGGCCGGCGTGGATCCGCGGCGGGCGCTGGCCGCCGCGGTGAAGAGCGAGTCCTCGGACATCCGCGACCTGGGCCTCTACCGCCGGTACGGCTTCGTCCCCTCGAACCTGGGCAGCGAGTCGGTGACGAAGACGCTGGAGTACGGCTACGACGACGCCACTGTGGCGCGCCTCGCCACCTTCGTGGGAGACAGCGCCACGGCCCGGACGTTCCGGGCCCGGTCTCGGGCGTGGCGCCACGTCTACGACCCCAGCACCGGCTTCATGCGTGGCCGCCTCACCGACGGCTCCTTCCGTGTGCCCTTCGATCCCCTGCGCGCGGACCACGGCCCGCACAGCGACTACACCGAGGGGAACGCGTGGCAGCACTCCTGGTTCGTTCCCCACGACGTCGCCGGTCTGGTGGCGGCCCACGGAGGTGACAAGCCCTTCGTCCGCCAGCTCGACGAGCTTTTCGACCAGGACACGGTCCTCACGGGCACGAACGTGGACGTGGACATCTCGGGCCTCATCGGCCAGTACGCCCAGGGCAACGAGCCCAGCCACAACATCGCGTACCTGTACGCGTGGGCCGGTCGCCCCGACCGGGTGGCGGACCGGGTGCGCCAGATCCTCGACACGCAGTACCGCGACGCGCCCGACGGGCTCCCGGGCAACGAGGACTGCGGGCAGATCTCCGCATGGTACGTCCTCAGCGCGCTGGGATTCTATCCGGCGGATCCGGCTTCGGGCGTGTACGTGCTGGGCCTGCCCCGCTTCGACGAGGCGCGCATCCGCGTGCAGCACGGGGTGTTCATCATCCGCGTCCACCGCGACGAGCCCGGGGCGCACTACATACGCTCGGTGCGTCTGGACGGCCGGGACTGGCCGTTCACGTACATCCGCCACGAGGACGTGGCCCGCGGCGGGCTCCTGCAGATCGAGCTGGGCGCCACGCCCTCCCCGACGTGGGGCCGGGCGCTGTGGACGCGACCACCTTCCGACTCCGACCCCGCGGACGTGGTGGTGGTGAGGGAGGAAGCGGAGAGGATGGCCCGGCGATGAGGGCGCTCCTGACAGCCGTCCTCCTCACCACCGCCTGTGCCGCGCCGCATCCCGCCGTGGTGACCCGCGACCTGGACGCCGGATGGCAGCTCCAGCGCGTGGGCGACTCGAAGTGGATCCCGGCGCATGTCCCGGGCACGGTGCACACCGACCTGCTGGCCGCCGGGCTCATCCCGAACCCCTTCGTGGGCGAGCGGGAGGCGAGCCTGCAGTGGATCGAGGACGCCGATTGGACGTACCGGACGGTGATCCGCGCGGACCCCGCGCTCCTGGCGCAGGAGCACGTGGAGCTGGCCTTCGACGGGCTGGACACCTACGCCGACGTGCGCCTGAACGGGAAGACGATCCTCACCGCGGACAACATGTTCCGGCAGTGGCGCGTGGACGTGAAGCGCGACCTGCACGTCGGCGCGAACACGCTGGAGGTGCGCTTCGCCTCGCCCATCCGCTTGGGCAGACAGAAGGCCGCGGAGAGCCCCTGGCCCATCCCCCATCAGGAGCCGGACACGAAGAACACGCGGGCCTTCACCCGGAAGGCCGCCTACCAGTACGGCTGGGACTGGGGACCGCGCTACGTCACCAGCGGGATCTGGATGCCCGTCCGGCTGGAGGCGTGGAGCGGGTCGCGGATCCGGAACGTGCGCGTGCGCACGGAGTCCATCTCGCCCCACGAGGCGCAGGTGCTCGTCGACGTGGAGGTGGCCTCGACGGCCGCCGGCGGGGTGCGTGTCGGCGCCCGCAGTCCCGACAGCGCCTTCGACCCGGTGCTCGTGGGTGCCGAGGTGCGTGCGGGCCTGGACACCGTGGAGCTCCGCGTGCGCATCCCCGACCCCGAGCTCTGGTGGCCCCGGGACCTGGGCAAGGCGCACCTCTACGACATGGACGTGGACCTCACGCGCGAGAACCTCTGGGACCGTCGCCAGCTCCGCTTCGGGGTGCGCACCATCGCCCTGGACACGGCTGCGGACCCAGCGGACAGCGTGGCCGCGGAGAAGGCGGAATCGGGCGTCGCCGACAGCGTCTCCAAGCACCCGGCACACTTCACCTTCGTGGTGAACGGCGTGCCCTTCTTCGCACGGGGGGCCGCCGTCGTGCCACCGGACCATTTCCTGCCCCAGGCGGACTCGGTGACCTACGCGCGCCTGCTGGGCGACGCCGCCGCGGCCAACATGAACATGGTGCGGGTGTGGGGCGGCGGCGCCTACCTGCCCGACGTGTTCTACGACCTCGCCGACGAGATGGGCATCATGGTCTGGCAGGACTTCATGTTCGCCAACGCCATGGTCCCCGGTGACTCCGCGTTCGACGCCTCCGTAACCGCGGAAGCGCACGACCAGGTGCGGCGGTTGCGGAACCACCCCAGCCTCGCCCTGTGGTGCGGTAACAACGAGATCGCCGAGGCCTGGGGGGCCTGGGGTTGGCAGGATGCGTACACGCCCGAGGTGCGTGCCCAGGTGGCCGCGGCGTACACGCGGGTATTCCACGGCATCCTGCCCCGGGCGGTGCGCATGAACGACCCCTCGACGCCGTACTGGCCCGCGTCGCCTCCCGTCTCGTGGGGACGGCCCGAGGCCCTCATCCACGGAGACAGCCACTATTGGGCCGTCTGGCACGGGCGGCAGCCCTTCCGCGCGTATGCCGAGCACGTCCCTCGGTTCCGCAGCGAGTACGGCTTCCAGGCCCTGCCGGCTCCTGCGACCCTGGAGGCCTTCGACTCGGTGGCGCCGGCGAGCCTGGACGCGCCCGGGATGCAGGCGCACCAGAAGTTCGGCACCGGCCCGGACTACAACGGCTACACCATGATGCGCATGTACATGAGGCGCGAAGGGTGGCCGGACCCGCCGGACGACTCCGTGGATGCCTTCGGCTACGTGAGCCAGCTCCAGCAGGCGGCCGGCGTGGGCCTCGCCATGGAGGCGGATCGGCGCTCCTGGCCCCACAGCGGAGGCACGCTGTACTGGCAGCTCGACGACTCCTGGCCGGTGGTGTCGTGGTCCGGCCGCGACTACTTCGGCCGGTGGAAGGCCCTCCAGTACAAGGCGAGGCAGGTGTTCGCGCCGGTGGCGGTGCTGGCCGACAGGTGGGCGGACACCGTGCACGTGTGGGCTGTCGCGGACACCGGCCGCGTGGAGGGGATCCTCGAGGTGCGCACCGTGGACATGGACGGTGGCGCGCCACGGGTGCGGGCCACCATCCCCGTGACCCTCCGGGGGGGCGACGCGCCCCTCGTCTGGAAGTGGCCGATGGACTCCCTGCTGGCCGGCGCCTCTCCGAGGCGCACCGTCATCGAGGCGCGCCTGGTGAACGACAGCACGTCCATCGCCCGCGATCTGGCCTTCGGGGTGGTCCCCGACTCGCTGGAGCTTCCCGACCCCGGCGTGCGCGTCGTGTCCGCCCGACGCGACGGCGACGCCTGGCGGCTCACGCTCACGGCCGCGCGCTTCGCCTTCGGCGTGCGCGTCACGGTGGACGGCATGGGCGCCCGCTTCTCCGACGACTACTTCGACATGCTGCCCGGAGAGACGAAGACCGTGGTGGTCACGCCGGACCGCCCCGTCGACGACCTGACCGGACGGTTGCAGATCCGGACGCTGGCGGGGGTGGTGCGGCACTGAGAGGCATGGGGGGCGAGCCGCAGGGGCAGCGACGAATCGACGTGCGCCCCTCGCACGGGTTCAGAGGCGGGGACGCGGGCCCCGAGCGAGGATTCGACGTGCGCCCCTGAGCGGCGGCCCGCAGGAGCTATGTGCCCGACGTCGCGTCGCTCTGAGCCCAGGACCTGCGTCACCGCCGCCGTCCTGGCGCGACTCAGTCCGTCGGCGCCTGCACGATGAAGCCGTCGAAGAGCACGGTCCCCGAGAGCCGCTCGCGAATGGCGATGAAGAACGGTCGGTCGGCCTTCACCACCACCGGCCCCGCGGGCATGGACGTGACCCCCATCTCCACCGACGTCACCGCCGCGGCCTCCGTACCGGTCTCGTCCACCTTCAGGAACGTCTTCTGCTTCACCTTCTGGATGTAGAGCTGGACGGCCCGGGACATGGGTGTGAAGTCGGCCTTGTCCGGGTCGAAGGCGTCCACCATGCCCAGCGCCTCGAGGTCGCCGTTCAGGGTGCGCCCCCACTGGAGCTGGAAGCGCGGCAGGTGCACCTCGACCACCTGCTCGGACCAGGTCTCGTCGGACGTGCCGGCGGTGTCGAGGAGGGCGCCCAGATCCGTGGCGACATCGTCCAGGGTGTAGCCTTCCCTGGGCACCGCCACGGTCAT
>JAJDNC010000074.1 GCA_022340865.1 Gemmatimonadota bacterium
CCTGACGAGCTGTACCGACACCAAGGACGTGCTCGTCGCAAAGCCGCTCTTCACTCAACCACCCACCGCCGCGGACAGCTTCCTGGGTTACAGCGACACCGTGGCCAAGATGCCCGCGTGCGGGAACTGCCATTCGGGCATCTACAGCACCTGGAAGGAGACCAAGCACGCCTCGGCCTGGGCGGACCTGCAGGCCAGTGGCCACGCCATGTCGTCGTGCGAGGAGTGCCACACCGTGAACGGGAACGGGAACTACGTGGACACCATCGCCGGTTGGCTCGCGACGGGGGACGCGCGGTACCACGACGTCCAGTGTGAGTCGTGCCACGGTCCGGGCCTCCAGCACGCCCAGAATCCCGACGCGACCCAGCCGCTGGCGTCCATCGTGGTGGGCGTCGGCCTGACCAACGGGTGTGGCGAGTGCCACACGGGCTCGCACAACCCCTTCGTGGACGAGTGGGCGAAGTCGATGCACGCCGACACGACGAACCACGGCATCCTGAACGCCGCGAGCAGACCCGAATGCGGCGCGTGCCACTCGGCGCGCGGGGTGCTGGCGGCGTGGGGCGTCCCCGGAGACTACCTCGAGGAGAACACCACGCAGCTCATCCCCGTCACGTGCGCGGTGTGTCACGATCCCCACGATGCCAGCAACGAGTACCAGCTGCGCTATCCCATCGACGTGCGCAACGTCAATCAGAACCTGTGCATGAAGTGCCATCAGTACGACGCCGTGCCCAACCCGGCCACGAAGTACGGGCCCATGTCTCCCCAGGGTCCCCTCCTGCTGGGGCAGGCCGGATGGCGGGCGCCGGACTTCATGTCCGCCACCGACACCATCTACGGAACGCACGGGAGCGTGGCCAACACGGATCTGTGCGCCACCTGCCACATGCACAAGTTCAACGTCGTGGACTCGGCTGGCGCATCCGTCTGGAACTACCAGGGACACGAGTTCCAGGCGACGCCCTGCCTCGACAGCATCGGGGTACCGGAGCCCACATCGAACTGCGGCATCCAGCAGCGCGACTTCGACGCGTGCTCCTCAAGCGGGTGCCACGGCTCCGCCGACGCCGCGCGCTCGGCCTACACCACGGCGGAGACGCGCATCGCCGACCTGGCCGACCAGCTTGACTCGCTGGTGGTGCAGGCTCCCGACAGCGAGTTCGTGGCGGGGGATAACCACATCACCACGGCGGAAGGCGCGAAGTTCAACGTGGAGCTCGCCCAGATGGAGGGGAGTGCCGTCCACAACCCGTTCCTGATGGAGACCCTGCTGACCGCCTCCATCAAGCAGATGGAGAAGGACTACGGGTTGCAGGCCGCGCCGGGTCTGAACCTCAACAACATCCTGTCGACGGAGCTGCGCAGATGACGTTCGCCGGCAGCCCGTGAAGGGCGGCAGATCACGTGCCGTGAAGGGGGCGGCGGGTCATGACCCGCCGCCCCCTTCTCACTGGATGGTCCGGTTCGCGGTGGAGACGTTTGCACGTTCAGGTTCGGCGCCCCGGGCTCGTCCCGCCGGACCTCACCGTCCGCCCCCTCCACCCCGGCCGTTCCGCTGGGGATGCACCCGATCAGGCCCCGGCGGGGTCGGCTTGAGCTCCACGGGATGCTCGCGCAGGAGCTTCATGGCCTCGGCCACGGCGCGCTCCAGCTGGGGATCGTGCCCCGCGATCTGCAGAGCAGGCGTCTGCTCCACCTCGATGTCGGGCGAGACGCCCTGGTTCTCCACTGCCCACTTCCCGGAGGGGTCGTAGAAGCCCGTGCTCGGCGCGCTGATGAATCCTCCGTCGATGAGCCTCGGCTCGCCGCCCCACCCCACCAGGCCGCCCCAGGTGCGCGTCCCGATGAGGGGCCCGATGTGCATCTGCTTGAACATGTACGGGAACATGTCGCCGCCGGAGCCGCTCATCTCGTTGATGACGAGCACCTTCGGACCCCAGATGGCCGCCGCCGGGGCGGTGACGTCGTTGTAGTGCTTGCCGAGCCGCTGGCTGAAGTAGCCGTGGAGCTTGCGGCTCATGATGTCCACCATGTAGTCGGCGATGCTGCCCCCGTGGTTGAACCGCTCGTCGATGACCGCACCCTTCTTGTTCTGCTGCGCGAAGTAGTACCGGTTGAAGCTGGTGTAGCCGCCCTCACCGGTGTTGGGGACGTAGACGTACGCGAGCTGCCCGTTCGAGAGCGAGTCGACCTCTCGGCGGTTGGACTCGATCCAGTCACGGGTGCGTAGCGCGCTCTCGCTGGCCACGGGAACCACCGTGACCACGCGCGAGCCCTCCATGGTGGGCCGCTCGTTGACGGTGAGCTCCACCTGCTTGCCCACCGTGCCCACGAAGGGCTCGTAGGGGTTCTCGGGCGGCGCCAGCTGGCGGCCGTTCACCGCGAGGATGTACTCACCCTCGTGCACGTCGACGCCCGGCGAGGAGAGAGGCGCGCGCAGGTCCGGGTTCCAGTTCTCGCCGGTATAGATCTTCCGGATGCGATAGCGGCCGTTGGCCACCTCGAGGTCCGCGCCCAGGAGTCCCGCCGGCTGCGCGTCGGCCGTGGGGAGGTCGCCCCCACCCACGAAGCTGTGTCCCAGGGAGAGCTCGCCCTGCATCTGGGAGAGCAGCGTGGTCAGGTCGGCACGGTGACGCACGTAGGGCAGGAACTGGGCGTACTTCTTCTTGATGGCGGGCCAGTCGGCGCCGTTCATGTTGGCCACGTACAGGTAATCCCGCTCGATGCGCCACGCCTCGTCGAAGATCTGGTGCCACTCGGCCTCGGGGTCGACGTCCACCTTGAGGTCCGACGTGGCCAGAGCGCCCTTGCCCGCGGCCGGAGCGCCGCCGGTGGCATCCACCACGGCCCAGCGGCCTTCGGGACGCCCGCTGGAGCTCGCATGCTGATACAGCAGCTTCTTGCCGTCGAAGGAGATCGCGTAGTCCCCGGCGGCCGCCGACACGAAGTCGATGGCCTTGCGATCCCCGAGATCGTACCGGTGGAGCACGTCGGCGTGGTGGGGTACGCGCTCGAGGTAGAAGAACTGCCCCGCCTTCCCCGCCTGGAGATCGACGTAGTCACGGCTCGGGACGTCCAGGGCGAGGATCCGCTGCATGAAGCCGTCGAAGTCGATATGCACGGTCACGCGTTCGTGGGTGCCGCGGTGCGCGCTCGTGTCGGGCTTCGCAGAGCCTCCGGATCCGCCCGACCGCTCGGACCCGCTCTCGGGAGTCCCAGGCTCGTCTCCCTTCTGGGGGAGCAGCGGCGACGGGTCGGCCTTGGACAGGACAGCCAGGTATACGCCGCGCTGGATCGGCTGATTGTACGAGCTCATGTCCAGCCACCCCGTGTGCAGCGCGAAGTCCGTCGACGCCAGGAAGAGCAAGTATTTGCCGCTCCTGCCCCACGTGGGGTCGATGACGTCGGACAACCCGTCGGTGAGCTGGTGGGTCGAGTGGTCCTCCAGGTCGTACACGAACGCCGCGTGGAACTGGGAGCGCCTGAGTCTCTTGGTGTAGGCGATCCACCGTGAGTCGGGGGACCAGGAGGGCGACATGTCCCGGTTGGGCCACGTGTAGTTGCCCTGATCCACGTGGGTTTCCTTGCCCGTGGCGAGATCCAGCACCCAGAGATTCATCTCGGCGTCGGTGAACAGGATCCGCTTGCCGTCGGGCGACCACTCCGGCGAGTAGAAGTATGTCGGATCCTGGAGCTTGTACGCCCGCGGCGGCGTGAGCCCGTCCTGACCGCCCACCATGAGCTCGTACTCACCGCTGCTGTCGCTGAACCAGGCGATCTGCTTGCCGTCGGGTGACCACACGGGAGTGCGGTCGGCCACGCCCGACGACCGGGTGAGGTCGCGCCATGTGCCCTTCTCGGTGGGCACGGTGAAGACGTCGCCGCGGGCCTCGAAGAGCGCACGCACGCCGGTGGGCGAAAGCTGCGGGTGGACGAGGTCCTTCGACACGTCGGCGGCATGGGGCATGGCCCACGGGAAGTCGCCGGTTATGTGGACGTCGAGCTTGTGGTCGGCGCCCGTGGCAGGATCGTACAGATGGACGTCACCGGCCTCCGCGTACGCCACCATGCCGGCGCCGGTGTTCACGCTCTCCACCTCGAAGTCGCTGTAGTGCGTGATCTGCTTCAGGGCCTTCGTCCTCGTGTCGTAGGCCCAGAGGTTGTTGGTCCAGTCCCGGTCGGAGATGAAGTAGATGGTGCTGCCGAGCCAGACCGGCTGCTGGTCGCGGCTGTTCGTCCACGGGAGCTTCTGCACGGAGTCGGTCCGCGTGTCGAACACCCGGATGGGCTGGTTCTGGCCGCCGCGGTAGTTCCGCTCCTCCGACTCCCAGGGACGCACGAGCTGGTAGGCGATGTACCGGCCGTCGGGGGAGATGGCGCCCGCCTGGGCGCGAGGCAGCGGCAACGGCTCGGGGAGACCGCCGGTGAGGGCCACCTTCCACAGCTTCGGCTCCGCGTCGGGGACGCCCGTGCGCGTGGACTCGAAGACCACGCTCTTGCCGTCGGGGGTCCACCCGCGCACCTGATCGGGCGCCGGGTTCCATGTGAGGCGGCGCGGAACGCCGCTGTCGACACCCACCACGTACACGTCCGGGTTGCCGCCGTATTCGCCCGTGAAGGCGAGCCATTTCCCGTCCGGTGAGAAGTGCGGATCGCTCTCCACGGTGGGCGAGGAAGTCACTCGCCGGGCGTCGCCCCCGGATCTCGGCACGAGCCAGATGTCCCCGGCGTACGCGACCGCGACGTAGCGCGCGCTGACGTCGGGCTGGTGGAGGAGGCGGGTGGACTGGGCGCTTAGCGCGGCGGGGATGATGCCGAGCAGAAACGAGAGCACGGTTGTGCACGCGCGAGACGTCATGGCTGGACTCCGGCCGGTGACATGCCTGCCGGCAGCGGCGGGACGGGGAGCCCTCGTCGGCCGGTCCCATGTCTGGTGGAAGACGCAGCAACATGCGTCGTCGGGGCGGCGCGCGCGAGCGGCGAAATCTCCGACGATTGTAGCATTTCGCGGGTGCTCGAAGCGCCGGTGGCCCCGATCCATCGCGGCAGCGAGGGTGACCGAAGATGGCGGGGTGGACACGGGCGTATTAGATCACCTCTGTAGGTGTTGTCCGCTCGATCCCGGAGATGTGATGAGCCCCGACGCCCCGGTGCGTTTCGGCGTCCCCGACCGCGCCCAACCCGAGTCATTCCGCGGCCGTGAGCTCGCTGCGTCCCTTACCGTCAGCGACCTGGAGAAGAGCCTCGCGTGGTACCGCGTCGTGCTGCGCTTCAGCATCGAGCGGAAGCACGAGCGCGATGGCGTCGTGACGGGGGTGTCTCTGAAGGCCGGCGCCGTGCGGCTGCTCCTCGAGCAGGACGACGGCGCGAAAGGGAAGGACCGGGACAAGGGGGAGGGGTTCTCGCTGCAGATCACCACAGTCCAGGACATCGACGAGCTGGCCGAGGGGATCAAGGCACGTGGAGGCACCCTCGACTCCGAGCCCGCCGACATGCCGGGGGGCGTGCGCCTGTTTCGGGTTCGGGACCCGGACGGTTTCAGGTTCACGATCTCCTCGGTGCGTCCCTAGGCCCCATCCGAACCCTGCGCGCTCCACCCGTCGACGCGAAGGGGCCGGCTGCGGCGGCCCCGCGAACTGTTCCCCCGATTCGAGGAGATCGGGCATCGCAGGCTCCCGGTGCGCCGGCGGTAGACCGTCATCACGGCGACTGGAGCTGCACGATACGCCCCAACAGATGCTGACCCCGTCCCCCATCGATCACCCTGCAGACCCTCACCGGAGGGGGTGACCCCTTGCGCCGCCGCCTGCTGCTTCTCGACACGCTCATCCTCGGGGTGGTCGGGGCGCTGTCCGCCCAGGTGTTCATGTTCATGCTGCACCTCACGCAGAAGGTGTTCATGGGCGCCCTGGCGGACTACTCGCCGCCGATGCTCACGGGCGAGGGCGGGTTGCTCCACCAGATCCTCGGGCCGCACGGCCTGTGGTTGATCCCGGTGGCCACGACGCTGGGCGGCCTCATCGCCGGCGTCCTCGTGTACAGCCTCGTTCCCGAGGCGGAGGGCGACGGCACCGACACGGCGGTGCGCGCGTTCCATACCGCCGGCGGGTACATCCGGACCCGCGTGACGCCCCTCAAGGCGATTGCCTCGGCCATCATCATCGGCTCGGGCGGCTCGGCGGGCCGTGAGGGTCCGACCTCGCTGATCGCCGCCGGCGTCGGGTCCATCTACGCCTCCCTCGTCAAGCGCAGCGACGAAGAGCGCCGGCTCCTCGTGCTCATCGGGATGGCCGCCGGCCTGTCGGCGATCTTCCGCTCACCCATCGGCACCGCGGTGTTCGCCGTCGAGGTGCTGTACAGCGACATGGAGTTCGACGCGGGGGCGTTGATCCACACGCTGCTCGGCTCGGTCACGGCGTACGCCGTGAACGGCCTCTTCGTCGGGTTCGCGCCGCTGTTCACGGTCCCGTCGGGACTCGCCGCCCCCAGCTTCACCGACTACTTCCGTTACGCCGTGCTGGGCCTCGTGGCCGGGGTGGTGTCGACCCTGATGCCGCTGGTGTTCTACTACGTGCGCGACCTGTTCCACGCCATCCCGATCCCACCCCACTTCAAGCCGGCCATCGGGGGGCTCTGCGTCGGCCTCATCGCCCTGGCGCTGCCCCAGGTGCTGGCCGGCGGCTACGGCTGGATCCAGGAGGCCATCGACGGGCGCCTGGCGATCACGCTCATGCTCGTCCTGATCTTTGCGAAGATGATGTCCTTCTCGCTGACCCTCTCCTCGGGGGGCGCAGGCGGCGTCTTCGCACCGAGCCTCTACGTCGGGGCCATGGTGGGCGGCTTCATGGCTGCCGTCCTCCACCAGCCTGCGGCACCGTTCGTCATCGTCGGGATGGCGGCGGTGTTCGGTGGCGCGGGGCGGGTGCCCATCGCCGCGATGCTCATGGTGACGGAGATGACCGGCGGGTACGAGTTCCTGGTGGCGGCAGCCCTGGCCGTGGTGCTCAGCGTTCTGCTGCAGTCCGCGCTCACCAGACGGCTGAAGTACCGCAGCCTGTACGAGGCGCAGGTGGCGACACCGGCGTACTCGCCGGCTCATCACGCCGAGCACCTGAAGAACGCGTTCCGCCTCCTGCGCGAGCACCGGACACCGGCGCTATCCCAGGTCGGACACCTGGACCTCCGCATGTTGCTCGAGAGCGGTGTCCCCATCGACCTGCCGGACCAGACCCGCCTCACCATCGGCAAGCTGAAGGCGGACAGCCCCCTGGTCGACCAGCCTGTCGCCGGGCCGCAGCTCGGGCCCGAAGCGGATCTGGCTGCGGTGCTGCGGGACGGGTATACGCTGTTGCCGGGAGGAGGGGCGCATCTGCGGGCCGGCGATCAGCTCCTCGTCATCGCCACTCCAGCAGCGTGGGACCGCCTGGCGGGCCAGTTCGGAGACGACAAGTAGGGGATCGCACCGACCGACGAACCCGGGCGCCGCAGGCCCGCGGACGTGGCACTCCATGGGCGGCCACGTGCTTCCCCCGGTGCGTCCCCGACCGCCGCGCTACTTCTTCGAGCCCTCGGGCTTCAGATGCCGGTCCATCCAGTCGATCCAACGCCGGTAGACGTCCGTCTGGCGTACGATGTCGCCGGGGAAGTGCGAGTTGGCCGGATAGGCCCAGAACTCGGTCTCGACACCGTTGTCGCGGAGGGCGTGGTACCACTCGAGGTTGTTCACGATGGGCACATTGGGGTCACCGACGTCGCCCATGAGCAGCGTGGGTGTGGTCACGTTCCGCACGTAGGCGATGGGCGACTGCTTGCGCCAGATGTCCCAGTACTCCTTCGTCCAGGGCGAGCCGCCGAAGAAGTACATGTCGCCCTGCTGGTAGAAGGCGATGGTGTAGTCCATGACCCAGTCGGTGAGGGCGGCGCCGGCCACCGCGGCCTTCCAGATATGGTAGTGGCCGGTGAGCCAGGTGGTCATGTAGCCGCCGTACGACCATCCCGAGACGCCGATGCGACTCGTGTCCACCACACCCAGCTTCTCTACCGCGGCCAACCCTGCCATGACGTCCTTCCCCGGACCCTCGCCGGTGTCGCGGTAGATGGCGTGCTGGTAGGTGTCGCCCAGGTTGATGCTGCCGCGATAGTTGGGCTGGAACACCAGGTAGCCGTGGGCGGCCAGGAGCTGGGCGCGGGCCAAGAAGAGGGCGGTGGACGCGCCTTCGGGGCCGCCGTGGATGAGGAGCACCAGCGGGATCTTCGTGCCCTCCTCGTAGTCCGGTGGGTAGGTGAGGACTCCGTCCTCGG